>MGLN01000195.1:3761-24562 GCA_001796045.1 Caulobacterales bacterium RIFOXYB1_FULL_67_16 | reverse complement strand
GGCCGTCAGGTCGAGCACATGGTCATAGAGAGAGAAGTCGTTGGACGGCACGACGTCGGCCCCCAGGTCGCGCTGGCGCGCCCAAGTCAGGCCGCGCAGCTCGGCGGCGGCGGACAGAAGGGCCTCGGCGTCAGTCTTGCCGGCCCAATAGGCCTCGAGCGCGGTCTTCAGTTCTCTCTTGGGGCCGATACGGGGAAAGCCGAGGGTGGCGACCTGAACGGTGTGGCGGGTCATGGGGTTCGAAACCTGTGTTGTGGCCAGGTTTCGGACAGGGTCGCGCGGACGCCGACGCGGACGTGCAGGGTCCGGCGGCGCGCATGCGGCCTGACCGGACACCCCGCCGGAGGACGTTATCTGTCGCGGCAGGTCTCCTGGCTCACGGGTCGACGCCTTGGGTCCGGCCTTCCCGGCGCGAACGCCAGTGACACGAGATGGACCCTCGACTCGCCGCTTACAGTTGCGGGGGCAGCGCCGGTTTTACACCGGCTTCCCTCTTAGCTCTGGGCGCCGAACGACGGACAGAGACCACGACGGATGCAAAGAACGGCATAAACCCACCCCCGTCAATACATATAAAGATATGCTTATATGATTATGCGGCTGCCGCATCTTAACCCTTTGCCCCGAGATGCGCCCACCGCTGACACATTGCAGCCACAAGGCGTGGCGGATGGGCCACATGGCAGTTTCAAGACACTTATATAACGGCGATTTAATGCTCAGCTTGGCCGCGTCCTGATAGCAGCCGCCCTCCCCGGACCCCCATCCGGGTCGAGACTGCTAAGGACAAAAGAAAATGAAGACGATCCTCCTCGCCTCGGCCGCCGCCGCCCTGTTCGCCGCCCCGGCCTTTGCTCAAGACGCCGTCGGCTCGGTCGGCGTGACCTATTCCAACCCGTCGGTCGAAATCGCCGGCGACGACTATGACGCCGACGTCTGGACCGTGGACGGCGCCGTCGCCCTGCCGGCCGCCGACTGGACCGTGACCCTGAACGGCGCCGTCGACTACGCCAAGGCCTTCGGTGAAGAAGACGTCACCGGCGTCGCCGCCGCTCACCTGACCAAGATGTGGACCGCAGACGTCCGCGCCGGCGCCTTCGTCGCCGCCAACGACATCGGTTCGGGCAACGACCCGATCTGGACGGTCGGCGCCGAGGCCCAGAAGTACCTGTCGAACGCGACCCTTACCGGCCTGGTCGCCTACACCACGGCTGACGACGTGGACGCCGACATCTGGACCGTCGGCGGCGACGCGGCCTTCTACGTCATGCCGAACCTGCGCCTGAACGCGGGCGTCAGCTACAACAACGTCGACTTCGACGGCGGCGACGTGGACGCCTGGACCTACGGCGTGGGCGCCGAGTACGAAATCGAGAACACTCCGTTCTCGGTCGGCGCTTCCTACACCCGCGCCGACGTCGACTCGATCGACGTCGACACCTGGTCGCTGGGCCTGCGCTACAGCTTCGGCGGCGGCCTGCAAGCGCGTGACCGCGCCGGCGCCGGCCTGGGCGTCTCGTCGATCACGAGCCTCCTGAGCGCCTTCTAAGCTCTTCAGGTCTTCCTGACACCAGAAGCCCCGGCGGAGCGATCCGTCGGGGCCTTTTCTTGCGCTGTGCGTCAGACCGAAAAAGGCCCCCGGGGTTCCACGACCGGGGGCCTTTCCTCTCGCGGCGAGAGACGGGTCTTAGCGCCCGATATGAACGGTTCCGGATCCGACGATGGAGCGGGACACGGCGCCGGTGGCGGCGGCGACGCGGACATCGCCGGAGCCTGCAATGGCGACGCTGAGGTCGCGCGTGGTTCCGCCGAAACGGACGTCGCCCGAACCGCCGATAGCGACGGAGAGCTTGTCCATTCGTCCCTGCCGAATGTTGACCCCGCCTGACCCACCGACTGAGACGTCGCCGCGACCATTGGCGCCCGCGATTTCCACACCGCCAGAGCCGCCGACCGCGACCTTGAGATCGCCCGTCTGCCCGGCGGAAATCGATCCCGATCCGCCGACGCTGGCGTCGAGCGAACGGGAGGCGCCGGCTCGGATCGAACCGGAGCCGCCGACGCCCAGTTCGACTGGACCGCCGACGTCCGCGACCGTCCAGGATCCGCATCCGCCGCTGTCCAGTTCAACCGAGCGCGCCCCGCGACCGACGGCGCCGAAGACGGCGCCACCGGCGCTGACATCGACATCCCGAGGGGTCCGGACGACGATCAAGGGCGCGTCTTCCAGACGGATGCGTCCCAGGTCTCTAACCTCCACCGTGGCGCCCTGACCCGGCTGAGCTGCGTCGAGTCGACCCGAGTTGCACGCGCCGATACGGGAGCCGCCGCCCAAGAAGCCGTTTCGGCGCAAGCCCCCGTCAATTTCGACGTCTCGACCGTGGCGGCGCACCTGGACGGCGGGCAGGCGCGAACGGCCCTGCGTGACCTCGACGCCGATGTCCTGACGATCCTCGACGATGACGACGACTCGCGCAACGGCATTGCGGATTTCAAGCTCTGCAGCGGAGGCGGGTGCTGCCGACAGGCCCAAGAGGGCGGCGGTTCCGGCGGCGGCGATCAGAGCGGTCTTCATGGGCGACCTTCCTTCCTGTGATGAGGCGAAGGTGCGCGTGCGGACGCCGCAAGTCATTTTAACTCGAGGTCATGAACTCGAATTAACAGGAGCCCGGATCAGCTCGACGTCAGGGCGCCCGCGCCGTCGGCCGCGCCGAGGCGCGGTTCGAAATCGCGTTGGAAGGTCGCGATCCGGCTCTTCAGAGCTCCGGCTCTTTTCAGGACCAAGGAGGCCGCCCAGCGCGCCGCCAGCTCGGGCGTCGTCATGTCGTCGGTGAAACGCGGCCGCCCCCCCATCCGGCGAACCGCCGCATTGGTGAAGAGGGCGCCGTTTCGAAACCGCGAAGGCCAGGTCTGGAAATCCATGGACAGGCTCACGCAGAAGCGGTCCAGATTCTCCACGCGGTGGGGCGCATAGAGGGGCCAGGTCAGGGCGTCGCCAGGCTCCAGATCGACCACCTGGGCATCTTGCTCGAAGGCAAGGTCATAAGGCAGCTCTTCGGTCGTCTGGCGGGCGACCACCTGCTCCATGCTGCGCTCCGGCACATGCGCCTCGTCGCCGGGATAGACGAACACCCGCTTGCGGCCCCGCAGATGGAACAGCACCACCCCCGCGGCGTCAAAATGATACGGCACGCGCGCCTTCGGCGAGGACAGGATCAACTGCCCGGCGTTTCGCACCGCCTTTAGCCCGGGATAGGCGGACTGTATCGATCGGAACTCCGACATGGCCGCGGCCCATAGCTCGGGCCATCCCGTCTCCACGCCCCGCATATTGACCCAGAGCCGACCCTGTTTGATCGCTTCCAGCAATTCATCGCCCGACAAACGTCCCCGCGCGCCGGTCCTCAGCGAAACCTGACCGGCGTCGTCGTAGTCGTACAGATTGATGTCGAACAGATCGGCCGGGTAACGGTCGAGCACAGCGCCCAGGGCCGCATCCTCGGCGAAGCCCTGATCTACAAGGCTGTGGTGGTGGGTTCGCGCCTCAACGACGGGGCCGGGATAGCGGGTGCGGCGAGCAGTCATGGCGGCTCCTAGGCGTGGGCGACGCGGGTCGGCGTTTTTCGTCTGCCGGCGGCCTTCTGGAGGGCCGAACGCACCGCGACGGCGGCGCCGCGCGCCCGTCCGGCTGGAGAGGCTTCGCAGGCCTCAATCGTCGACCAGCGCCGCCGCAGGGAGGCGTGCAGGGCTTCCCCACGCGGACCCGCCCGACCCAGGGCGCGGACTGCGGCGTCGCCCAGAGCCCGGACCAGGCCGGGTCGCATCACCACCGCCTCGCGCACCGTCTGGCGAGCGTTGACGAAGTACTTTTTGTAGCCCTCGCCCTCGAAGCCGAAGTCGAAGACGCGGAAGCCGTCGGCGGCGGCCAGGCGCATCGTGTCGATGCTGAGGAGTATGCCGGGAGAGCAGCGCGCGAGGCTGGGCTCATAGACCGGGAACCAGAAATGGTGATGACGCCCGGCGTGGAGCGAGAACTCCACGGCCACCAGCTTTTCCCCGGCGTACATGGCGGCCATGGAGGCCCCGAAATCGCGCTCTTCGGCTTTCATCAGGGCGTGGAGCAGATCGCGGGTCCAGCCGCACGCGAAGATGTCGTGCAGGCCGGACCGGCGGTATTGGGCGGCCTTGAGGTCGATCAGGTGATCCAGCAAATCCGGATCGCGCAGATCGTGTTCCACCCGCACCGGCCCCAACTCGTTCTCGAGGCTGCGGCGCGCGCGTTCCTTGTCCTTGAAATACTTGCCGAAGGTCGAGCGGCGCTCGGCGTACCAGGCGTCGAAGCCGGCGTCGGGCATGACCACCTGGACAGTCTGGCGCGCCTCCCCCGTCTCCCCTGAACCGATCCACCCGGGAACGTTCAGCCTGCGCCCCTTGAGAAGGCGCGCCACCTGCTCGAGCGCGATCTCCTCGCCCTCGGCGGCGACGACGCCGTGATAGTCGTTCATCGGGGCGCCGAGAGGCTGGATCGACCCGCCCCGCCTCTGATGCGGGAAGAAACCGACGATCTGACCTTGGCGGCGGAACACCGCTATTGCTGCGCCCGGGCAGACCCGAGCCGCGATTTCCGTATAGTCCCACCGGAAATAGGGGCTTTGAAGCAAGGGATTCGTCGTCGACCATTCGCGCCAAAGGGCGATCGCCTCGGCGTCCATCGCCGCCGCACCGATGATCTCGACCTGTAACGTTTCGGCCATGCCCGTCCTCTTCCGGGCCCTGTCCAGCAAGGCGCGGTCCAGTCGCGATCCTAGAGGTCACGCGTTGCAGCAGGGTTCATCGGCATGGTGAACGCCCATTAGCCCGAGAGCGGGGGAGCCCCGCCGCTCGGCGTGCGTTGGCTGAGACCGGAGATCCTTTACGATGGAGAAGACCATGACCGACGCCCGTCCAGACAACCGCAGTATTGAAAACGAAAATCTCCGCCCTGACCGTGACGGCGAGCCTCCTCGCCCCGCCACGGAACCGAAGGGCGCCGAGGGCTCCAGCAACTCGGGCGAGACGGCGACAGACCCGGCGACCGGTGAAGAGAACTGAGCCTTGAGTCGCGTCGCCTGCCTCCTGCCCGCCTTGTTCCTCATCAACCTGAGCGCCTGCTCCCCGCCGGCCGAAAAGTCCCGTTCGACCTCATCTCAAGAGACGGCGCCGGCCGAGGCGGGCCCCCTGGCCCGGAACGCCATAGAGAACGCCGCCTACCAGCCCGCTCAGGGAGCGGAGGCTCCCCATCCGGCCTTGGTCCGCGCTCAGGTCCTGCTTGAGCGGGCTCGGTTTTCGCCCGGCGCCATCGATGGCCTGGCGGGGTCGAACATGCGCCAGGCCGTGGCGGCCTTCCAGGCGGCGCAAGGTCTGGCCGCCACAGGAGAGCTGAACGCCGACGTGATGGGCCGATTACGCGCGACGGCCGGGCCTGGCGCGGTGGCCCGCTCCTACACGATTACGGGCCAGGACTTGGCCGGGCCTTATCTCGTCGTGGCGCCGACGGACCTGAAGGCCCAAAGCGAGGCGCCCTTCATGGGTTACGCCAATATCGTCGAAGCCTTGGCTGAACGGTTTCACATGACCGAGGCTTTGCTCAGGGCCATGAACCCCGGGGTGGATTTCCAACGCGTGGGGCAGGTTCTGACGGTTCCCGTCGTCAACGCCAAACCTCTGCCTGCCGAAGTTCATCGGATCGATGTCGACAAGTCAGAGGGTTCGGTTCGCGCCTTCGATGCGCAGGGGGCGCTGATCGCCTACTTCCCCGCGACCATAGGCAGCGGCGACAATCCGACGCCCACGGGCACAGTCAAGGTGAACGGCGTCGCCAGAAATCCCGACTATGTCTATGATCCAGCCAAGCTGAGCTACGGCGACCTCGACCGCAGGGTGGTGGTCAAGCCGGGACCGAACAATCCGGTGGGGGTGGTCTGGATCGACCTGGACAAGCCCAGCTACGGCATCCACGGCACGCCGGACCCGCATCTGGTCGGCAAGACGGCGTCGCACGGCTGCGTCCGTCTGACCAACTGGGACGCCTGGACCTTGGCCGACAAGGTCAAGCCAGGGGTGGTGGTTCGCTTCCTCTGATCAGTGGACGGCGCCGAAGACGGTGCCGTCCCAGAAGTCGCAGTGGTGGCGCTGGAAGAAGGCGTCATCCAGGTGATCGCCCTTCGCGGTGAATACGCGAACGGGACCGGCGCCATCGACGCGCGGCCACTCAGATCCGAAGTCAGACTGCCCGAAGTCGGCCCAGAAGGCCTGCATCCGCGCCGAGAGCGCCTTCTGTTGCGGCGTGAACCGCTTCACATCGGCGAACACCCAACTGGTCCCGAAGACATAGGCCAGCTCGCTGGCGTGATAGGCGCCTAGGTCAAGCCCCACGATCCAATCGGGCAGGACGAAGGGCGCGTCGCGGTCGGCAAACTCATACCCCCAGACCGGGACGTAACGGGACAACTGGCGTCGCAGGGCCTGGGACGGACAGGCGAAGCGCTGATCCGTGAAGTTGGCGGCGATGGCGTAGGCAGGACCGTCCGGACCGACAGGATAGCGATCCAGAACACGGGGACCGACGTCCCCGTACATCCAGATCGTCTCCTTCTGGTAGCGATCCATGTCCTTCACCTCGTTGGCGAACAGGCGGCCCTCGTCGAGGTTGGTGCCGACTAGGGCCGGGACGCGGGTGAACCGTCCCTGGTCGATGGCCACAGCCGGATTTTCCGGAACGGTCGCGTCGCCATAGACTGGTCCCCATGATCCGGGACCGTTAATCCCCGCCCTGAGGGAGGGCGCGCGAGACAACCGCCAGGCCGGGAGGGCCTTGAGGCAGGCGATCTGATCGGGTTCCGGGCACCCCAGCCGCTCTGCGAAGATTGGACCCGACTGGGCTGCGGCTTCGGCGCTGACCAGGGAAGAGGGCTCCAGACAACCGCCGCTTTGCAGGATGACCCGCTGGTAGAGCCCTTCCGACGCCGGCGAAGCCATCAGATAGCAGGCCGACCAGGCGCCGGCGCTCTCCGCGAAGAGGGTCACATTGGCCGGATCGCCGCCGAAGGCCGCGATGTTCCGGCGAACCCATTGCAGGGCGACTTGCTGATCCATCAGGCCGAAATTGCCCCCGAACCCCTCTCCCTCCATCTTGAACTCGGGATGGGCCAGCCAGCCCAGGGCGCCGAGCCGATAATTCAGGGTGACGACCACGCGGTCTTGCACCGCCGCCAGCTTCGACGGGTCGTAGTTGGCGCCCGATCCGACGGTGAACGCCCCGCCGGGGATATAGACCATAACGGGCAGCCGCCGATCGGATGTCTCGGCCGGCGCATAGATGTTCAGGTAGAGACAGTCTTCCGACCCCACGACCAGCCCGCCGCCGCCGCCCAGGATCGCCCTGCGGCCGATGGCCTGGGTGCAATCCGATCCCAGCCGGGTCGCATCGCGAACTCCGGCCCAGGGCTCGACCGGCTGAGGCGCACGCCAGCGCAAGTCCCCGACCGGCGGCCGCGCGAAGGGAACGCCCAGGAAGGCGCGGACGCCGGCCCCTTCGACGCCGCGAATGGTTCCCGCCTCCGTCGAGGCCAGAGCCGACTGCGCGTCCGCGGCGAACCGGACGTGATCGACCTTGCCGGGATGGGTGGCGCAAGCCGCTATCAGGAGACAGGCGAACAGCAGCGAGAGCAGACGCATCGAAAACCTTGGCCGTGGCGAGACGGTCGTAACGCGGCCGAGGCCGCTATGTTGCGTCAGGCCTTGCCGCTCCGCCTATCAGGGCCAAAGCCGTCGGCGCGTCCAGATGTCGCCGTCCCGCGTGAACTGCAACCGGTCGTGAAGGCGGAAGGGCCGGTCGCGCCAGAACTCGACGCTGCGGGGCAGGACCCGCCAGCCGGTCCAGCGCGCGGGACGCGGCACCTCTGCCCCGTCGAACCGCGCCGTCTCGCGCGCCACGGCGGCCTCGAGAGTCTCGCGGGCGTCCAGAGGACGCGACTGATCAGAGGCCCAGGCGCCGATGCGGCTTTCACGGGCGCGGCTGGCGAAATAGGCGTCGGCCTCTTCCGCCGTAACCGGTTCAACTGTCCCACGGATCCGCACCTGCCGGCGCAGGGTCTTCCAGTGAAACGTCAGGGCCGCAACCGGGCGGGCGGCGAGTTCAACGCCCTTGGCGCTCTCGCTATTCGAATAGAAGGTGAACCCCCGCTCATCCACGTCCTTCAGCAAAACGATGCGGGCGTCGGGCAGTCCGTCCGCATCTATTGTGGACAGGGTCATGGCGTTGGAATCGTTGATTTCGTGCGCCCTCGCCTGAGCAAGCCATTCGATGAACAGGCCCACCGGCTCGGTGCGATCAAAGATGGTCTCGTCGCCGTTCGCGGCCAGGGCGGCGGCGTAGTCGCGGGCATATTCTTCACGCGAGGGGCTGGGCGGTATCACGGGAGCGGTCATGGGACTTCTCTAGCCCCACCGTGCTGCGAGGGAAATGATCGGGATCAAACGCCCGAGAGCGAATCGCGGTTAACCGGGCATTGACCCTATCGCGCGAACGGTAGGGGATGAGCGCTATTCGCCCGACATCTGACGCCGCCGCCGTTCGCGAGGCCCTGGCCACGCTGGGCCTGCAGGGCGCTACAGACGCCGAGGCGCTGAAGGCCGCGTTCCGCGCGGCGGTGAAAGGGGCGCGACCTGACCAGCCAGGCGGCGACGCGGAGCGGTTCCGGCGCGTCATCGCCGCCTATCGCCTCATCCAGGCCCATGCCTCGGCCCGGCCCAGCCTGGCGCCGCCCGATCAAACGCCCGCCCCTGCACCGGTTCTGGTTCTAAGCCCCATGCAGGCGATCGCGGGGGCCCGGATTGAACTGAAGCTGGGCGAGCAGACCCTGAGGGTCGCCGCGCCCGCCGGCCTCCGAACCGGCGAACATCTGAGGCTTAGGGGCGGAGGAGTAGACGGCGCGGACCTCTATCTGGCCGTTCTGATCCGACCGGAAGACGGGATTTCAGTTCTGGGCGACGATTTGTTCATGAGCTGGCCGACCCCTGCGCGACTGCTCCAGGAAGGCGGCCGGGTCGAGATCGAAACCCACGCGGGTCTGCGGTCCGCCTGGATCACGCCGGAGATGGCGTCGCCCGCGCGAGTGCGGTTCAAAGGGCTTGGATTGCCCCCGAGGGGAGCGCATGCGCAGGGCCATCTTTTCGTAACCCTGACGCCGTCATCGGAGGCCCCCTCCCCGGCTGAAGACCTGCTGGTCCGGTTCACGCGCGCCTGGGCGCCGGAACGTCTGGCCGCCTGATCTTGCGCGCGACAGCGGGATTCCCCTCCCATAGGCTGGACCTCGCCGTCGTCCTCGACCATTAGGTCGGCCATGTCGCACAACACCTTCGGCCATCTGTTTCGCGTGACCACCTGGGGCGAGAGCCATGGGCCGGCCATCGGCTGCGTCGTAGACGGCTGCCCGCCCATGATCCCGCTGACCGAGGCCGATCTTCAGCCCTGGCTGGATCAAAGGAAGCCGGGCGGGTCCCGCTTCGTGACCCAGAGGCGTGAGAGTGACACGGCGCAGATCCTGTCGGGCGTGTTTGACGACGGCGACGGCCCGGTGACCACCGGTACACCCATCTCGATCCTGATCCGGAATGAGGACCAGAGGTCCAAGGATTATGGCGAGATCGCCCGCGCCTATCGTCCCGGCCATGCCGACTTCACCTATCAGACCAAGTACGGCGTTCGCGATCCGCGGGGCGGCGGGCGCTCGTCGGCGCGCGAGACAGCCAGCCGGGTGGCGGCGGGAGCCGTGGCGCGCAAGGTGCTGGGCGACGGCGTCAAGATCCGCGCCGGCGTGGTGCAGATCGGCCCGCACCGGATCGCACCGGAAGCCATTGATTTCGACGCCGTGCATGGCAACCCGCTGTTCGCCGCTTCCAGCGCGGTCGTTGCGGAATGGGAGGCCTATCTGGACGAGGTCCGCAAGGCCGGCTCGTCGATCGGCGCCGTCGTCGCCCTGGAGGTGACCGGCGTGCCTGCCGGCTGGGGCGCGCCGCTCTACGGCAAGCTGGATTCCGAACTGGCCGCCGCCCTGATGTCGATCAACGCCGCCAAGGGCGTGGAGATCGGCGCCGGCTTTGGAGCGGCGGAATTGTCGGGCGAGGACAACGCCGACCAGATGAGGCTGGACCTGAACAAGCAGCCGGTCTTCCTGTCGAACCATGCGGGCGGAGTGCTGGGCGGCATCTCCACAGGACAGCCGGTCACGGCGCGGGTGGCGTTCAAACCCACCTCCTCGATCCTGACGCCGCGCCAGACCATCACCCGTGACGGCGAGGAGGCCGACCTGCGCACCAAGGGCCGGCACGACCCGTGCGTCGCACTGCGCGCCGTGCCGGTGGTCGAGGCCATGGCCGCTTGCGTCCTGGCCGACGCCCTCCTGCGGCACCGCGGCCAGATCGGCTGACCGACGTCTAAACTCGTCAACTCCGTTTTGGGCGACAGGCGGGGATTGAACTCGGCGCGAGTGCGGTTGGAGACGGGGATCCGCCGGCTAACTCACCTTTCGGTTTGTCCTGCCGCATCAGCGCCATCAGGCCGGTTAGACCTGTTGTCATCACGATCATCGCCAACTCCCGCAATTGCGAACCGTTTGCAGGTTTGCGCACATCCGAGCGGCGTGCAAGAGAGGTCTGTCGGTGGCGCCGCACTCCAGGAGATCAACCGTGCGTGAAGACGGAAAGCTGGACTACCTCGAACTGCCCGCCGCAGACCTGCCCAAGACCAAGGAGTTCTACAGCCAGGCCTTCGGATGGACCTTCGTCGATTACGGCCCGACCTACGCCGCCTTCGACCAGGGCTTGGACGGGGGCTTCGACGCAGATGCCGCCGACCGGACCAAGGCGCCCCTGCCGGTTTTGTACGCCCATGATCTGGAGGCAATGCGAGCCAAGGTCGAGGCGGCGGGCGGGGTCATCCTGAAGCCCATCTACGCCTTCCCCGGCGGCCGCAGGTTCCACTTCGCCGATCCTGCAGGCTCCGAAGTGGCGGTCTGGTCCGCCGACTGAAGGTAGACGTCGCTGTCTAGCGGGCGTCGACCGACTGAGCGATCCGCTCGCCCAGGTCCCGGTCGGCGCCGTCTGCGGCGGCCACCCAGACATGGATCTCCTCTGGCGAGGACGAGCGCCGGAACAGGTGCTCCAGCGCGAGCCGGCGGGCGCCCTCGCTGACCACGACCGAGGCCCGGCCGCCGGCCTGCACCACTTGTCCATCATAGATCGGAAACTGCGAGGCGGGACCGGCGTAGATCATGACCAAGGGGGTCTGGCCGCGACGCACGGCGTAGATCTGGGCATCGGCCCCGGCGCGCGACTGGGTCAGGACAAGCTCCGACGGCAGCTCAAGCCGGAACGGCAGGGCGGCGACGGCGGAGGCGTCCAGCCCGCGGGGGGAGCCGACCTGGGCCGACGGCGCCGACGCGGGGACAGAGGACGAGGCGGGAGCGCGCTGCGTCGTCGAAGGCTGTTGTGTCGGAGGCTGCGGCGGAGCGACGACGGGGCCGGGAACGGCGGGCCTCGCAACTGATGGAGAGGAAGGCGTCGCCGGACTCGGCGTGGTCGCGGGCGCCGGGGAACGCACAGCGGAAGGCGGCGCGCTGTTCAGATCGCGCGTCAAGGCCGAGTTGGCGCCCTGCCCCGTCGGCGTCGTCGCGACGGGGTTCGCCGCAGCTTGAGGGGCGCCGGTCGGACTGGCCGAGACTGGGGGCGTGGACGGAGGCGCGGGGGATGCGGAAGCCGCAGGCCGGACCGGCGGGCCGCTGTTCAGATCGCGGGTCAGATCGGAGGCCGAGCGCTGACTGGTCGTGTCTTGTCCGGACAGAACGGCGGCGGCGAGAGCGATGGCGAACATGCCGGGACCATGACCCGACGACCGGGGAACCGCAAGGGCGGCTCAGGCCTTCGGCAGGGTCAGCCAGAAGGTCGCGCCCTGGCCTGGCGCCGAAACCACGCCGATGACGCCGCCCTGCAACTCGACCAGTCTTTTGGCGATCGCCAGCCCGACGCCGTGGCCTTCGATGCTGGAGCGTTCGAGCCCGAGCCGATTGAACGGCTCGAACAGCTGAGCCTGTTTTTCAGGAGACAGGCCGGGGCCGAAGTCGACGACCTCGATCCGAACGCGATCCTCGTCTGCAGACGCCCGCATCAGCACCCGCCCGCCGGACGCGCCATACTTCAGGGCGTTGCTGAGCAGATTGTCGACCACCTGAGCCAGCCGCTGGGAATCGGCCACGGCGATCAGATCTTCAGCCTCGCAAACGATCTGCAGATCGACCGCAGCCGCTTCGCGTCGCATACGCGCCGAGCGCCTCACGTCCTCTAGCAGGCCGGAGATGTTGGTGGGCCGCAGATCGACTCTTATCGCCCCGGACTCGGCGCGTGAGAGATCCAACAGATCGTGCGCCAGCGCCTCTACCTGCTTCGCCGTCTTGACCAGCATTTCAGCCATTTCGGTTTGCTGCGGAGTCACAGGCCCCAACTGGCCGGTCGACCACAGATTCCCTATGCCGATGACGCCGGCGACGGGGCTCTTGATCTCATGTGCCACGTTGGCGAGGAGCCTCGACTTGGACTCCGACGCCTTCTCCGCACGCAACTGACCGACATGAGCCTGATCCGCGAGCCGGTCACGCTCCTCCAGCAGGGCTGCGACCAAGAGGATCGGGATATAGGCCACAAGAACCTGAATCTGGGCCATCATGACGTCCTGGGCCCTGCCGCCGTCGGTGATGGGTCCGAGACCCATGATGGCTCCGCCGACCGACAGCGTGGTCACGATCAACAGGCTGAAGGCCGTGCCGGCCACCCCCAACCGCACCGCCACCGCCAGCAACACGGGAATCGTGGCGACCCCGACCGGCATTCCGGAAAGCAGACCAAAACCCTGAACGGCGAGCAGAGCGCCAAAGAGCAGCGCAGCTTCCGCAACGACCGTCGGCCTTCTCAATCGGGCCAGGGTCGCCGCCGTAAACGAAACACCCAAGGCGCCGATGACCGCCAGACCCAGGGCATGGCCGAACCACCACGTGCGAAAACTACTCCAGAAATCGTGGGGGCCGAGTTGCGCGAGGGCGAGCGAAACGCCCAATGCGGCGGGGATCGGGGGCGCAAGGCTTACGGCGATAAGGAACCGAGCGGCTCCGCTTAAGGTCGATATGTCAAGCGTAGGCAGGAAACGACGCGCCAGGAGCACAGCCGCGCCGATCTCGATCATGTTCGCCAAGGTGAACATGATCGACAGCGCTGGCTTATTGCCCGCGATCAGCTGGCCGATCAGCACGCTCGCCGTCAAAACAAGGGCGAAGGCGATGTCCTGACGAGGCCCTCGACTGGTTCGAAGCCAGACGGCCACGGCGACGCCCCCCGCCGCCCAAAGTCCCGCGATGAGGCCCGCGCTGCGGGCATGAGTGATGGCGAGCGCAACGAGCGCGGCCACCACAACCCCGGTCAGGACCGGGGCCAGAGGGTGTGCGAACACGTCTCCGCCCCTGGTTTCGGTCGGAGCCGCGGCGACCATAGGCCGCCTCGTCAGAGGCTTCACGACATCAATGTCGAGCGCGCGGCTCATGGTCATGAATGGTCTCGGCGGAAATTATCTCCCGCCGATCAAAGCATAAGGTTCCTAACATCCCCTGAAACATGAATCTGTCTCAGAATCGCAACCTGAGATTAAACTCACGAACCGCTTCAGCCGGCCCCGAAGGGTAGTCCCAGACGCCGGAGCTGACGGCGATGAAATCCGCCCCGGCCTCGGCCACCTCGGCCGCCGTCTCTACCGTAATCCCGCCGATGGCCACACACGGAACCTCTACAGTTTCCTGCCACACCGTGAGCAGTTCAAGATCAGGCCTGTGCGTCGTCGTCTTTGTTTCCGTGGGATAAAAGGCTCCGAATGCGACATAGTCGGCGCCCGCCTCCGCCGCGTTCCACGCCAATTCCCGGTCATCGTGGCAGGTGACGCCGATCATGGCGTCGGTTCCCATGATGCGCCGGGCCTCGGCCAGAGAAACGTCCTGCTGACCTATATGAACCCCGTCGCAGCCCGTGGAGCGAGCGAGATCCGGTCGATCGTTGAGCAGAACCGCCACCTCATGGCGGCGGGCGATCGGCGACAACTTGTGAACGGCGGCGACCACCGTGGCGTCGTCGGCCGGCTTCAGCCGGATCTGCAGCGCGGCGACGTCTCCCGCGCCGAGCGCCTGCTCCAACGCCTCTGCGAAACGGTCCAAGTCCGGGATCGAAGGCGGCGTGATCAGATACAGCCTGCAAGGCGGTCGGGCGGAGACGGAAGGAGTGCGAGCCATGGGGGTGACTTCCCTCCCCTGCGACCATTCGTCAACGGCTTCCGGACGCGGCGCCTATGCGAACAACTTGCAATCATCTTAAGGGGTGATATAGCGAACCATTATCAGACGACGATTTGGTTTCCCGTGTACGTTTGCAACTGCAACGGCCTTCGCCAGCGCGACGTGGCTCAAGCCATCGAGGCGGGCGCCTGCCGCCCCCGCGACATCTTCGCGACCCACCAGTGCCAGCCACAGTGCGCCAAATGCGTGTGCGAGATGCGTCAGATGATTCAGGACAGCCGCGAAGCCTTCGCCATCGCCGCAGAATAGGCGGGCTATTGGGCTGCGAAATCACTCGCAATATCAATGTAGTGATAAAAACTCGCAAATAAACAATGCGGGCCTTACTGTGGTATCGCAGAGCTCGATGACGGCAAGGCGCCGCCGAGAGAGTAAGGACCTATGGCCATGAAGGGCGATCCCGCGATCCTCCGCACCCTCAACGCGGTGCTGACCAACGAACTGACGGCGGTCAACCAGTACTTCCTACACGCCCGCATGTTCGAGAGCTGGGGTCTGGCCCACCTCGGCAACGTCATCTACGAAGAATCGATCGGCGAGATGAAGCACGCCGACATGCTGATCAAGCGTATCCTATTCCTGGACGGCCTGCCGAATCTCCAGGACCTGCACAAGCTGAAGGTCGGCGAGGATCCGATCGAATGCCTCGGCGCCGACCTGCAGCTGGAACTGGACAGCCGCGCGGCGACCTCCGCCGCCGTGACGCAGTGCGAGGAAGCCCGCGACTATGTCAGCCGCGACTTGCTGATGAAGATCCTGTCCGACACCGAGGAGCACATCGACTTCCTCGAGAACCAGCACAAGCTGATCGAACTGATGGGCGCGCAGAACTATCTGCAGTCGGCCATGAAGGAAATCGTCACCGACAGCGCCGCCACCGGGGGCTGATCCGCTCAGCGGACCTCGCGGCGGGCCAGGTGGATCACCGCCGCCGCGAGCACGACCATACCCAGGCCGCCGCCCAGCATCAAAGCCGTTTGAGCGCGCCACGCCTCCGTCGCCAGTATGTTCACCGGCATTTGCCAAGGCATGAAGACGCCCTGTTTCGCCGAGGTCGCCACGACGGCGAAGAAGGTTCCCCCGATTCCGAGCACCAAGCCGGGTACGAAGCTGGCGAATCGGATCGCTGTCCAGAACTGCAGGGCGGTCATCAGAACGGCCGCGGCCGTCATCTTGGCCAGAATCCACGCATGGGCCGGTAGATCAAGTCGGCCCACCGCCGCCGCCTCCGGCTTGACGAAGCCGCCGACGACCACCGCTCCGACTGTCATGGCCAGCACCGCCGCGCTCATGATCCCCACCAAGCCGATCACGCACACGGCCTTAGACGCGTAAAGGGTCCACCGCGGAACCGGCAGGGCGCGCAAATGGTCCCAACTGCGAGGTCCGTGCTCCATGTGAGCGACCAGGGCTGTCAGGGCGGTGACGCACATGGGCAGCATGAAATAGGCCCAGATGGCGGTAGCGCTGCCGATCCACATCGACCATTCCGAGGGCTTCTCGGACCGCAGCACCATGGCGAAGGCGAAGACGGCGATCAGCGTGGGCGCGGCGGCGGACAGCAGCAGGGCCAGGGACCGGTTCAACTTGCGGACTTCGACGGAAAGGACGGCGAGCATCAGACGGTCTCCTGACGGCGGGACGTGGTGGCGGAGGCGGCGCGATAGATCCCCTCCAGGGACCGCGCGCGCGGCGCGATGGCGAAGACCGACACCCCGGCCTGGATCAAGTCTCGGTTGAGAGCGGCGGACACAACGTCATGGTTGTCGCCGGGCCGCAGCCGGGCCACCAGACCCTCGGCGTCCTCAACCAAGGTCAAGTCGCGGCCGCGCAGAACGGCGCGAGCCTTGTCGGTGTCGTCGACCCTCAGACCGATTTCGGGCGCCAGATCGGCCTTCAGACGCGCCAGTTCGCCTTCCACAACCAGCCGACCCTTGTGGATGATGCCCACGTGGCTGGCCGTCTGCTCGATCTCACCCAATAGGTGGCTGGACAGGAGGACCGTCGCCCCTGCCCGCTGCGGCAGAGCGCGCAGGAAGCGGCGCATATCGGCGATCCCATCCGGATCCAAGCCGTTGGTCGGCTCGTCCAGCATCAGCACCGGCGGCGCGCCCAGCATGGCTCGCGCGATACCCAGCCTCTGGCGCATGCCCAGCGAATAGTCGGACACCCTGCGACCGCCGTCCCGCAGCATGTCCACAACCTCGAGCACCCGGTCGATCTCGGTTGCAGGCAGCCCCAGCAGACGCCGCGTCAGGTCCAGATTCTCACGGCCCGTGAGATGGACATGGAAGCCGTGCGCCTCCAGCAGGGCGCCGATCCTGCGCGCCGCGCGCATCCTGTGACGCCCCACGTCGACGCCGCAGACCCGCGCGACGCCCGAGGTCGGGCGGAGCAGGCCGATCAGCATCTTCATCGTCGTGGTCTTGCCGGCGCCGTTCCGACCCAGAAAGCCATAGACGGCATGATCCGGCACACACATCGACACCGCGTCCACCACCCGCCGCCGCCCGAAGACTCTTGTCAGCCCCTCGGTCTCGATCGCAGCCATATCGCCGCCTCCCGTTTAACTCTAAGACAAAGTTGCGAGCGAGAGATTTTTAAGTCAAGATTAAAGACAGGACAGGTTCTGAACCCCGGACACACCCATGGCCGCCGACGATCTCCGCCGTTTCCGCCACATGTGCCGCCAGTTTCGCTGGCTTGCGATCTTCATGGTTTGCAGCGTCGGCGCCATCTTGGCCCTGATGTATGTGATCGTGCCGGCCGTGTTTGCGGCACGGGGAGAACACAGGGATCTCATGCGGGTGGTTCAGGAGATGGTCTGGGCCTCGCCTTCGCTTCTCTACCTATTCGCCGTCTGGTCGATCGGGTCGGCGATGGGACAGTTGGCGAAAGGGCGGCTGATCCATCCGACCCTGTCGTCGGCCCTGCGTCGGGTGGGGCTGGCGATGGGTTTTGGCGGGCTGCTCAGCGTCTTCGGCGTGACCAATCTGATGCGGCTTCTGGGCGACGAGCGCAGCAGTTGGGCCTATTTCGATGTGGCGGGAATGACCCTCGGCATGATCGGAGGCGCGCTGGTCTTGCTCGGCAGGGTTCTCGATCAGGCGACCCGGATACAGGCCGAGATGGACGAGATGATCTGAATGCCCGTTCGCGTGACCTTGAACGATCTGATGGTGCGTAAAGGCCTGAAGGCGCGCGACGTGGCCGCCCAGGTCGGGCTGAGCGAGACGCAGTTCTCGCTGTTCCGATCCGGCAAGGTGAAGGGCATAAGATTTAGCACCCTGGCGCGGCTTTGCGCCGTGCTGGAGTGCCGGCCGGGCGACTTGCTGGACTATGATTTCGATCCGCGCGAGACGGAACCGGTCGAGCCGGAGGAAATCTGACGGAACTGCGTCCGGCGCCGACCATTTGATTCCACCGGGCAAGCTGGAGCAGACCATGACGGATATTGACGACGCCATCGACGACGTGCGCGACGCGGCTGTGGATCTGCTGAACAGCGAGGGGCGGAGTGCGGCGCATGTCGCCATGGGCGTGGCGCTGACCGTTGGGTTCGCCCTGTTGGCCACCGGCATAGCCTCGGGCGCCTTCAAGCCTCGGCGGACACTGAAGCATGTCCGCAATCGGGACCTGCCCATCACCGAAAAGCCGCGCGGCGCCTTCAGCCTGATCCTGCCGGCGGTGTTTTCCGCCACCACATTGTCCGCGGTCAGGGTTTGGAACGCGCCTCATCGGCCGGAGCGGACGCGGGCCATGGGCCTGTGGGTCGCGGCGCAGACGGTCAACGCCATCTGGCTGGGCCTGCGGCCCTCGTCGATGTGGAAACAGGTGGCTGCGGCCATGTCGTCGGCCGGGCTGTCGGCCGCCTTCGCTCATGAAGCCCGCAAGCTGGACGAAGGCGCGGGCAAGATGGCGGCGCCGACCGGCGGCGGCGTCCGCCTGGGCAACTTCCTGCACCGCAAGGCGGATCAGGTGAACGAGCGGACTCTCCACTAGGTCCGCTTGCCCTTTTCCGGGCCTTCCTCTAGGGATCGCCGCCTATTCGCCACGCCCCAACGGACGCGTGGGCGCAACCCCCTTTCCGATGTGACCCGATGAAGATCAACGGCAACGCCATCAAGCCCGGCATGGTCCTGCAACACAACGGCGGCCTGTGGGTCGTCACCAAGGCCAGCCACGTCAAGCCCGGCAAGGGCGGCGCCTTCGCCAACGTCGAGGCCAAGAACCTCGAAACCGGCAACAAGCTGAACGAACGCTTCCGGTCGGAAGACAAGGTCGAGCGGGTCACCCTGGAGCAGAAGGACTTCTCCTACCTGTTCGACAACGGCGACAGCCTGGTCTTCATGGACGACGCCACCTACGAGCAGATCGAGCTGCAGAAGGACTGGGTCGGCGACGAGCGCATCCCCTATCTGCAAGAGGGCATGAAGGTCGTGATCGAGATGCACGAAGAGCGTCCGATCGGCCTGGAGCTGCCCGATCAGGTCGTGCTGGAAGTCGCTGAAACCGAGCCGACCGTGAAGGGTCAGACGGCCTCGTCCTCCTACAAGCCCGCCATCGCCTCGAACGGCGTGCGGATCATGATCCCGCCCTATATGTCGGCCGGCGAGAAGATCGTCGTCGATACGACCAGCGGCGAATACGTCCGCCGCGCGGACTGAACTCCGACAGGTGCTGGTGAATAGTGCTGGTGAGCAGAGGGGCCGGCGGGCCAAGGCGCTCCGCACGACTTCCGCTCACCTTCTGCTCACCAGCACTATTCACCAGCACTTCCCGACGCATTCCGCGTCCCCCTTGAACTTCTCCGCATCTCCGGCCTAAGCGGCTTTAGAGGACATGCGGACCAGGAGATCCCACAATGGCCCTCGCCTCCGCCCTGCTTCAAGTCATGATCGACGCCGTCCGCAAGACCGGACGTCCGATGATGCGAGACTTCGGCGAGGTGTCGCAGTTGCAGGTGTCCCGCAAGGGGCCGGGCGACTTCGTCACGGCGGCCGACCTGAAGGCCGAGGAGACCCTGTTCGAGCTGCTGACCAAGGCCCGCCCCGGCTACGGCTTCCTGGGCGAGGAACGCGGCATGATCGAGGGGACCGACAAGTCCCACACCTGGATCGTCGATCCGATCGACGGCACCACCAACTTCATGCACGCCATGCCTCACTTCGCCATCACGGTGGGGCTGGAGCGACGGGCCCCGGACGGGTCCAGCGAGATCGTGGCCGGCGTGACCTACAACCCCGTGATGAACGAGCTGTTCTGGGCCGAGAAGGGCAAGGGCTGCTATCTGAACGACCAGCGGATCCGCGTCGCCGGTCGGCGCGACCTGTCGGAGAGCCTGATCGCCACCGGCCTGCCCTTCATCGGCAAGACGGGCCACGCCCAGGCCATCAAGGACATCCACGCGGTCGGCCAGCGGGTCGCCGGCATCCGCCGCCTGGGTTCGGCCGCCCTGGACTTCGCCTGGGTCGCCGCCGGCCGGTATGACGCCTTCTATGAGCGCAACCTGAAGCCCTGGGACGTGGCGGCGGGCATACTGTTCGTCACCGAGGCCGGGGGCCGGGTCACGACCATCGAGAACGACGGCGACCCGAAGACGGGGGCGTCGGTGCTGGCGTCCAATACCGAGCTGCACCCGCAACTGCGCAAGGTGTTGCAGGGGGCTTGAGGCCGCACAGCCGCCTCTCCCTCCCCGTCCGGGGAGGGTCGTCGCGCAGCGACGGGGTGGGGGCGGCAACGCCAGGGCGCACGAGCTGACGCGATCAGGTAGGGGGACGTCGCCGTGCCCGGCCCACCCGGCTCCGCTGCGCTTCGCCCCCCTCCCCCGCAGGGGGAGGGAGAAACACCGTCGTCATTCGCTTGTCGCGCCCCTGCCCTATCCAGCGGGCATGATCCGCGCCATCGTCACCGCCCTTGTCCTGCTGACCGGAACGCCTGCCGTGGCCCAGCCGCTGATCATCGCCCATCGCGGGGCCTCGGGCGAACGGCCCGAGCATACGCGGGCGGCCTATGAACTGGCGATCGAACAGGGCGCGGACGTGATCGAGCCGGATCTGGTGCTGTCGAAGGACGGAGTCTTCATCGACCGCCACGAGAACGAGATCGGCGGCACGACCGATGTCGGCGAGCGGCCCGAGTTCGCGGATCGCAAAACCACCAGGACCATCGACGGGGTTCCGACCACCGGCTGGTTCACCGAGGACTTCACCTTGGCGGAGCTGAAGACCCTGCGGGCCAGGGAACGGCTGCCCGCCTTCCGCCCCGGCAGCGCCGCCTATGACGGGCAGGAGGCGATCCTGACCTTCGACGAGGTCGTGGCCATCGCGCGCGAGGCCTCGGCCCGGACGGGACGGACCATTGCGGTGGCGCCCG
>MGLN01000195.1:0-3727 GCA_001796045.1 Caulobacterales bacterium RIFOXYB1_FULL_67_16 | reverse complement strand
CCTGCCGATGGAGGATCGCTTCGTCGCGGAGTTGGAACGGCTGGGCCTGACCGGCGCCGATGCGCCCATCATCATCCAGTGTTTCGAGGTGGGGCCGCTGGAGCGATTGGCGACGCGGATCGACGCGCCCCTGGCCCAGCTGGTCAGCAGCGCGGGCGGACCGGCGGACCGGCCGGACGTCTCCTATGCCCAAATGATCACGCCCGAGGGCCTAAAGGCCATGGCCGCCTATGCCGACTGGGTGGCGCCGGAGATGACCCTGGTCCTGCCGCGCGACGCCGGGGGCCGCACGACCGCGCCCAGCGCCCTGGTCGCGGACGCCCATGCGGCGGGGCTGAAGGTGGTGATCTGGACCCTGCGGGCCGAGAACGCCTTTCTGCCGACCGAGCGGCGGCGGGGCGAAGATTTCGCAGAGCACGGCGACATGGCGGGATACGCCGCCGCCTTCGCCGAGGCCGGAGTAGACGCGGTATTCAGCGACTTCCCGGCCCTGGCGAGGCCGGGCGCGGCTGAGAAATAGACTCAATCCACTGCGAAAAAAACGAGTCTATTTTCGTCCATTCTTCGCGGGCGCGGTGAAATTGCACAGGCCGGCAAAAGCGGTGCAATGTGCAAAGAGTGCAATTTCCAGGCGGCGCGGGACTGAGCGAAGATTTGGTTTTCAAAGACCGTGCCGACAGTATCTCACGGTTTTGGGGCGTGCTAACTTGAGCGGCGTTTTCGGACGTCAAGACATTGAAAAGTCAGTGATTCGTCAGAAAAATTGGGAGCGCCGGCAGGTTGTTGGACCTCCCCTCCCCCCCATCCTCGGGCTTGACCCGAGGATGGGAGGTTCCACACGTCGTGAAGAGACGTCGGGCGGCGACTCGGCCCTACGCCGGATCCTAAGGGTCAAGCCCTGAAATGAGGGGGATGGACCACCGCTACCGACAAAGTCGGTCGCTGGCGCAGAAAGCGGAGATCCCGAAGGTCGGTTTGGGGTGGGAAGGTGACATTCCCGTGTTATCGTCTCCCCATGTCAACGATCATCAAAACGCTCCATCTGCTGGCCGCTACTCTGTGCAGCATTTCACTGTTGGCATGCCAAGCTGCAGTTGCTGATGAGCCGCATAGCTTGACCCACGACAACCGCGCTGAGCTGGTCGAACTTCGCGCGCAGAACAAATTCCAACCGGACCTGCTGTCTGGCTATACGGGCACCGATCTGCCTGAGGACGCCGCCCCCCTCAATGCCGCCGTGAATAACCTCATCGACGGGGTTCTTGCTCGACCCGATGGCACGGTCAGTGACGGCGAAGTTCGAGAACTCGTAGCGAAAGCTATCAACGAAGTTGATCTGTTCGCCACAGAAGACCGCGACAGGGCTTATCGCTACATAAGGCAGGTTTGGAACATATTGGGGTTTGAAGGCGATCCGTTGATCCAGCCGCGCTAGGGCGAGGACCGCAACTCGAGACACCAGCCGCGCTTTCGCAAAGGGGGGAGGCGGCGTTTCAAAGTAGTCGCGTTGGCAGCGTTCGGCGCAATCATTTGGATTGCGCTGTTTACCGACAGCAGTTTCGACTTCGCCCTGCCGACTTAGAGCCGCGACCGTCTCCAAGTACCAAGCGAAGTCGTCATACGAACGTCCGCAACGCGTCGAAAGCGCGCCTTGGCTTCTGACCGACAAGCGAACGTTCAGATGGCCACCGCCAGCCATCGTCGGTTCCGGGAATACCCGCCCGAGGATGACGGAGGGTGCGACGAAGACGGAAGGCGATGGCGGGACCGAGTACGACGGAAGTTGGGGTCGACCCCGAGGACGGAAGCTGGAAGCCTCAACCCGCCCGGAACTGCAACTCTGCCAGACGCGCATAGAGCCCGCCCTTCGCCACCAACTGGTCGTGCGTCCCCTCCTCCACCACGCGGCCATCGTCCATGACGACGATGCGGTCGGCGCGGAGCACCGTGGCCAGGCGGTGGGCGATGACCAGGGTGGTGCGTTCTTCCATGGCCTGATCGAGGGCGACCTGGACCAGGCGTTCGCTTTCGGCGTCCAGGGCACTGGTGGCCTCGTCCAGCAGCAGGATGGGGGCGTCGCGGACCAGGGCGCGGGCGATGGCTAGGCGCTGGCGCTGGCCGCCGGAGAGGCTCTTGCCGCGTTCGCCCAACGGAGTGTCAAAGCCTTCCGGCAGGGCGTCGATGAAGCCCAGGGCCTGGGCCTTTTCGGCGACGGCGCGGGCCTCGTCCAGGGTGGCGGTCTCGCGGCCGAAGCGGATGTTCTCGAGCGCCGAGCCCGAGAACAGCGGCGTTTCTTGCGACACCCAGGCGAAGCGGTTGCGGACGTCGACCGGATCGGCCTGACGCACGTCGACGCCGTCGACGGAGACCACGCCGGTCTGGGGGTCGTAGAAGCGCAGCAGCAGGCGGAAGACGGTGGACTTGCCGGCGCCCGAGGGGCCGACCAGGGCGACGGTCTCGCCGGGGCGCACGGTCAGGCTGAACCCCTTCAGGGCCGGCAGGTCGGGACGGCCGGGATAGGAGAAGCCGACGGCGGACATGGACACTTCGCCACGCGGCGGCGACGGAAGGGCCGTGGGCTGTGCCGGAGGGGCGATGTCGGGCGTGGCCCGCATCAGTTCCTCGATCCGCTCCATGGCGCCGGCGGCCTTCTGCACGTCGCCCCAGCTTTCGCCCAGGGCGCCGACGGCGCCGGCGGCGAAGACCGACAGGAGGACGAACTGCAGCAGAGCGCCCGGCGTCATGACGCCGGCCACCACGTCCTGGGCTCCCAGCCACAGCACCAGGGTGACGCCGCCGAACATGACGACGATGATCAGGGCGGTCATCCAGGCCCGGGCGCGCATCCGGGTGAGCGAGGCGGAGAAGGCGTCCTCGACCGCTGCGCCGAACCGAGCGATGGCGCTGCGCTCGCGCCCGAAGGCCTGGACCGTCTCGATGGCGTCGACGCTCTCGCCGGCGAAGCCGACGGCGTTGGCGAAGCGGTCCTGAGAAGCGACGGTCAGTTTGCGCACCCGTCGCCCGAAGATGAAGATCGGCCCCAGCAGGAAGGGCACGATCAGCAGGACCAGGCCGGTCAGCTTCGGACTGACGAAGAACAGCAGGACGACGGCGCCGATCAGGGTCAGGAAGTTCCGCAGCGCATAGGAGACCGAGGTGGTCATCAGGGTCTCGACCAGGGCGATATCCGTGGTCAGGCGCGACAGCACCTCGCCCGTGCGCATCTGGGCGTAGAAGGAGGGGTCCAGCGTCAGGATGCGGCCGAACAGACCCTTGCGGACATCGGCGATGACGCGCTCGCCCGTGCGGGTGACGTAGAAATAGCGCGCGGCGGTGGCCAGGCCTAGGAACAGGGCGTTGGCGCCCAGGAGCAGGAACCACAGGTTCAGATTGGCCCCGCCCGCCTCGAACCCATGGTCGATGGCGCCGCGCGCGAGGGCCGTGAGGCCCAGGGAGGCCGTCGTGGACATCAGCAGCCAGACCAGGGCCATCAGGGCATGTCCCTTGTGCCGCAGGGCGTAGGGAATCAGCCGGGCCAGGGGGCGGATGTCGCGGCGCCGGGCGCGTTTTTCGCCCGCCGTCTCCATCTGTTCGACCAAAAGGGCGCCCGCGCTGGGCCGGCCCTCGAGGCCGGCGGCGCCGGAAACACGCCCCGCAGGGGCGCTGGCGGGACGGGCGGAAGCGGCGGTCTGATCGGTCATGTCGCGTGCCTCTTGCCCCGGAACGC
>MGLN01000194.1 GCA_001796045.1 Caulobacterales bacterium RIFOXYB1_FULL_67_16 | reverse complement strand
CCGGCGTCGAAAGCCTCTGCCTCGCCCGCGCCGTTCAGCATATCCAACGCTTCGATTTTATTCTGCTGAAGCAGCGTCTCAAGCCTCGGATGGCCTGTGTATCCGACCCCGTAGATGTCGATAAACAGCCTCGCCAGATCGACCTTATAGCCATCGTCCACGACGTAAGGATCACCCCCCAGCACCCGGTAGCGATGCTCTATGGCAGCGAAGCCATAGTTGATGTCTCGCATGTTCCAATGGAGGAAAGTGATGGTCCTATAGCCGGAGATATGTTGGAAAAATTCGTCCAGCATCTGCCGTTCGAGGCCATCGTATTCCTCGGCGATCTGACCGGGCGGCACACGGCGTCTTTCCGCTACCTGATGGATCGAAAACGAGACCGTTTGGCCGGAATGTAGTTTGCGGGTCGCAATCGACGTGATGCGAGGCGAGAACCCATTCGGCCTGTCGTAGAAGCTCTCACACGAATAGTGGATGACCCAGACACCGACTGGATCAGCGAACAGTTTGTCCAGCGTCTTGCGGGCTTCCCGCTGCCTTCTGGCGTTTGGTGCTGTCAATTCCGCCCCCCAAGGCATGCCCTATCGGGCATTCGGCCCGACCCTATGCGAACCTGTATAGGGAAACCCAGTTTTCTATGCATGTCGGGAAAACGTGCATAGACTTGCGGGCTTTCTATCCTCCACGAGGGCTGGGCAGTAGGTGCTCCAAGTCCAAGCTTTGATAGTCCAACCGACTTATGGCCTCGGCCAGTCGGGCGATCCCAAGGCCCTTACCGTAAGCATCTGAAACGCTCTCTCCGTCTCGACTGGAGGCCGCCCAACCGCCAAGAGCCAAGGCCGCTTCATGGTCCACCCCGGCGTTTCGAAGAGCGTCCCGGTAGCAATGGCGAAACGAATGGAAGCAGGTCTTGGGACGCGCTGCCCCGGCTTTTTCAAGGAACCGGGCAAACCATTTCGAGAAGCTGTCGGAGTAGT
Organism: Caulobacterales bacterium RIFOXYB1_FULL_67_16; assembly: GCA_001796045.1. GTDB lineage: Bacteria > Pseudomonadota > Alphaproteobacteria > Caulobacterales > Caulobacteraceae > Brevundimonas. Next base: position 5,276 of record MGLN01000194.1, on the reverse strand, counting down.
AGCCCGCCTTGGAGCGCGGCAGTTCATGGAAGAGCTTCTTACCGCCCGACCTTTCGGAAACGAAGGTCATAAAGCCCGCAGCGATCAGCATCGGATGAATGGGTATCAGGCGTTCGCTCGAAGCAGTTTTCAGTCTCTTGTCACCAGCGTTCTGCGTCGATCCGCCGGTGATCCAGAAACAATCAACTCCATCCACTCGGCGAACGTCAGCGACATCCAACTGGCAAATCTCGTTAAGCCGCATGCCGCTGTAGAGGGCTATTAGCGGAATCCAGAAACGCGCGCGTCGCGGGCGATTTGGTCCCGGCGTGGCAAAATGCCATTCGTCATCGACGCACCCTCTGTAGATCGGTGCTTCAAAAATTAATCGTAGCTGCTCTGACGAAAATGGAAGCCGCTTGTCCTTATCCCGAATGGGGTCAATCACGTTCAGCCCGGTCGCTGGGTTCTTCCCAATCCATCCTTCGTTTGCGGCGAAAGTCAGCAGGGCGCGAAGTTTCGCCATGTAGCCATTAATCGAGCCGGGGGAGAGGGTCGTTTGTAGACCCTGCCTCTTCGCCATCTTGGCGGCTTGGACGGCACTCAAGGTCGGAAACCGCTTCACAGGATTCGAAGGTAGCCAGCGGAGCACCTCCAACAGTTCACGGCATGCCGAACGGTCTATGGACGTCAGAGAACGATTCTCTCCCCAGACGCTCGACGTGATCCAAAGAAGCCCATCGTAGATCATCTGGGTTTTGGGTGCTCGGACCTTCGATGGGTCGGCATGGAAATGGCGGAACAGATCGCCAAAGGTCATAACGGGGACCGGTGCTGCCTCGACCACGACTGGCTGTCGCGTGGCAATCTCGGTGGCAGGTGCATCAGCAGCCGATATTCCCCCCGCTGCCCAGAACGACCGCTCCAGATTAGCGATCACCACCTTGGATTTTCGTATGGCCTCGGATCGGTTGCCTGTTCCGAGAGATCGCCAGACCTCCGTTCGACCGACTGTCGGCTGAACCTTCCGGGGCACCGCCACCCGAACGTGAAAGACCCTTCCCCGGATGATCAGGCCGGGAGGATTTGGGCGCCGACGATGGGGCGGCCGTGAACACGGTTGAGGGAGCCGTTGGGACGGTTTTCGTAGCAGGTTGCTGTAGCAAGCCGCATCATCTGAAGTCGTTGTTTCAGAACCGTTTTCGGGCTGATCCAGACACTGCTGCTGTAGCAAGCCGCTGTAGCAAACAGGCGTTTTCGACCGCCCGAGAGCGGTTTCTTCAACGCTTGCAATGTCTTGGGAGGGAATGGTGGACGCGACAGGGATTGAACCTGTGACCCCTACGATGTCAACGTAGTGCTCTCCCGCTGAGCTACGCGTCCGCCTTGGCGGCTCTCGATGGGTTCGAGAGCGGGAAGGGCGGTCGTATAGCGGCACGACCGGCCCGCATCAAGCGGCTTTGGCCGCTTCGGCGCGTTTTCTAAAAAACCGCTGATAAATCAGATATCAGGCCGCCACCATCCGCTCCACTTCGCTGACCAAGTCGCGCAGATGCACCGGCTTGGACAGGACCTTGGCCTGAGGGGACGCCTGGGCGGCGGTCAGGGCGACGGCGGCGAAGCCGGTGATGAACATGATGCGCAGGCCCGGCTGGCGGGCGGCGGCGACGCGGGCTACCTCGATTCCGTCGGCGCCGGGCATGACGATGTCGGTCAGCAGCAGATCATAGGGGCCGTGCTCCAGGGCGTCGATGGCGTCGTCACCGTTTTCGCAGTCGATCACCTGATGGCCGGCCCGTTCCAGGGCCCGGGTGAGGAAACCGCGAAGCGAACTGTCGTCTTCGGCCAGGAGGATGCGCGCCATTCGAGAGGGACCCGTTTCAAACAGGCGAACAGCCTAGGCCGCCAAGCGTAAACCGGCGATGAAATTCCGCGCTCGCCCGCCTTCCTTCCACAGCGAAACGGCTTATGCGAGGACAGATGAAGACGGACGGGCCCAGTTTCGCGATCAGCCTGCCGCCCGAAGGGGCGCCGCAGACGGCTCTGGTCTTCGCCTCCCCCCATTCCGGCCAGACCTACCCTCAGGACATGGGCGCGATCGCCGATCTGCCGCCCCTGAGCCTGAGGAGCGCGGAGGACGCTCTGGTGGGGACCCTGGTCCAGTCCGGCCCGAGACAGGGAGCGCCCCTGATCGAGGCGCGGATCGGCCGGGCCTATCTGGACCTGAACCGCGATCCGACCGAGCTGGACCCTGGCCTGATCGCAGACGTCGAGGGCCCGGTCGGGGTCAAGACCCGGGCGGGATACGGACTGATTCCCCGGCTGACCGGGGACGGCCTGCCCCTTTACGATCGTCAGCTGTCTCGGGCCGAGGCCGAGGCGCGGATCGCGGCGGCCCACCAACCCTATCACGCGGCGTTGGCGGACCTGATGAACCGCACCCACGCGCGCTGCGGAAGGGCTGTGCTGATCGACTGGCATTCGATGCCGGCGCGGGCGGCGGGGGTGGAGGTGGTGCTGGGCGATCGGCATGGGACGTCTTGTCGGTCGCGGCTGACCCGGCGGCTGCGCGACCTGTTCGAAGGGCTAGGCTGGCGGGTGGCGCTGAACCGACCCTATGCGGGAGGCTGGTCCACCCAGGTCTGGGGGCGGCCGGACGACGGCTACGAGGCGATCCAGATCGAGCTGAGCCGCAGTCTTTATCTGGACGAGGCGCGGCAGATCCCCAATCCGGCCCATGGCGCGACGGCCAAGGCGCTGAACCGCGTCATCGCCGCCCTCTGCGCCGAGCCCTGGCACGACGAGGCCGCGTAACTGATCAACGACAAGTCAGAAAAAAAGCCGCGCCAGAAGGCGCGGCATATAAAGTCTATAGGGAGGAAACGCCCAGGAAGGGCAAGACGCCCGAAGGCGTCGAAGGTCAATCTAGGTTGCGATGCACAATCGGTCAAGCGCCGAGAGCGGTTTTCAGGTCACGGCTTGTTACGCAATTGCGGCGCCGCCCGCCCCAATTCGCCCGTTTAGAGAATGTCAGGCGGCAACCCTTGGGCGCGCGTGCAACATTCACTCCCCCAAGAGCCGACGGGCGTTTCGAATGGCCCGGGCGGCCGGCGACGCTTCCTGGCGATAGATCAGAAGTCCGAAGGACGAGGCCACGCCGAGGGCCAGCCACAGGGGTCCGAAGAGCCAGGCCGCTGCGGCCAGGGCGAAATAATAGCCCCGCACCCCCTGGCTGAAGGCGCTGAGCGCCGGGTTCAACAGTTCGGCCGCCGCATCTCCGAAGGCCTTGCGATCCGTCTTGTGGTGCAGTTCGGGGGCGGAGCCGATCAGGGCGAGGGTGTAGTTCATCTGCCGCAGAGCCCAGATGAAATCGAGGAAGCCGCGGGTCAGGCAGATCAGAACCAGGGCCAGCTTGGCCTCCAGGATGCGTATCGGCACATTGTCGGCCCCCACCGCCGCGAAGCCCTCCAGCTTGCTCTCGCCGCCGAACAATATGCCGCCCACGGCCGCGATCAGCAGCAGATTGGTCGAGGCGAAGAAGGAGGCGGAGTTGATCGAATGGCCCATCAGCTGGCTGTCGACCAGGCGGATGTCGCGATGGGTCATCGAGGCCATCCACACCTTGCGGACATGGGCCATGTCGTCGTTCAGCGAGCCCCCGTGGCGGCTGACGAACTTCAGGATCGGCGCATAGCCGAGCCAGCAGATGAAGAAGAGCGCGAGCGCGGCCCAATCAACCCAGGTCATGCTCCGTATTGATCCCACTCCGGCAGACCGCGCAAGGGGACGACGCACGTCGCGCTTGCCCCGGCCGCTCGCGCGTCCTATCACCCATCGCCCAATATTCGCAGTCGCAGCAAAGACCCGCCATGAACCTCGACGCCATTCCGGTCGGCCCAAACGCCCCCTGGGACATCAACGTCATCATCGAGATCCCTCAGGGCGGTCTGCCGGTGAAGTATGAGATGGACAAGGAGTCGGGCGCCCTGTTCGTCGACCGCTTCCTGCACACGGCCATGTACTATCCGGGCAACTACGGCTTCGTGCCGCACACCCTGTCGGACGACGGCGATCCCTGCGACGTGATCGTGCTGAACCCGACGCCGGTCGTGCCGGGCTGCGTCATCCGCTCGCGGCCCATCGGCGTGCTGAAGATGGTGGACGAAGCCGGCGGGGACGAGAAGATCCTGGCCGTGCCGGTCGACAAGCTGAACCCCTATTACACCGAGATCGCCAGCTATCGTCAGCTGCCGGCCATCCTGATCGAGCAGATCGAGCACTTCTTCACCCGCTACAAGGATCTGGAGAAGGGCAAGTCGGTCACGGTGAAGGGCTGGGGGGACGCCGGCGAGGCCGCCGAACTGATCGCCGTCGGCATGAAGGCCCACCAGGACAAGCTGGCCGCCAAGAAGGCCTGATCCGACGCATATAGCCGAACCATCAAGGCGTCCTCCGGTCCGGGGGACGCCTTTTTGCTGCGAGACGATTTGCCAGGGGCCCCGCCCCTCCCGCTCCGCTCTTCGGCGCCCTATCTGCACCGCATGACCGACCTCTCCCCCCGTGAAATCGTCTCCGAACTGGATCGCTATATCGTCGGCCAGGACGACGCCAAGCGCGCTGTGGCCGTGGCCCTGCGCAACCGCTGGCGTCGCAAGCGGGTCCCGGAAGACCTGCGCGACGAGGTGACGCCCAAGAACATTCTGATGATCGGCCCGACCGGCGTCGGCAAGACCGAGATCGCCCGGCGGCTGGCGCGACTGGCCGGTTCGCCCTTCCTCAAGGTCGAGGCGACCAAGTTCACCGAGGTCGGCTATGTCGGCCGCGACGTCGATCAGATCATGCGCGACCTGGTCGAGAGCGCCCTGGTCATGGTGCGCGAGCGGCGGCGCGGCGAAGTACGGGCGCGGGCCGAGGGCGCGGCCGAGGACCGTATTCTGGACGCCCTGGTCGGGCCCGGGGCGGGACCGGCGACCCGCGACAGCTTCAGGAAGAAGCTGCGGGCCGGCGAGCTGGACGACAAGGAGATCGAGATCGCCCTGGCGGACACCGCCTCCCCGATCCAGGGGCTGGACATCCCCGGCGGCGGGGCTGTGGGCCTGCTGAACCTGTCGGAGATGCTGGGCAAGATGGGCGGGGGTCGCACCAAGACGGTCAAGCTGGCGGTCCGCGACGCCGTCGCCCCGCTGATCGCCGAGGAAGGCGACAAGCTGCTGGACCAGGACAGCCTGACGAAGGAGGCTCTGATCCTGGCCGAGAACGAGGGCATCGTTTTCCTGGACGAGATCGACAAGGTCGCC
>MGLN01000193.1:41832-42274 GCA_001796045.1 Caulobacterales bacterium RIFOXYB1_FULL_67_16 | reverse complement strand
CCACGGTCCAGTCGATCGCCATCCAGACCGCGCGTTCCCACGTCGCCCCCGCCACCTTCGCCGCAACCTTCCAGTCGCGGATACTGGCCCTGTCCCACACCCACGACCTGTTGACGCGAACCCATTGGGAAGGCGCGGATCTGCGGGCGATCCTGGAACACGAGACCGAAGCCTTCGGTCCCACCCGCATCAATCTCAACGGCCCGGCGACGGCGCTGCCCCCCGCCACAGCCCTGTCCCTGGGCATGATCTTCCATGAGCTTGCGACAAACGCCGCCAAATACGGAGCCCTTTCCACGCCCGATGGGCGTGTTCTGATCGACTGGAGTTTGGCCGATCAACGCGATCGAAAGCTGAAGCTTGTCTGGCGTGAAATAGGCGGTCCGAAAGTTACGCGACCGGACAGAAGAGGCTTCGGTAGCCGATTGATTGAACGAAACAT
>MGLN01000193.1:41615-41740 GCA_001796045.1 Caulobacterales bacterium RIFOXYB1_FULL_67_16 | reverse complement strand
CATGACCCAACCTCTAAACGGTCGCCGCATACTTGTGGTGGAAGACGAATCCCTGGTCGCCATGTTGCTCGAGACCATCCTCGAGGACATGGAGTGCATTCCCGTCGGCCCCGCGTCCAATATCG
>MGLN01000193.1:23361-41592 GCA_001796045.1 Caulobacterales bacterium RIFOXYB1_FULL_67_16 | reverse complement strand
GACACGGAGGAGCTCGACGCCGCCCTGCTCGACGTCAATGTCGCCGGCCGGCAGGTGTTCCCGGTGGCCGAAGTGCTGAAGGCGCGCGGCGTGCCCTTTGTGTTCTCGACCGGCTATGGCGAAGGCGGCCTGCCCGAGGAATGGCGCGGGGCGGTGACGATTCAGAAGCCCTTTACCGAGGCTACAATCCGGGACGCCCTGATGAAGGCTATGGGCGTCGCCGAAGTCTAGGCTTGAGGTCCCTTAGGATCGCCTGCGCCGCGTTGTGCCCAGGGGCGCCGGTCACGCCTCCGCCGGGATGAGCCCCGGACCCACACAGATAGAGGCCCGGGAGCGGCATGCGATAGTCGGCGTGACCGAGGACCGGCCGCGCGCTGAACAGCTGGTCCAGGCTCAGCCGGCCGTGGAAGATGTCTCCGCCCACCAGTCCGAAGCGGCGCTCCAGATCGCGCGGTCCCAGAGCCAACCGTCCCAGCACCGAAGACTTGAAGCCGGGCGCATGGGCGTCGACCGTATCGATCATCAGATCGGCCACGGTGTCGCGATGCCCGTCCGCGAGGTCAGGCGAGACGTGCTGACAGAACAGGCTAGCCACATGGGCGCCCGGCGGCGCGAGACTGTCATCCAGCGTCGAGGGGATCAGCATTTCCACGATCGGCTGTGCAGACCAGCCGTTCAGCCGCGCCTGAGCATGGGCTCTGTCCATATAGGCGAGGCTTGGACCGATGATGATGCCCGCCGTCAAATGGTCGCCCGGCGCCGGCAAAGCGGTGAACCTCGGCAATTCAGAGAGGGCCAGATTTATGCGGAACGTGCCCGATCCCGACGCATACCGACCCATCCGTTCCCTGAAGTCCGCAGGGGCGACGGCGGGATCGAGCAGTTGTCCGAATAGGAGGCTCGGGTGCAGGTTCGACGCCACCCTGCGCGCCCGGACCACGTCGCCGGCTTCGGTGACCACCCCGACCGCCCTTCCCTTTTCGACCAGAACCTCCGCTACGGCGGCTTCCAGCCGAATCTCGACGCCCTGTTCCGCACAGGCTAGGGCCATGGCCTGGGTGATCGCTCCCATGCCGCCCAGAGCATGGCCCCAGACCCCCCGCTTGCCGTTCAACTCGCCAAAGACATGGTGCAGCAATACATAGGCCGAACCGGGGGTGTAGGGACTGGCGTAGTTGCCCACGACACTGTCGAAGCCGAACAGGGCCTTGATAGGGTCGCTTTCGAACCAGCCGTCCAGCCAGTCGCCGGCGGACTTGGCGAACAGGTCGAGCAGGTCCCGGCGTCCGGTCTTATCCAGACCGGCGATGCGGCGCCCCAAGGCCCCGGCTTTGAACAGCTCCGGCAAGGCTTGCGTCCAGCCGCCTTCCGCCATGTTCGGCGGGGCCTGGAGCGTCAGACGTCGCAGCTCGGAGGCGATCCGTTCAAGCCGCGCCTCATAGGCTTCCAGGCGCTTGGCGTCTCTGGTCGAGAACTTGGCGACTTCGGTTTGCGTGCGGCCCGGCCCTGCCGCCAGATAGCGCCCGTCCTCCAGCGGCAGGAAGTTCGACATCCGTCGCTCGACCATCGTCAATCCATGACGCGCGAGCGCCATGTCTGCGATGACGGTAGGACTGAGCAGGCTGACGGTGTAGCTGGCGGTCGAGTTGCGGAAGCCGGGGTGGAAGGTCTCAGTCACCGCCGCCCCGCCGACGACCGCGCGGCGCTCGAGCACGGTAACCTTCAAGCCGCGTCGGGCCAGATAGAAGGCGCAAACCAGTCCATTATGGCCTGCACCCAATATGACGACGTCGGTTTCGGTCTTGGCCATGGCCCCTCCCAGACGAGCCATAGCATCCTTCACCATTGCAGCCACCAGCGGCGTCTGCCGAGCGACGTCGCCTCTGGCTTTAGACGGGCGAGCGCTCGCCGCCGACCCAGCGCGCGTGAAGCATAGGCTTGCCCAGCCAATAGGCCAGCTCGGCGGGGCGCGAGATCGTCCAGGCCGCGATGTCGGCGGGCCTGCCGGCCTGCAGGACGCCGAGCTGATTCTGCAGCCCCAGGGCTCGGGCCGCCTCGCGGGTCGCCCCGGCCAGGGCCTCTTCCGGCGTCAGTCTGAATTGCACGCAAGCCAGATTCAGGGCGTCGGTCATCGAGACAAGCGGCGAGGTTCCCGGGTTGCAGTCGGTGGCGACCGCCATGCGCACGCCATGCGCCCGTAACAGGGCGACAGGCGGCGCCTGGGTCTCGCGCAGCATCAGGAAGGCGCCGGGCAGCAGGACGGCGACCACCCCGGCCGCGCCCATGGCGGCCACCCCGATCTCCGTGGCGTATTCGATATGGTCGGCCGACAGGGCCTGATACCGCGCCGCCAGTTCGGCCCCGCCGCCGTCCGACAGTTGATCGGCGTGCAGCTTGACCGGCAGCCCCAATGCCTGGGCGCGCTCAAACAGGCGGGAGACCTCCTCGCGCGAAAAGGCGATGGGTTCGCAATAGGCGTCGACGGCGTCGACCAGGCCCTCGGCTTGGGCGGCCGGCAGAATGGCGTCGATGGCGAGATCGACATAGGCGGCGCGGTCCGCCCTGTGTTCCGGCGGCACGGCGTGGAGGCCCAGATAGCTGGTGCGGACGCGGACCCCGCCCTCGCGCCCGATACGCCGCGCGACGCGCAGCATCTTCAACTCCGCCTCCCGGTCCAGGCCATAGCCGGACTTGATTTCGACCGTCGTCACCCCGGTGGCCTTCAACCCCTCAAGCCGCGCCATGGCCGTGCGGAACAGGTCATCCTCGGACGCTGCGCGCGTGGCCTGGACCGAGGCGACGATGCCGCCGCCCGCCCGCGCGATCTCTTCATAGGTCGCCCCGCCCAGCCTCTGCTCGAACTCGCCCGAACGATCTCCGCCGAAAACCAGATGGGTGTGGCAGTCGATCAGTCCCGGCGTCAGCCAGCGGCCGTCCAGCCGCTCGGTCGTCCGGGCCTCGACCGACGGGAGGTCCGCCCGCGGGCCGATCCAGGCGATCCGTCCGTCCGCGATCACCACGGCGGCGTCTTCGATCGCGCCGTAGGGCGTCGCGCTCTCCACCATGGTGGCGGCGTGACAGTCGATCAGAAGTCGGTCGGCCTTCATCAAACCTGATCCTTGGCATGAACAGAGGAGAACAGGGCGACGAGATCATAGCGGTCGCCCGGGAAAATCTGGCGCACCCGGGTCACCCCCTGCCCGTCCCGCCAGGTTCGCCGTTCGACGCAGAGGCAGGCGGCGCCGGCCCGGATCTGCAACAGCCGGGCGGACGGGGCATCCGCCTCCAGGGCGCCGATCCGGTTCTCGGCCTGGGTCCAGGGTTCGGAGTCCAAAAGCCAGCTTCCGGGCGGAATGGACTGAAAATCCACGCCTTCAGCTTGCGGCGCAGCCGCCAGGGCGATCAGCCGCCGCTCCAGAGCCAGAGGAACCGAGTCTGCGCTGTGCAGACAGGTCAGCGCAATCAGGCGCCCGCCCGCCGCCAGTTCGGCTTCCTCGGGGTTTTGGGGAAGACGAACCAGACGTTCCAGAAGCTGATAATCATAGACTTGTCCCCGTTCATTGATCTCAGCTCTGAGATCAGGAATGGCGAGGAAGGCGGCATGGGCCTTGGGCTGGGCCACAAAGGTGCCCGCTCGCCGCCGACGGACCACCAGACCCCGCCCCGCCAGTTCCGACAGGGCCTTGGACACGGTTGCTCGCGCGCAGTCGTAGCGATCCGTCAGTTCGTGCTCGTACGGCAGCCGCGCGCCGGGCGACAGGTCTCCCGACAGGATCTGGGCTTCCAGATCGGCGTAGATTCGCCGGTGAAGGGCGTTCGCCGTCATGACAGAACCGTCTTCAAGGCTGAGCGGAAACGCGCTTCCAGGGCGTCCCGGGCGACATGGCGGCCGTGGCGCACGACCTCCCGACCGGCCCGCCAGACCGAGGCGATCGATCCTGTCGGAGCGCCGAAGATCCAGCTGTCCAGCACCCCGTCGCCCGAGCGGCCGGCGAAGGCGAGGCGGCGCGTGTCCAGCGAGACTATGTCTGCGGCCTGTCCCATCGCCAGACCGCAAGACGCCCCGCCGGCCTGAGCCCCGCCCGCCAAAACGCGTTCGAACAGGGCCCGTCCCGTCGACCGGGCTGCATCCGCCGTCAGGGCGCGCCCGCGCAGGCCCAGCCGCTGGCTGTACTCCAGCATCCGCAGCTCCTCGGCCAGGCCGATCTGCACGTTGGAATCCGTCCCCACCCCGAACCGGCCGCCAGCCTGCAGATAGGCTGTCGCCGGAAAGATCCCGTCGCCCAGATTGGCCTCAGTGATCGGGCACAGGCCGACGACGGCGCCGCGCGCGACGACCTCGCGCCATTCGGCCTCGGTCACATGGGTGGCGTGGATCAGGCACCATCGCTCGTCGACCGGGGCGTGGTTCAGCAGCCACTCCACCGGACGCGCGCCGGACCAGGCGAGACAGTCCTCAACCTCCTTGGTCTGCTCCGCCACGTGAATATGGATCGGTCCCCCCTGGGCCAGTCCGGGCAGCACCGCCAGTTCGTCGGCGCTGACGGCGCGCAGGCTGTGCGGGGCCACGCCGACGCGTGCGTCCTCCATGTCCTGCGTCAGACGACGGCAGGCCGCGACCAGGTCGGCGAAGCCCTCCAGATCGGTGATGAACCGCCTCTGGCCCCGAACCGGCGGCAGAGCGCCGAAACCGGAATAGGCGTAGAAGACCGGCAGCAGGGTCAGGGCGATCCCGCTGGCTTCGGCGGCCGCCACGATCCGGCCCGCGATCTCGCTCCGGTCCGCATAGGCCGCACCGGAAGGGTCGTTATGCAGATAGTGGAACTCGGTCACCCGGGTGAAGCCGCCTTCCAGCATCTCCGCGAAGGCCAGGGCGCTGATGGCCTCAATCTCGTCCGGGCCGCCGCGGTCGAGGAAGCGATACATCAGCTCGCGCCAGGTCCAGAAGTCGTCGTCGGAAGGTCCGCGCGCCTCGGTCAGGCCCGCCATGGCGCGCTGAAAGGCGTGGCTGTGGACATTGGTCACGCCCGGCAGGCCGATCCCGCCGCCCCCGTCTGTCGGCGCCCGCATAATCCCCACGTCGATGGAGGCGATCCGGCCCGCTCTGACGCCGATCCGCACGTCCTTGGCCCAGCCGTCGGGCAGGAGAGCGGCTTCGAACCAGAGGGCGAGGTCCACAGGTTCCGGCTCAGGGGTCACTGGACAGGTCCGTCATGTTGCGATCAATATGTCTAGACATAAACCCGGCGGATCGATTTGGCGAGGGAAGCGCGGATGACCGATGACTGGCTGACCGTCGTGGAAGGCTCCGCGCCCCTGGTGATTGGCCTGCCGCATACCGGGACCGAGATTCCCGAGGCCATCTTAGCCCGAATGGCCTCGCCCTGGCTGGCGCGCAAGGACGCCGACTGGTGGGTGGATCGGCTCTACGACTTCGCCGTCGATCTGGGCGCGACCCTCGTGCGCACCGCCGTCTCTCGCAGCGTCATCGACGTAAACCGCGATCCGTCGGGCGTTTCTCTCTATCCCGGGATGACCACGACCGGCCTGTGCCCGACCGAGACCTTCGACGGCGAGCCCCTGTACCGCCCCGGCCAAACGCCGGACGAGGCCGAGATCGCCGAGCGGCGAGCGACCTGGTTCGACCCCTATCATGCGGCGCTTCAGGCCCAGATCGACCGTCTTGGCTCCCGGGGGCCGGTCGTCCTCTACGACGCCCATTCGATCCGTTCGGTCGTGCCGCGGCTGTTCGACGGCGAACTGCCGCAGTTCAACATCGGAGACAACGGCGGCGTCACCTGCGCGCCCGAACTGACCCGGGCGGTGGAGGCGGCCTGCGCCGCCAGCGGCGACAGTCTGGTCGTCAACGGGCGGTTCAAGGGGGGGTGGACGACGCGCCACTACGGTCGACCCGAGACCGGCGTCCACGCCATCCAGATGGAGCTGGCGGACCGGGGATACATGCTTGATCCGGCGGGCGCAGTGTCGCCGGACAACTGGCCCAGCCCCTACGATCCGCAACGCGCCGAACCGATGCGCGCCCATCTGCGCCGCGTACTGGCCGCCTGCATAGTCTTCGCCCAATCCAGCCGGTGATCACCCGATGAACACGCCCAACGCCCGGATCGTTCGCAGCCCGCGCGGCCCGGAAAAGACCGCCAAGACCTGGGTCGCCGAGGCGGCCTTACGGATGCTGATGAACAACCTCGATCCCGAGGTCGCCGAGCGGCCCCAGGACCTCGTCGTCTATGGCGGCATCGGCAAGGCGGCGCGCGACTGGGCCGCCTTCGACCGGATCGTCGAGACGTTGAAGACCCTGGAGGACGACGAGACCCTGCTGGTCCAGTCGGGCAAACCGGTCGGCGTCTTCCGCACCCATGCCGACGCGCCCCGGGTCCTGATCGCCAATTCCAATCTGGTGCCGAAGTGGGCGACCTGGGACCATTTCTCAGAACTCGATCGCAAGGGCTTGATGATGTACGGCCAAATGACGGCCGGCTCCTGGATTTACATCGGCACCCAGGGGATTGTTCAGGGCACCTACGAGACCTTCATGGAGGCGGGTCGTCAGCACTATGGCGGCGACTGGAGCGGCAAATGGATCCTGACCGCCGGCCTGGGCGGCATGGGCGGAGCCCAGCCGCTGGCGGCGACCATGGCGGGGGCCTCCTGTCTGGCGGTGGAATGTCAGCGCAGCCGGATCGAGATGCGGCTGAAGACCCGCTACCTCGACGTCATGGCCGAGTCGCTCGATGAGGCCCTGGCGCTGATCGAGACAGCCAAGCAGACCGGAAAACCCATTTCTATCGGTCTGTTAGGGAACGCAGCGGACGTGCTGCCCGAAATGGTGCGGCGCGGTGTACGGCCCGATCTGGTCACCGACCAGACCAGCGCCCATGATCTGGTCAACGGCTATCTCCCCTCAGGCTGGACCGTAGCCGAATGGGAGGATCGGCGTGTGAGCGATCCAGCCTCGGTCTCGGCCGCCGCCCGAACCTCCATCGCCGCCCATGTTGAGGCCATGCTGGATTTCCAGACCGCAGGCGCGCCGGTCGTCGATTACGGCAACAATATCCGACAGGTCGCCTTCGACCAGGGCTTGACGAACGCCTTCGACTTCCCCGGCTTCGTCCCCGCCTACATCCGCCCGCTGTTCTGCCGCGGGATCGGCCCCTTCCGCTGGGCGGCCCTGACCGGCGATCCGGACGACATCCGCAAGACGGACGCCGCAATGAAGCGGCTCTTCCCGGACAATCCCGGCCTTCATCGCTGGCTCGACATGGCCGGGGAGCGGATTGCGTTTCAAGGGCTTCCAGCGCGGATCTGCTGGATCGGATTGGGTGATCGCCATCGCGCCGGCTTGATGTTCAATGAAATGGTTGCGTCCGGCGAACTGTCCGGCCCCATCGTCATCGGCCGCGATCACCTCGATTCCGGCTCGGTCGCCAGTCCGAACCGCGAAACCGAGGCGATGATGGACGGGTCGGACGCCGTCTCCGACTGGCCTCTGTTGAACGCCCTGCTGAACACCGCCTCGGGCGCCAGCTGGGTGTCCCTGCACCACGGCGGCGGGGTCGGCATGGGCTATTCCCAGCATTCGGGCGTAGTCGTCGTCGCCGACGGCACGCCCGAAGCCGCCCGGCGTCTGGAGCGGGTGCTGTGGAACGACCCCGCCACCGGCGTGATGCGTCACGCCGACGCCGGCTACGACATAGCCCGCGCCGCCGCCCGCGCGCACGGCCTGAACCTGCCCAGCCTGAAGGCCTGACACATGACCTGGATCGCCATCGGCCAATCCCCCCTGACCCTCGCCCAGTTGCGCGCCGTGCTGGACGGCCCGGTGACGGTCACGATCTCCGCCGACGCCTGGGCCGACGTCGACAAGGGGGCGGCCACGATCGCCGCCATCGTGGCCGAGGGGCGTACCGTCTATGGGGTCAACACCGGCTTCGGCCTGTTGGCCAACACCTCCATCGCTTCGGAGCATCTGGAGACGCTGCAGCGCAATCTGGTGCTCAGCCACGCCTGCGGGGTCGGCCCCCTGTTGCCGGACGCCGTGACCCGGTTGCTGATGGTTCTGAAGATCGCGAGCCTTTCGCGCGGCGCCTCGGGGATCCGCCGCCAGACGCTGGAGGCCCTGGTCGCCCTGGTGAACGGCGACGTCCTGCCCTGTATCCCCTCCAAGGGTTCGGTCGGCGCCTCGGGCGATCTGGCGCCCCTCGCCCACATGAGCTGCGTCCTGATCGGCGTCGGTCAGGCCCGGCTGAATGGCCAGGTTCTCGACGCCGAGGCGGCCCTGGCGCGGGTCGGGCTGGCGCCCCTGACCCTGGGGCCGAAGGAGGGCCTGGCCCTTCTGAACGGCACCCAGTGCTCCACCGCCCTCGCCCTGGCCGGACTTTTCGCGACCGAGGCGGTATTCGCCGCCGGTCTTGCGGCCGGAGCCCTGTCGGTCGACGCGCTGAAGGGCTCGGACGCGCCGTTCGATCCGCGCATCCACGCCCTGCGCGGCCAGCCCGGGCAGATCGCCGTAGCGGCGCGGCTGCGCGAACTGATGTCGGCCTCCGCCATCCGCGACAGCCACCGTGACGGCTGCGCCAAGGTGCAGGACCCTTATTCCCTGCGGTGCCAGCCCCAGGTCATGGGCGCGATCCTGGACGTCCTGAACGCCGCCGCCGCGACGCTGGAGCGGGAAGCCAACGCCGTGACCGACAATCCCCTGGTCTTCATCGCGGACGGCGACGTCATATCCGGCGGCAATTTTCATGCGGAGCCCGTCGCCTTCGCCGCCGACCAGATCGCCATGGCCCTGTGCGAGATCGGCAATATCTCCGAACGTCGCACCTCTATCCTGGTCGACCCGAAAATGAGCGAACTGCCGGCCTTCCTGGTCCGGGAGAGCGGTCTGAACTCGGGCTTCATGATCGCCCAGGTGACGGCGGCGGCCCTGGTGGCGGAAAACCGCATGGTCGCCCACCCCTGCAGCGTCGACACCGTCCCGACCAGCGCCAACCAGGAGGATCACGTCTCCATGGCCACGCACGGGGCGCGGCGCTTGCTGGACATGGCCGAGAACACGGCGACAGTCGTGGCCATCGAACTGCTAGCGGCTGCCCAGGGGCTGGAGTTCCACCGCCCCCTGACCAGCTCGCCGGCGCTGGAACAGGTGCTGTCAATCGTGCGCGAGGCCGCCGCGCCCTACGCCAGCGACCATTACTTCGCCCCGGACATCGCGCGGGCGACCGACGGGGTGCGGGCCGGGCGTTACCGCGCGTTCGCGCAGGACCTTCTGCCGTCCGCGTAGAGCGTCGGACCTCAGTCCAGCGGCTGAAGCGGCGCCCTGCGAAGCGCCGCGAGATTGGCCGAGCCGGTGCAGAAGCAGACCGTCCTCAGCTGGCGGATGATCGTCTGAAAATGGGCGACGACGGCTTCGCTGGACGCGGTCGCGGCGGTCAGCACGCCCGCAGCCTGGCCGACGATGTCGGCGCCCAGACGGACCGCGCGCGCCACGTCCACGCCATCCCTCACCCCGCCCGACCCGATCACCACGGCCTCGGGGCAGGCGCGACGCACGTCGACGATGGCCTGGGGCGTCGTCAGGCCCCAGTCGGCGAAGGCGGCGGCGTGGACCCGGTCGTCGGGATCAGCGGCGCGTTCGCCCTCGATCAGGGCCCAGTTGGACCCGCCCGCCCCGGCCACATCCACGGCGGCGGCGCCCATGTCGATCAGGCGTCGCGCCGTCCGGCCGGACAGACCCGCCCCGGTCTCCTTGACCACGACCGGGACCTCGATCTTGCGGATCAGGGCCTCGAGCGCGGCCCCGACGCCCCACCAGTCGCGGTCGCCTTCGGGCTGGCAGGCTTCCTGAAGCGGGTTCAGATGCACGACCAGGGCGTCGGCGCCGATCATGGCCACTGCGCGTCGCGCCTCGTCCGGGCCGAAACCGCGCGTCAGCTGAGCCGCGCCGATATTGGCCAGGATCGGCGTATCCGGCGCGCGCCGTCTCAACTCCAGATCCAACCCGCCGCTGGGACCGCCATCAAGCGCCGCGCGCTGGGAGCCGACCGCCAGGGCGATGCCCAGGTGCTGGGCCGCTTCCGCCAAGTGCGCATTGACGGCTTCGGCCCGCGCCGGACCGCCGGTCATGGCGCTGATCAGAAGGGGCGCTTTCAGCCGTCGCCCCAGGAAATCCGCGCCCAGGTCGATCTTGTCATGATCCAGATCCGGCAGGGCCTCGTGGACGAAGCGGATCCTGTCGAACCCGGCGTCGCGGGCATGGCGGCCCCGGCCGGACAGCACGACGTCGAGGTGCTGGTCCTTGCGGCCGGACGAAACAACATCTGTCATTTGTGTCGCCTAGGACCGGATCGTGGCCCGGATGGGGCGATCAGGGCTGGCGTTCGACGGTCAGGGCGTAGGCGCCCGTCTCGTTGGGGCCCAACGACCGGGCCCGCACCACGTACCAGCCGTCCTCCGGCGCGGTCCATTCCAGCTTGGCGTGGGTGTCCGACAGACCGTCGTCGTCGGACTCGAGGCTGGAGAAGTCCTCCCCGTCCTCGCCCAGGTCGATGAAGGCGTCGAAGGCGTTCGAGACCAGGGTGATCCTCAACTTCTCATCCTTCTTCGCCTGGAACCTGTAGGCGTCATAGTAGGCGCCTTCGTCGGTCAGGGCGTCAGTCGCGGACAGGCTCCCGCGCGCCGTGGCGCCGACCAGAATGCTGCCCGGCTTGGGCTCCGGACCGCGGTTGATCAGCTCCAGCGAATAGAGCCCTTTTTCATCCTCGGACTGGGGCAGAGGCAGGGCGCGAACGACATAGTCGCCGGAAGACGGCAGGGTAAAGTTCAGGCGCGAGTCGGTGCCCTCCGCCAGACCGTCGTCATCGCTGGCCAGGGCTTCGAAATCCCCGTCGGCCGAACCGATCTCGAGATAGGCGTCGAAATCGCCAGAGCGGAGGATCGCCTGGACCCTCTGCCCCTCGACGCCGGTGAACACATAGGCGTCATAGTGTTTGCCCGCGTCGTTCTGCGCATCTTCCGGCGTGATCTCGCCATCGACGATTTGGCCAAAGGTCAGGGCGGCGGGCGACGGCGGGGGCGCCACCTCTTTGACCGACAGGGTGAACCGCCCTTCCCCGTCGCCGGAGAAGGCGCGCGCCTCAATGACATAGTCGCCCGCCGCTTCCAGCGTCCGAGCGATCCGGGAATCGGTGCCCGACCCCGCCCCGTCGTCGTCCTCGGCCAGGACAGAAGCGTCGGCCGCCTGTCGCAGGGTCAGATAGGTGTCGAAATCCTTGGACGAGAGCTCAATGGCGACCCTCTGCCCGGCGCTCGCCGTGAAGCGATAGAACTCGGCCCTCTGGCCGTCGTCGTTGGCGCCGGACTCCTCGGTCAGCCGGCCGTCTATCCTGTCGCCGACGGAGATCGGCTTGGCGGGCGGCGGGGGCGGGGCTTCATCCAGACCCAGGGTGTAGCGGCCTTCGCCGTCCTGAAGGGCGGTGGCGCGGATCACATAGTCGCCGGCGGCCGGGGCGGTGAAGACCAGTCGAGAGTTCAGACCGTCATCCGGCCCGTCGTCATTCTCGGCCAATTCGACGAAATCCGCGCCGTTCATGCGTCCGACCAGAAGCTTGGGATCGAAAGCGTCCGACTCGAGTGTGGCAATCACGCGCTGACCTGCCGCGAGACGCACGAGATAGGCGTCGTAGCGGCCGCCGTCTTCCTGTTCGGGATCACGATCGGTCAGTTCGCCGGTCCGCCTTTCGCCCACGCGGATGCCGGCGGGTCGCGGCGCGCGGGGCGGCGCCGGGCGTTCGCGCAGCGACAGGCTATAGTCGCCGCCGTCCAGCCCCGATAGCGCTCGGGCCCGCAGGACGTAGGCGCCCGAGGTTTCGGGCGTGAACCTCAGCCGGGCGTTCGTATCCTCGTTCAGTCCGTCGTCGTCCTCGGCGAGGGGGGTGTCGGCCCCTTCGGCATAGACGGCCAAATAGGCGTCGAAGGCTTCCGACCGCAGCACGGCCTCCAGCCTTTGCCCGGCCCGCGCGGAGAATCGGTAGTCGTCATAGCGATAGGCGTCCTCTCCGGTCGTCTCGGCGTCCGAATCCGTCAGAGCGCCGTCCACCGTTGCGCCGATTCTCAGCGGCTGCGCCTGCTGAGCCCAGGCGGGCGACGCCGCCCAGGCGAGGACAAGCAGACTGGCGGCGGCGAGCGGCAAACGGATCATGGGGCAGGCTCCGGAGTTTGAAGCCGATCATAGACGCCGAACCACGACGGCTGTAAATCGCCGCCATCCCCCTTTTATCCACCCCTCCTTTACCCTGCCCCGGAGCCTCCATGTCGGCCCAGCCCGCACGCGCGACCCTCATTGACGGAAAAGCCTATGCGGCCGCCCTCGTGGACCGCGTCGCCGCCGCCGCCGCTCGCCTGGAAGCCGGCCAGGGGTTGAAGCCCGGTCTGGCCGTGGTCATCGTCGGTGAAGACCCCGCCAGCCAAATCTATGTCCGCAACAAGGGCGAGACGACCCTGCGCGCCGGCATGCGGTCCGACACCCACCGGCTGGCCGAGACCGCGACCCAGGACGAACTGTTGGCCCTGATCGACAGCCTCAACGCCGACGCCGGCATCCACGGCATTCTGGTTCAGTTGCCGCTGCCCGCACATATTGATTCATCCGTCGTGCTGGACGCCATCGATCCCGACAAGGACGTCGACGGCTTCCATGTCGTCAACGCCGGACGTCTGGCGGTCGGCCTGCCGGGGCTGGTTCCCTGCACCCCCTTGGGCAGTCTGATGCTGCTGAAGGATCAGCTGGGCGATCTGACTGGTCTGAACGCCGTCGTGGTCGGCCGATCCAACATCGTCGGCAAGCCGATGGCGCAGTTGCTGCTCGGCGAAAGCTGCACCGTCACCGTCGCCCATTCCCGCACCCGCGACCTGCCCGCACTCTGCCGCACCGCCGATATTCTGGTCGCCGCCGTAGGTCGGCCGGAGATGATCAAGGGCGATTGGATCAAGCCCGGCGCGACCGTGATCGATGTCGGCATCAACCGTGTTCCCTCGGCCGATCCGGTCAAGGCGGCCGAAGGCAAGACCCGCGTCGTCGGCGATGTGGCTTTCAATGAGGCGGTCGAGATCGCGGGGCGGATTACACCCGTGCCCGGCGGCGTGGGTCCGATGACCATCGCCTGCCTTCTGGCCAATACCTATTCAGCGGCCTGCCGCTCCATCGGGGTCGAGCCGGAGCCATTGGACGCTTGAAGCGTTGCCGTCCTGAGGCGATAGTCGCCGCACCGGCGACACCGTCGACAGGGGAACATCAATGGTTCGTCAAACCGCTCGCGCTCTGGCTCTGACCACAGCGCTCGTCGTCGCGCCCGCTGTGACCGGGTGCGGCTACAACACTATTCCGACCAAGCAGGAGCGCGCCGAGGCGGCCTGGGCCGACGTCCAGGCCCAGTATCAGCGCCGCGCCGACCTGGTGCCCAATCTGGTGGCCACCGTCCAGGGCGCGGCGATCCAGGAACGCACCACCCTGACGGACGTGATCAACGCCCGCGCCCGCGCCACCTCGGTCAACGTCTCGGCCGCCGATCTCAGCAATCCGCAGGCCTTCCAGCAGTATCAGCAGGCCCAGGGCCAGCTGTCCGGCGCCCTTTCGCGCCTGTTGGTCTCAGTCGAGGCCTATCCCCAGCTTCAGGCCAATCAGAACTTCCTGACCCTCCAGTCCCAGCTGGAAGGTACCGAAAACCGGATCACCATCGCGCGGCGCGACTACAACGAGGCGGTGCGCGACTACAACACCACTCTGCGCACCTTCCCGAACGTGATCTGGGCCAAGACGGCTCATGCCGGGTCGCAGCCGATGCAGCTGTTCACCGCCACGGCCGAGGCCCAGTCGGCGCCCCAGGTGAACTTCAATCTGAACGGCGCGCCGGCCGCTGCGCCCGGCGGCGGCGCGGCCCCGGTCGCGCCCGGTTCGACCCCGCCGGCCCGGTGACCGCGCTTCCCGCCTGGACGCGGCGTCCGGCGGGCGTCGCCGCTCTTCTGTTCGGTCTGCTGGTCGTGCTGTTGCTCGTCCTGCCGGCGGACGCCCAGAGCCGTCTGGTCTTTCCGGCCTTAACCGGACGAGTGGTGGATCAGGCCGATCTACTCGACGCCGCGACCGAGCAGGCCCTGACGCAGAAGCTGGCTGCGCTGGAAGCCTCCTCAAGCGACCAGTTGGTCGTCGTCACGGTTCCCAACCTTCAGGATCGCGAGATCGAGGAGTATGGCTATCAGCTGGGCCGCGCCTGGGGGATCGGCCAGAAGGAAGGCGACAACGGCGCCCTGCTGATCGTCGCCCCGAACGAGCGACGGGTGCGGATCGAGGTCGGCTACGGGCTGGAGCCGATCCTGACAGACGCATTCTCCTCCATGGTGATCCGGAACGATATCCTGCCGGCCTTCCGCGACGGCGACTATCAGGCGGGGATCGTCCGGGGCGTGGACGCCCTGATCACGCAGCTGCAACTGGACCCGGCCGAAGCCCAGGCGCGCGCCGCCGCAGTCGCCCAGGAGGAGGACAATGACGCCGCGCCCCTTCTGCCGATCCTGATCATCGGCGCGATCTTCCTCCTGTTTCTGATCGTCGCCGTAGCGTCGGGGGCAAGAGGGCGGCGGCACGGCGGGGACAGCGTCACGCCGATCCTGCTCTGGGCGGCGTCGGAAGCCCTGAGAAACGCGGGACGGGGCGGCGGAAGCGGCTTCGGCGGGGGCGGCTTCGGCGGGGGCGGCGGCAGTTTCGGCGGCGGCGGGGCGTCCGGAGGATGGTGATGCGCTTTACGGAAGAAGACCGGGCGCGGGTGGCCGCCGCCATAGCCTCGGCCGAGCGGGGCACCTCGGGGGAAATCTTCTGCGTCGTCTCGCGGGGCGTCTCCTCTTACCTCGATGTCAGTCTGGCCTGGGCGGCGGGCGCGGCCCTGCTCTTGCCGACCGTGCTGATCCCTTTCGGCTTCGATCTGGCCTGGCCCGTGGGCGGAGGTTGGGAGGCGGCCCATGTCTCGGCCCGGTCCGCCGGCCTCGGCCAAGCTTTGACGGCCTACGCCCTCATCCAGGCGGCGCTCTTCGTCGGGGTTTTCTTGCTGACGCGGTTACCGCCCATCCTGCGCTGGGTTACGCCTCGGGGCCTGCGTCGGGCCAGGGTGCGAAAGGCGGCCCTGCAACAGTTCCTGGCGCACGGCGTCCATGTCACCCGCGAACGCACGGGCGTGCTGATCTTCGCCGCCCTGAAGGAGCATCAGGTCGAGCTGATCGCCGACGAGCTGATCCATCAGAAAGTAGAAGAAGGCGTCTGGGCCGAGGCCGTCGCCGTCCTGACCCGCCAGTTGCGGGCCGGCCGGCCGGTCGCCGGTTTCGAGGCCGCCGTCGCCAAGTGCGGAGAGGTTCTGGCCGCCCACTTCCCCTCGCGCGGCGACAATCCCAACGAACTGCCGGACCGGCTGATCCTGCTCTGAGCGTCGCATCAGGGTCGCAATCCGTCGCCAAAAGGCCTAGCCCTTCGTCCCAGTCTCGACCGTCCTCGGGAAACCATGCCCCGCCTTCTGACCTATAATGTCCATCGCTGCGTCGGCACGGACAAACGCCTGGATGTGGACCGGATCGTCGCCGTCATCGGCGAACATGAACCGGACATCGTCTGTCTTCAGGAACTGGACGTCGGCCGTCTACGCACCGGAAAGGTCGATCAGGCCGAGGCCATCGCCGAGGGCCTGGCCATGACCTCGCGCTTCCACCCGGCCATGCGGGTCGAGGCCGAGCTGTATGGCGACGCCATCTTGACCCCCCACCCCGAACGGCTGATCCGCGCCGACGCCCTGCCGACCGTGCGGGGCATCCCAGGACTGGAGCCCCGCGGAGCCCTCTGGTCCGAGATCGACATCGGGGGTGTCGCGGTCAATGTCCTGAACACCCATCTGGGCCTTGTGCCGCGAGAGCAGAGGCTGCAGGCCGCCGCCCTGGCCGGCGCCGGCTGGCTGGGCGCCTGCTCCGGTCCCACACTGCTCGCCGGAGACTTCAACGCCACCTCCATCACCCGGCCCTACCAGACCCTGGCGCGCAAGCTGGGCGACTGTCAGCGGCTGCTCAATCTCAAGCCTTCGGTGAAGACCTTCCCGTCCGGCTTCCCGGCCATTCGGATCGACCATTGTTTCGTCAGCCCGGAAATCCGCCTCACGGGGGTGCGAGCGGACTTTTCGCCCCTGGCGCGGGTGGCCTCCGATCACCTCCCGCTGATCATCGACTTCGAAATCGTTTAGCCGGCCGCCTGACCGCCATCGGAGCTGGGGCGGGTCCGCTGTGACCGGTTCAACCGTTTCCACGGCCGCCAGGCGTCGCTGGTCGAGGTCGGGTCGCCAAGCTGCCATTCTGCGATAAGCCTCTGGATAGGCGTGGGCGGCTCCGATCCGAGGGGCTTCAGGCGATCGCTGGCGAAGCTGCAGATGGCCGCGCCGGTCGATCCCATCACCGCCTCCACGGCCGCGAAATCCTGGGGCGGCACGCCGATCCAGTGGCCGATGGTGCGGTGGCGATAGTTCAGAATGACGGCCCGCCCGGCCGCATCCGTCGGTTCCGCCGCGACGTCGCACTCGGTGTCCAGGCCCATGGACCGGTTGTTCAGATTGGTCGACCCGATCCGCAGCAGGCGATCGTCGATGATGGACACCTTGGCGTGGACGATGATCCGGTCGCCCTCGGCGGTCAGAGGCGCGAAGGCGAAGAAGCGATTGTACTTGTCCGCCTGCTCCAGACGGTACAGCACCTCGGCGCGGGCCGTATCCATGGTCATGCTGTCGAACCAGCTGGGGCTCTTGCCGGTCGAAAACACCACCACTTCCGGACCGTCCACCTCCGCCAATCGGTCAGCCAAGGCTGCGGCGATCACCGGCGAGGTGAAATACTGGTTCTCGAGATAGATCAGCTTTTTGGCGCGCCGGATGGAGTCCAGGTGCAGGGCCTCGTTTTCGCGTACTTCGTGACGGCCGCCCCATTTCGGTTCGGTGCGGGCGACACCGACGGGAACGCTTGTCATCTGGACGGGAACGCCGTCCGGCCAGGGATCGGTCTCCACCTCGTCGGCCACAGTGCGTTCCCAGGTCGCCTTGAACCAGCGCTCCCGCGCCAGATCTCCCAAAGCCCGCGCCGCTGGGCCGTCCATCACGCACATGACTTCGTGCCGCGCCTTGCAGATGGCTCCGCTCGGAAGCGCCCTGCGGGGATCGCCGTCCAGATGTTCGTCGGAGTCCCATCTGTCGGTGGAGATGTCTCCGCCGCCGGCGAAAGCCACCCGGTCGTCGATGACGATCACCTTCTGATGATGGCAGGCGCCGATCGGCCCCGGCGCATCCATCCGGAACTCGACCATCCGCTTGCGGAACCAGCGCTGCGCTCGATGGGGATAGAAGCCTTGCGACGCCGCGATCAGCAACGGCGACTTCCAGATCAGCAACCGGACGTCCAGTTCCGGCTTGCGCTTCACCAGCATGCGCAGCTGATGACCGATCTCGAACTGTTTCTCGCTGGGCCGGGTCTCGGGATCCAGGTGGGTTCGGGGATCGAACTGCCAGCCGAGGATGACGATGGACCGCTCGGCCTTCTGCAGGGCGGAGGACAGGGCGTCGAAATAGGCCTCGTTCTCCATCAGGATGGAAAACCGGTGCGCGATCTCGCTCCGCCAGACGCCCGCGCCCGGGGTCAACAGACTGCCGTCGTAGCTGTCGCTGTCTTCGGTCATTCAGCCTGCCTGCCCGATTCGCGTGACACGGCGATGGGGACGCCCCTTTCTCCTCCGTTTCATGCACGCAACGCCGGGTCAATCTTTACGCTGCGGGATTGTGACGTTCGCCAAAGAGGCGCATAAGGGCGACGGCCATGGGGGCTGTGGGAGACGCCGCGATGCAGGCGCTGGTGGAACTGATTGCGGGCTTTATCGCCCTGCTGGCCGCCGTCGTCCTGTCGCAGTTCGGCGTCGACATCCATGCCCCGAAGCCTGCCGAGCGCGAGGTTCACCGCGTGCAGGACTGCCGGAGCGATCCGGCGGTGACCCTGGGCGCCGAGGCCGGCCGCGACTGTTGATCACGAACAGTCCACGTCTCTTCGACTTCAACGGCTTGGACCTTGGTTCTTGACCCGCTAGGGTCGAATCGGCGCGTTTCGCGCGCCGCGCGCATGAATCGAGCTCGACGCCTGATGAAATCCCGTAAC
>MGLN01000193.1:0-23341 GCA_001796045.1 Caulobacterales bacterium RIFOXYB1_FULL_67_16 | reverse complement strand
CTGCGGATACGCAAGCCGATCTCCCGCCGGAGACGCCTCAGGAACTCGACCCCCTGCCCGCGCCGCCGCCAGAACGCCCCATGTCCGAACGTCGTCGACGCCGGCTGGCCGAAGAGGCGCGTCAGGCCCAGCTGCGCGCCGCCGTCGCGCCTCCGCCCTCCGCCCCGGTCGAGCCCGGCCCGCCCTCGCCTGAGCCCCGGTCTGACCCCCTGGTCGAACCCGCCGAGCTGCCGTCTGCGCCGGCGCTCGAGCCCGCCGCCGCCGTGGAAATGGCCGTCGCAGCCGGCCAACCGCCGGCTCCCGTCGGCCTGGACTGGCCGCCCGTCCTGCGCTCCAGCGTCTCCGAACGCGCTGCAACGGGGTCGCGTGGTCAGACCGCCTATCTGATCGCCGCCCTCGCCTCCACCCTTTGGGTCGGCGGGGTCGCCTCCTGGGCTGCGTTCGAGACCGGCTCCAGCGGGGCCGAGCTCGATCCGCTGCGCCTGGCCATCTACGGCCTCATGGCCCTGGCGCCCGTGGGCCTGGCCATCCTGCTGGCCCACGCCCTGCGCCAGGGATCGGGCCTGGCGGCCGAGACGCGGCGCGCGCGCGATCTGGCCGAAGCCCTGGTCGCGCCCACGGCCCTGGCGGCGCAACAGACGGGTCAGGTGCTCAGCACCCTCCGCTCCGACATCGACCAGGCCGCCCTGGCGGCCGAGCGCGCCCGCAACGACATGGCTCTGCTGCGTCAGGCCCTGATGGAGGAGACCCATCGTCTGAACGAGGCGGCCGAACACGCCGGCCGCACCGCCCGTCGCCTGACGGAAAATCTCGGGCGCGAGCGGGATCAGATGCAGACCCTGGGCCTTCATCTCGACAGTCAGGCGGCCGGGGTGATCGACGCCGTCGAACGCCAGTCCCGAATGGTGGCCGACGCCTCGGATCTGGCCCAGGCCCAGTTGCGCGAGGCCGAGGCGGTCCTGGCCGCACGCGCCGCCGACCTGGCCGCCGCGGCCGGCGAGGCCCAGGACGCCGCCCGCGTCGCCGCCGATGATCTGGCGCGCCAGACCATCCGGCTCGAGAACGCCGGCTCCGGCGTGGCCGAACAGATCCAGTCGGTCGAGGAAGGCCTGAGCCAGCAACGCGCAGCCCTGGTCGCGGCCGCCTATGGCCTGAGAACCGACCAGGAAGACTTCTCCGCCCAGATCGAAAGCCAGCGGGCCCAGTTCGTGGAGCACCTGTCGGCCACCCGCACCGCCCATAACGAGATGGGCCGCAGCTCCCAGGCCTCGATCGAAAGCCTGCGCGAGATCGTCGAGGCCGCCGCCGATCAGTTCCGCGCCCTTGTCGACATGTCCCAGCGCGAGGCCGACGGCTTCGACGCCGCCACCAAGGTCTCGCTGGACCGGTTCGAGGCCCTGGCCGCGGAGGCGCGCGACGCCCTGATGGAGGAGACCCGCCGGGCCCTGGAGCAGATGCGCGCCACCGCCGAGGACTCTCGCGCCGCGGCCGCAGACGCCTCGGAACAGGCGCGCCTGCGCGCCGACCGTCTGGGCGAGGCCCTGTTCGAGGCCGCCCAGAAGGCCGACAAGGCCGCCGACGCCCGGATCGAGGACGCCCGACGGATCGTGGGCGAAACCTCGAACCTGTTCGATCAGGCCGGCGAGCGAATGGTCAAGCGGCTGGAAAGCCTGATCGACCGGCTGAACGCCGCCTTGTCGGAGATCGACACCGCCGTGGCCGATGTCGACGAACGGGCGGCCCGGTTGCCGGACCAGGCCCGCGCCCGGGTGGAGGCGGTCCGCGCCAGCGTGGAACAGGGTCTGTCCTCCCTCGCCGCCGCTTCGCGCAAAGCGGCCGAGGAGACGGAGGCTCTGGACCTCGGGTTCCAGGAACGGGTGCGCCGGAACTATGACATGCTGACCGAGGCGGTGCGTCTGATGGGCGTGGTCTCGGGCGATGCGCCCGTCGGCCGACCGCGCGAGACGCCCTCGTCCACGGAACGACTGCGCCCCGCCCGCGCTGCCTCGCCCGAGACGGCGGCTCCGGACCGGTCCGACGAACGTTCCTTCGGCCTGCGCAACCGGCTTCGCCTCTCGCCGGTCGAGCCGGCCCGGCCGTCGGCGACGCCGGAGGCCGGTTTGGACTGGAACGATCTGGTGTCCGACGGAGACGAGGACACGCCCCTGGAGCTGGACCGCGCGCCGATCGACGCAGCGGATTCGGTCGCCCTGTCTGATCGCGTGGCCGCCGCCATCCGCCGAATGGGGGTCGATCCCAACGCCCTCCTGCCGCGCTCCCGCGTCGAAGAGGCGGCGCGCCTGCTCGGCGCCGGCGACCCAGACGGCGCGCGTCGTCTGGTCCGTCGCGTGGCCCCCGCAGCCGTCCGCAGCGTCTCGCGGCGGGTGCTCAGCGACCCCGAGCTCCGCGCCGACGCCGAACGCTATGTCGTGGTCTTCTCTCAGGATATCGCCGCCTATGCCCGCAACGGCGACGCCCAGGCCGTGCAAAATCGTCTGGCCTCGGACGGCGGGCGCGCCTTCATGCTCCTGGACGCGGCCGTCGGCGACCTGGCTTGAGGCTTGACGCGCGCCGAAAGTTGACGGCACCTACCCACGTCACGAAAGCGTCATGATAGGCGCGGGTTAGGGGCTGATGACAATCGATATGGAACGCTCCAGCCTCGCCGACCGGCGCCCGGGCATAGCGATCTGCGCCTATGACGCCGCCCCCGGGTGGGATCTGGTCGAGGATCTGTCCGGCGAGCCCTGGAGCCCGGCCGGCGCCCGCACCGTCAGTTTTTCTGCTGAAGCGCCGTCACGCCTGGCGGAGCGGTTGAGCGATCATCTGAGGCGCGGGGACTGCCGCGCCGTCCTGCTGGTGGGACGGGCGTCCCGAAGCACCAGCTTCCGGATGCAGATGCGGGCCGAAAACCGCGCCCTCGACCAGGAGGAACGCCTGCTGCGCACCGGCCCTGGTCTGGCGCGAACGACCGCGCCGGTGGCCGACATCGTCCGCGCCATCCACGCGGCAGGTCTGCCCGCCGAGGCGACGTCGGATGTCGAGGCGGACGCCGGCTCCTACCTGCTTTACCGGGTCTTGGTTGAACTGGCCGACGGCCCGCATACGCCTGCGGTCGGCCTGTTGCGGACGCCGCCCTCCGCAGACGAGGCCAGTGTGAAGAAGGCGGTCAAGGCCGCCGCCTCCGTGATGGCCGGTCATATGGCCTTATTGCCCCGCCACTGATCTCGCCGCGCCAGCATCGGCTGCAGACCGAGCCCGGCGATCAGACCCAAGGCCGAAAGACCCGCCATGGCCAGATAGCCGCCGGCGCCCCAGGCGTCGTAGAGCGGGCCGCTCGCCAGGGTCGCGACCCCGATCAGCACTCCGGCCGAGAGGGTGGAACTGAGCGTTTGAGCCGCCGTCTGGCTGTCCGGCGGCGCCAATTTCTCGACCAGCTCCACCCCGGCGAGATAATTGGCCGCGAAGCTCAGGGCGTGAAGCGCCTGCAAAGGCCAAAGGCCCCAGAGCGGCGGTGTGGCGGCCATGAGCAGCCATCGCACCGTCGCGGCCGCCGCCGCGATCATCAAGACTGTCCAAGCCCCCACGCCATGTCGTCGTCTCCATGGCTCGACGATCCACATCAGCATGATTTCCGCCATGACGGCGAAGGCCCACAGCAGTCCGGTCAGATGCGGCTCAATACCCTGGGCGCGCCACAGGATGGCGGAGAAGCCGTAGTAGAAGGCGTGCGCCGCCTGCACGGCGCCGATCGCCGCCAGGGCCGCGACGAGAGCCGGATCCCTCAACAGCCGCCCCATGCCGCGAAATCGCTCCCATCCTGGCAGAGGCGGCCCGTCACGAACCGGCTCGGCCGGAAGCGCGCGACAGGCCGCCAGGGCCACGGCGACATAGATCAGGGCGACGGTGACGATCACCGCCTCGCTTCCCGCGGTGCGAAGCAAAAACCCCATGGCGATGTTGGCGCAGACAAAGGCGGCCGACCCCACGCCGCGCGGCGCAGCGAAGGCGAACCCTTCCCGGCGGGACAGTCTCAAGGTCAGGACGTCGGTCAGGGGCAGAAGGGCGGCGGCGCAGGTTGCGCCCACGAACCAGAAGACCGCCCAGGCGAGAAAGCCTCCCGCCAAACCGGCCGCGCCGTAGCCCAGGGCCGACAGGGCGGCGAGAAGGGCGATGGGGGTTCGCCTGTATCGGAACCCGTCGGCCCAGACGGCGATGGCCGGACCGGTCGCCAGCCGGCCCAGCATGGGGGCGGCCAGCAAGACCCCGATCTCCGCCCCGCTCAGGCCCTGGGCCTTCATCCAGAGTCCGGCGTAAGGCAGGCTCACGCCCATCCCGCCGAACATGAGAGCATATTGCGTCGCGACGCGCCGTTTCGGACCGAATCCCATTGGACGGCCATAGCAGAACTTCATCCCTCTGACCGGTTTGCTCAGGAGCGGGCAGAGGCTAGGTTGGCGGCATGACAGCGAGTCGCAATCTGCTGCTTTTCGCAGCCTTCAACGGCGCCGTGGCCGTCGCCCTCGGGGCGTTCGCCGCCCATGGGGCCGGGCCGCAGGTAAAGACCCTGCTGTCCACCGGCGCCCATTACCAACTGGCCCACGCCGTCTTCGCTGTCGCCTGTGCGCTTTGGACCGGGGAAAGCCGTCTGGTGAGACTGGCCGGATGGCTGGGCGCCCTTGGCGGTCTCGTCTTCTGTCTGGCCCTGGCCTTGATCGCCCTCTTCAGCCTTTCGGCCATGGGCGCCGTCGCCCCCGTGGGCGGACTGCTCATGATCGCGGCTTGGCTTTGCCTGGCCTTTGCGGCATTGCGTTCCTAGTCCTCAGTAAGGCCAAGCTTGGGCCGAGTAGAAAGACCGAAGACATGGCCTTTTCAGCGCCGATCAAGCATCGCCGGGAGCTTTATCCGGAAATCGAATCCTTCGCCTCGGGCTGGATGAACACCGACGACGGTCACGAAATTTACTACGAAGAAAGCGGCAATCCCCAGGGCCTGCCCGTGGTGGTTCTGCACGGCGGACCCGGGGGCGCCGTCAATCCGGGGATGCGGCGCTTCTTCGATCCGGCCCGATACCGGATCATCATGTTCGACCAGCGAGGCTGCGGCCAGTCCCGCCCCAACGCCTCGCTGGAGAACAACACCACCTGGACCCTGATCGAAGACATCGAACGGCTGCGGGAACGCTGCGGCGTCGACAAATGGGTGGTCTTCGGGGGCTCCTGGGGATCGACCCTGTCCATGGCCTACGCCGTCACCCATCCTGAACGGGTGCGCGCCCTGGTCCTGCGGGGGATATTCCTGCTGACGAAGAAGGAACTTCACTGGTTCTACCAGGAAGGCGCCTCCATGATCTTCCCCGACGCCTGGGAGCGGTTCGTCGCGCCCATTCCGGAGGCCGAGCGCGGCGACCTGATGGGAGCCTATTACAAGCGGCTGATCGGCGACGATGTCCCCGAGCGTGAACAGTGCGCCGTCGCCTGGTCCAGCTGGTAGGGCGAAACCGTCAGCGTGGAGGGCCCGGACGCCCGGCCGGAAAAATTCGCCGAACCCGCCTTCGCCCTGGCCTTCGCCCGGATCGAGAACTGGTTCTTTACGAACGCCGGCTTCTTCCCCGAAGACGGCTGGCTGCTGAAGAATGTGGACCGGATGCGCCATATTCCCTGCTGGATCGCCCAGGGCCGGTTCGACGTGGTGACCCCCATCGCCAGCGCCTGGGCCCTGCACCGCGCCTGGCCGGAGGCGAAGCTGGACATCGTGGGCGACGCCGGCCACGCCTCGTCCGAGCCCGGGATCGTCGACAGCTTGGTGCGTGCGACGGACTGGGCGCTGAACGCCTAGGTCTCCTCTCCGCAGGCCGGAGAGGAGACGAAGGACTCAGCTGTGTTTACGCAGCCGGGCGTCGACGCTCCACGAGCCTGCGCCTGCGGCGAGCAGATACAGGAAGATGAAACAGAACAGGATGGCCGCGTCCCCGCCGTTCACCGCCGGATAGGGGCTGGAGGGAGCGTGGAACATCCAGTAGGCGACCGCCATTTCTCCGGCCAGGATGAAGGCGACCGGGCGGGTGAAGGCGCCGAGCACCAGTAGAGAGCCGCCGACCAGTTCCAGGATCGCGCCGATCCCGAACAGGGACAAGATCTCGACCTGGCCCGGCTGGGCGCCTTCCGGAAATCCGAACAGTTTCACCACGCCGTGGGCCAAAAACAGCACGCCGGCGACGATCCGGAGCACCGCGCGGAAGTGCGGCGAAGAGGCTTCAAGTTGATTGAACATCTGATGGTCTCCTCCCTTTTGGGGGACTGCCCGCATCAGGCGGGCCGTCCGACCGAACCCTGTTCGGCCGGACAGGTTGATCCTAAAACCGCGGCTCTGTCGATCAGGCCGCGTCCACCAGCACGATCTCCGCGTCCGAGATCGCCTTGACGGTCACGACGTCTTCCTGAGCGATGGCGGCGCCGTCGCGGGCATTCAGGCGAACGCCGTTGACCTCGATCTCGCCCTTGGCGGGTACGAGATAGCCGCGACGGGTCGCGCCCAACGGATAATCGGCGCTGTCGCCCGCGTTCAGGGTCGCCGCGACGATCCGCGCGTCGGTGCGAATGGGCAGGGCGCCGCCGCCGCTCTCGGACGTGTCGCCCTCGAAGCCCGAGGCCAGGACCACGAACTGGCCGGCCCGCTCGCCCTTGGGAAAGGGCTTGGAACCCCAGCTGGGGGCCTCGCCGCGCTTGGTCGGTTCGATCCAGATCTGGAAGATCCGGGTCAGCTCCGGCTCAGCGTTGTATTCCGCGTGACGGATGCCCGTGCCGGCGCTCATCACCTGAACGTCCCCGGCCACGGTGCGGCCCTTGTTGCCGAGGCTGTCCTCGTGGGTGATGGCCCCGTCGCGAACATAGGTGATGATCTCCATGTCCGCGTGCGGATGAGGCGGAAAACCGGTCCCGGCGGCGATCTCGTCGTCGTTCCAGACCCGCAGATTGCCCCAGCTCATCCGCTTTGGATCATAATAGTTGGCGAAGGAAAAGTGATGCTTGGCATTCAGCCAGCCGTGGTTGGCGCCGCCAAGAGATTCGAAAGGTCTGCGCTCGATCATTGCTCTATCCTCAGCCGGGCCGTCCCGGCGTCATTGACTTGACGCCAAGATAGAGATCGGCGACCGAACAGAAATAGAAACCCCGGAAACTCATCGTTTCGTTCCAGAGCGCGCCATGTCCCGCCTGCCCGATCTCGAGGCCCTGGCCATCTTCGCCAAGGTGGCGGAGGCCCAGTCCTTCTCTGGCGCGGCCGACGCCCTCGCCCTGTCCAAGGCGACCGTATCCAAGGCGGTGACGCGGCTGGAGCAGCAGCTGAAGACCACCCTGCTCCACCGCACCTCGCGCCGCTTCGCCCTGACCGACGCCGGCCGCACCCTTGCGGCGCGGGCGGGCCTGATGCTGGCCGAGGCGGAAGGGGCGGTGTCCGAAGCCCTCGACATGTCGGTGACGCCGCGCGGCCTTGTGCGGCTGGCCGCCCCCATGTCCTTCGGCATGGCCTATGTCGCCCCCGCCCTGCCCGAGTTCCTGGCCACCCACCCCGACGTATCCATCGACCTGCATCTGTCGGACGAGGTGATCGATCTGGTGGGGGGCGGGTTCGACTGCGCTCTTCGGATCGCCGCCCTGCCCGATTCGTCGCTGACCGCCCGCCGTCTGCGCCCGGTCGAGCGGTTCCTCGTGGCCTCGCCCGACTATCTGGCCCAGCGCGGCCGACCCACCCACCCGGACGATCTGGAGCGGCATTCCTGCCTCAGCTACGCCTATATGCCGACCCCCGACGCCTGGCGTTTCGTCAATGACGCGGGTGAAGAGGTGGTGGTGCGCCCCCGGGGCCCGCTGCGGGTCAATAATTCCGACGCCCTGACCGCCTCCCTCTGCGCGGGGCTGGGCCTCTTCCCTCAGCCGGACTTCATCTACTGGAAGGACGTCGCCGAGGGGAAACTCGAGACGGTCATGACCGACTGGCGCCTGCCGCCCATCGCCCTGCACCTGGTCGCGCCCAGCAGCGGGCCGCGCCCCGCACGGGTCACGGCCCTGATGGATTATCTCGCGAAGAGGTTCAGCGCCCCGCTCTGGCCGGGCGACACGGTCGGCCGCTGAGCCTCAGCCGCACTTGACCTGCTGGATGACGCCCGACGCCTCGTCATAGACGAAGTTCACGCGGTTCTCGCGATAGTCCATGGTCGCCGCGCAGGAGGAGCACAGCACCCGGAAGGTCTGACCTTCCGGCGCGCTCGGAACGGTCGACCGGTTCCGGCCCACATAGGCCTGGTAATCCTCGACCTTGCAGGCCTTGAAGGCCCCCTCGCCGCCCGGCGTCCGGATCTCGACAGGCGGTTCCACTGGGGCGCAGGCCGAGAGCGCTACGCCCGCAGCCGCCAGGACGCTCAGAATCAGGGTGGTCTTCATCGTCGTCTCTCCTCGCACCGGGCCTTAGCCGCAACGAACCTGTTCGATGATGCCGGTTTCGGCGTTGTAGAAGATGTTCAGCCGGTATGCCGAGAAGTCCTCGGTCACCGGGCAGGTGGTGCAGGTCACGCGGCGGTTGACCACGTCGACCGGAACCGGGATCTCCGTCCGGGGCCTTCCGACCAGATATTGCAGCTCTCCCGCCTTGCAGACGTCGGTCGTCTGGGCCGTCGGCATCCGGCTGCCGACCGGCGGATTCAGCTGCGCGCGTTCGACGGTTTTTGGGGCCGGCTGTTCCGCCACGGGCGTCGAACAGGCGGCGAGGAGACCCAGCGCGATCAGGCCGCCTTTTCCCAGCGCCCTTCGTCCGTCTGCCGCCAATAGGCCAGGTCCGCGCCCTGCGCTTTCAGCGCCTTCCAGCGCCCGCGCGCCTGCTGCAGCGCCGTCTCGTCTCGACCGTCGAAAATGATGAAGCATCGTTCGATCCCCTCCGTCATGCCCAGTTCTGCATCGTCGACGATGAACAGCGCCTGAGCGCCGTTCAGGTTCTCGCCGGATTCGCTCAGAAGCACCGGCTGACGATCCGCATGGGGCTGGTCCGCCCGCCCATGGGGCAGGAAGCTCTCCTCGTGGAAGGTCCACAGCCGTTCGTCCAGCTCATCCAGGCGATGGGCATGGGACGACTTGATCAGAGCGCGCCAACCCCGCTCGAGGGTCTTCTCGAGCAGGGTCGGCAGCACCTGGTCCAGCGTCGACCGCTCCAGGTGATAGAACCAGATTTCGGGCTTGCCGCTCATCCGGCTCTACAGTCCCGAACTCAGGCTTCGTAGGAGTCGGCCACCATCCGGTCCAGGGTGCGCACGGCGAAGCCGACGCCGCCCTCCGGCACGGTGGGGCTGGGGCTCTTGTTGGCCCAGGCGGTCGGAGCGATGTCGAGGTGCGCCCACGGCACGCCGTTGGTGAAGCGCTGCAGGAACAGGGCGGCGGTGATCGAGCCGCCAGCGCGGCCGTTGCCGGTGTTCTTCACATCGGCGATCTTCGAATCGATATGCTGTTCGTAGATGGCCGGGATCGGCATGCGCCAGAAGTTCTCGCCTACCTTCTTGGCGGCGGCCAGGATCGGCTCGGCGACCTCATCAGAATTCGAGAAGACGCCGGCGTAGTCCAGGCCCAGCGCCACGATCATGGCGCCGGTCAGGGTGGCCAGGTCGATCATGAACTTCGGCTTGAACCGCTCCTGCGTGTACCAAAGAGCGTCGGCCAGGACGAGGCGGCCCTCGGCGTCGGTGTTGATCACCTCGACCGTCTGACCCGACATGGACACCACCACGTCGCCGGGACGCTGGGCGTTGCCGTCCGGCATGTTTTCGACCAGGCCCAGCACGCCGACGGCGTTGACCTTGGCCTTGCGGCCGGCCAGGGCGATCATGGTTCCGGTCACGGCGGCGGCGCCGCCCATGTCCCACTTCATGTCCTCCATGCCTTCGGCCGGCTTGATCGAGATGCCGCCGGTGTCGAAGCAGACGCCCTTGCCCACGAAGGCGATCGGCTGACCGCCCGCCTCGCCGCCCTTCCATTGGATCACGGCCAGCTGGCTCTCGCGGCGGCTGCCCTGGCCGACGCCCAGCAGGGTGCGCATGCCCAGCTTTTCCATCTCGGCTTCACCCAGGATCTCGACCTCCAGGCCCAGGCTTTCCAAGGCCTTGACTCGCTTGGCGAACTCGGCCGGGTACAGGACGTTGGCAGGCTCCGACACCAGGTCGCGGGCGAAGATCACGCCGTCGGCCACGGCCGACAGAGGCTCCAGCGCAGCCTCGGCGGCGCGCAGATCCGACGTCACGACGCGCACCGCGGTGATCGAGGGGATTTTGTCGGCCTTTTGCGTGGTCCGGTACTTGTCGAACCGATAGGCCGCCAGGCGGGCGGCGAAGCCGACGCGCGCCGCCTGTTCCGGCGTCAGGTTCGACGCGTCGATGGTCAGGACTTCGGCGCCCGAGAGTTTCACCGCCGCATAGGCGTTGCCGCCGAAGGCCTCGACCGCCAGGTCGTCGATCTTGTCCGCCGCGCCGGCGCCGACCAGCAGGATGGCGTCGGCGTTCACGCCCGTGGGGGCCGCGACGCTCAATGTCTGGCCGGCCTTGCCCACAAAACGCCCCTTGCTCATCGCCCGGGTCAGGGCGCCGCCCGACTTTGCATCCAGGTCCGCCCCGGAACCGGCCAGGGTCCTGTCTTCGTGAACCGGCACGGCCAGGATTTCAGCGACGTCTACGGCGGCGACGAACTCGATCTTCATTCAGCGACTCCAGCCAGGCCCCACCTGGCGTTACGGGAAGAAATAGACAAACGGCGCGCCTGCTTGTCGCGGACGCGCCCTCCTGTGCTACTAGATGCGCCTCATTGCCGCCGCCTGCAACCGGGCGAAGTCCATCCGCCCATGACCTTGATTCAAAGATATCTCTTCCGACAGACCTCCTTACCCGTGGCGGCGGCCTGCGCTTCCCTTGCGGCAATTGGAATCCTGAGCCAGAGCCTGGACCAGTTGGAGGTCATCGTCGAACGCGGTCAGAGCGTCTGGGTCATGGTCAAACTGACCCTGCTGGCCCTGCCCCAGCTGCTGGCCGTCATCCTGCCGATCGGCCTGTTCATCGGCGTCCTGATCGCCCTTGCCCGGATGCAGAGAGAGCAGGAACTGACCGCCGCCTTCGCCGGCGGAATGACCCGCTGGCAGATGATCGCGCCCGTCGCCCGTCTGGCGATGATGGTGCTGATCCTGAACCTGTTCATGACCCTGTTCGCCCAGCCCTGGGCTCAGAGAGAGGCGCGAAACCAGGCCTTCGCGATCCGCACGGACCTCGCGGCTCTGCTGGTCGAGGAAGGCCAGTTCGTCCAGGGGCCGGATGGGCTGACCGTCTATGTCCAGCAGATCGAGCAGAACGGCCTGCTCAAAAACCTGTTCGTCTATCTGGACGACGGCAAGTCCACGCAGAACTGGAGCGCGGCCGAGGCGCGGTTCGGCCGGGACGCTGCCAATGAGCCGATCCTGACCATGATTGACGGCTCCTGGCAGAAATATTCCTCGCGCGGCGTCCTGGAGACCCTGTCCTTCGACCGTTACGACTTTCCCCTGGGCCAGTTCTCTGCAGTCACCGAGCAGATCCGCTACAAGCCGGCAGATCTCTATCTGCGCCAGCTGCTGAACCCGACGCCCCGGGTGCTGGAGACGGCCGGCGCCAGAAACGAACTGCTGGCCGAGGCCCACGCTCGCATCGCCGCGCCCCTCTACGCCCTGGTCGCCGCCGCCTTCGCCCTGGTCGCCATTCTCGGCGGGGCCTTCAGCCGGACCGGCTATTCGCTCCGCATCGCCCAGGCCGCCGGCGCCTTCCTGGTGGTGCGGGTGGTCGGCTACGGTCTGGTCGCGGCCAGCGCCTGGAACCCTTGGATGAACCTCCTTCAGTATCTGGCGCCGCTCGCCGCCGTGGTTGTCGCGACCCGTCTGCTGTTCCGCGCCCTGAAGCCGCGCAGACGCCGGCGATGGCCCCTGATCGACCAGTTGCGGTCGCAGCTCCGGGCAAGGTTCGCATGACACTCGCCCTGCCCGCCCTTCCCCCGCTTCGCGCCCCGCGTCTCGGCCGGATCGAACGCTATGTCCTGATACAGCAGCTGCGCTCGCTCGGCGTCGCCCTCGCCGTCATCGCCGCCCTGGTCATGCTGATCGACTTCGTAGAGGTGTCGCGCGGGGTCGGCTCGGATCAGGATCTGTCGGCCTTCCGCATCCTGGGCCTGGTGGCGCTGAAATCCCCTGCGGTCATCGTCCAGCTCCTGCCCTTCGTCTTTCTGTTCGGGACCCTGGCCGCCTATATCGGGCTGAACCGCCGCAGCGAACTGATCGCCATGCGGGCCGCCGGCGTCTCGGCCTGGCGATTCGTTCTTCCGGCCGCCGGCATGGCCTTCGTCCTCGGGGTTCTGACCGTCATGGTTCTGGGACCGCTCGCCTCGGCCGGCGACGGCCTGTGGCAGAGGGAGCGGGCCCGGATTTCCGGCGCCGCCCCGGACGCCCGCGCTGGAGCCGGCGCCCCCATCTGGCTGCGCGAGGGCGACGACCAGCGTCAGATGATCATCCGCGCGGGCCGACAGGACCGGGCCAACGCCCGGCTGCTGGACGTGACCTTCTTCATCTACACGACCGATGCCTCCGGCAATCGAGATTTTTCCGAACGGATCGACGCCCAGTCCGCCGCCCTCAGCGCCGGGCGGTGGCGGTTGACGAGTGCGGTCGGGGCCAGCATCGGCCAGCGCGCCGTCCGCTATTCCAGCCTCGATCTGATCTCCAGCCTGGCCGACGAAGAGGCCTTCGAGCGGTTCGCCCGCCCGCAGTCCACGCCCTTTTGGTCCCTGCCCAACCAGATCCGACGAATCGAGAACGCAGGATTCGCGTCGACGGCCTATCAACTGCGGTTCCAACAGCTCCTCGCCACGCCCCTGGTCTTCGCCGCCATGTCGATCTTGGCGGCGGCCTTCTCGCTGCGGCTGATGCGGCTGGGCGACCTGGCGAGGATGAGCGTCGCCGCCGTGGTTCTGGGCTTCGCCTTCTTCTTCATGAATCAGTTCTCATCGGCCATGGGCTCGGCAGAGGTGGTGCCGCCCCTCGTGGCGGCCTGGCTGCCGCCCATATTGACGGGCCTCGCCGCCTTCACCTTGCTGTTCTATACCGAAGACGGCTAAGCGAGCGCCTCGCTCAACACAGACGGATGTTTCATGCAGGGTGATCGCGCTCAGCGTTCCAGGACCTTCCGGGCCCGGCTTATGGCCGGCGCGGCGCTGTTCGTCGGCCTGCCGTTCGCTGGAGCCGCTGCAGCCCAAACCGCACCGGCCGCAGATGGGCTCGAAAAGGGCGCTGTCTATGTCGATGCGGCGACGGCCGGTCGGACAGGCGACGTCATCACGGCCCAGAGCGACGGCGGCGACCGCGTCTACTTGCGCGCTGACGGCAATGTGCTTCGCGGCGACGACCTGGCCTATGACCTGTCCACAGGCGCGGCGTCGGTCAATGGTCGGGTGGAGGCGATTTCCGCTGACGGAACCGTCGTCTACGCCAGCCGGCTGGAGACCGATCGCGAGTTGAAGGCGGCGGTCGCCGTTGATTTCGCCACCCGGCTTGAGAACGGGGCCAGCCTGATGGCTGCGACGGCGGTCCGGCGCAGCGAACGTGTCAACGAACTCAACTACGCCATCTTCACCCCCTGCCCGATCTGCGACGCCGAAGGTCCCACGACCCCCAGTATCTCCATCCAGGCGGAAAAGGTCGTCCAGGACGAGGCCCTGCGCGCCGTCATCTACCGCAACGCCATCTTCCGCGTCGGCGGTGTACCGGTGTTCTATACGCCCTACTTCGCCCACCCCGACCCGACGGTGGAACGGGCCTCGGGCCTGCTGGTGCCGATCATCAATTATGACGAAGGCCGCGGCGGCGTCTCGATCGAGCAACCCTATCTGCACGTGGTCTCGCCGTCGGAAGACTGGCTTATCAGCCCCCAGATCAATGCCGGAGTGGCGCCCCTGCTGAATTTGCAATGGCGCCGCCGCTTCGCCGACGGCTCTATCGTGGCCCGCGGCGGCTATACCTATGAGCGCAACTTTGGCGACTTCGACCTGAACGGCGACGGCGACTACGAGAGCAATGTCCGGTTTGGCGACGAGGAGCACCGCTCCTATCTGCTGTCCCATGGCGATTTCGACCCGGCCGGCCCCTGGCGCTTCGGCTTCACGGCCGAACGCACCTCGGACAAGACCCTGTTCGACCGCTACGACATTCGCGATCCCTATCAGGACAACGGCCTCTACTACGGCGACCGCCGTCGGCTGATCAGCCAGATCTACGCCGAGCGTCAGACCGACCGTTCCTATGTCTCGGTCGCCGCCTTCTCGATCCAGAGCCTGCGGCTGGATCCGACTTTCGAGGACAACGACTTCCGAGACGCCGACGGCTTCAAGGTGTTCGAAAACGACGACACCCTGCCGCTAGTCGCACCCCTGGTCGATGCCCGCTGGGAGCCGGCCGGGCCCGTGCTGGGCGGACGCCTGCGGGTCAAGGGCTCGGCGGTCTCTCTTTACCGCGAACGTTTCGTCGGCGCCCCCGTTCTGAACCCCGATATCGTCCCGGCCGACACGACCGGGCTCGCCGGCGTCGACAGTCGTCGCGTCACGGCCCAGGCCGAATGGCGCCGGGTGTTCGTCACCGGCCAGGGCCTGCGGATCGAGCCTTTCGTCGATACGCGGGTGGACCTCTATTCCCTCTCCGACCTGCCGCCGATGATGGGGGTCGAGACCGACGAAAGCCTCAGCCGGACCCGCGCCAGCGGCGGCGTCGATCTCAGCTACCCGCTGATTCGCCGCACGCCGCGCGCCGACATCATCCTGGAGCCGGTCGCCCAGGTCTCGATGTCCAACAAGTCAGACATCGATCCTCGCATCCCGAACGAAGATTCCCAGGTCATCGAGCTGGACGAGTCCTCCCTGTTCCGCATGGACCGCTTCTCCGGATATGATCTGGTGGAGGGCGGCTTCCGCTTCACCGCAGGCGGCCGCGCCACCATCCGCTGGTCAGAGGGCCGCAGCGCCAGCCTGTTCGTCGGCCGCAGCTATCGCGCCGACGATGAGGACGCCTTCCGCACCACCATTCCCGACAGCACGACCGGTCAGCTGTACGACCCCTCCGGCCTGGCCTCTTCGGCCTCGGACTGGGTGGTTCAGGGCAGTTTCTCGCCGTCGGACCGCATCCGCAGCTGGGGCCACGCCACGGTCGACGGCTCTGGGGACGTGCGCCGGGCCGAGGCGGCCGTGGACGGGCGCTGGGGCCGCCGCAACCTGGCGTCGGTCAGCTATATCGTCGACCGCTCCAACCCCCTGTCGGGCGATCAGAACCGCAACTACGAGTTCGTCCAGCTGGCCGGTCAGCAGTTCGTCTACGGAAACTGGGGCGTGGCGGTCGCTGGCATCGCCGACCTGGAGCGCAATGTCATCACCCGCCAGGAAATCGGCCTTCTGTTCGACGACGACTGTTTCCGCGTGGAGTTCGGTTATCGCCGCAACAACACCCGCGTCCGGGCCAGCGGTCCGTCGGACGGGGTCTATGTACGCCTAAACCTCGCCACTTTCGGAGGTTCAGGTTATGGACAGGGCGAGATGCGTTGAGCATGACGCTTTAAGGGGCGCGACCGTCCGCCGGCCTGGCCGATGGAACGCTGTGAGGAATCAGGACGACCAATGGGTTTGATGCGTTATTCGACGGGGGCTGCGCTCGCGGCGGTCCTCCTCGCCGGTTCGGCCCAAGGCCAGACCCAGGGCCAGACCCAAGGCCGGACGGCGCCTGCGCCCCAGGCGCCCGCCGCGGGCGCGCCAAATCCGGCGGCCGGCGACGGCCCCGCCGCCGCGCGGCCCGCCCCCCAGTTCGAACTGGCCGACGGCATCGTGGCCACGGTGAACGACAAGATCATCACCGGCTTCGATCTGCGCCAGCAGATGCTGATGCTGATCGCCTCGTCCCAGGTCCAGCCGACGGAACAGAACCTGCCGGCCATTCAGCAGGCCGCCCTGAACCGCCTGATCGAGGAGCGCCTTAAGGCGCAGGAGATCACCAAGTTCGAGACCCTGAAGATCACCGATCAGGAGATCGACGAGGAAATCGCCCAGATGGCCCGTCAGGCCGGCGTGACCCCCGCCGCCTATATGGAGTTCCTGCAACAGGGCGGCATCCAGCCGAACGCTTTCCGTGAAAGTCTGCGCACCGAGATCGGCTGGAGCCAGCTGGTGCCCGGCCGGTTCAACAGCCGCGCCCGCCCCAGCACGCTCCAGGTCGATCAGGAGGTCCGCCGCCTGAACGAAGCCGCAGCCCAGCCCCAGTATCTGATCGGCGAAATCTATATCGAGGCC
Source organism: Caulobacterales bacterium RIFOXYB1_FULL_67_16 (assembly GCA_001796045.1). Classification (GTDB taxonomy): domain Bacteria; phylum Pseudomonadota; class Alphaproteobacteria; order Caulobacterales; family Caulobacteraceae; genus Brevundimonas. Next base: position 6,971 of record MGLN01000193.1, on the reverse strand, counting down.
GCCCGCGTCGGCGGCCAGGACGCCGCCATGAACGGCGCCCGCCAGCTGGTGCAGCAGATCATCCAGGGCGCGCCCTTCCAGGCCGTGGCCCAGCAGTTCTCGGCCGCCCCCTCGGCCTCGGCCCGCGTCCCTGGCGACGCCGGCTGGGTGGTCAAGGGCACGGTCCAGCCCGCGCTCCAGACCATCTTCGACCAGCTCCAGCCCGGCCAGCTGTCGAACCCGGTTCCGGTCGACGGCGGGGTGTACATCATCTACATGCGCGACAAGCGCGACGGCGCAGCGACCAGCCTGGTTTCGCTGAAGCAGATGATGGTGGAACTGCCGGAGGCCGCCTCGGAAGCCGACCTCGCCGCCGCCACCCGCACTCTGGAAGGTCTGCGTCAGGGCCTGAACTGCGACAACATCCTGTCTCAGTCCCGCGCGACCCAGGGCGTGATCGGCGCCGATCTCGGCGAATCGGACGTCGCCGACCTGGCGCCCCAGTTCCAGCAGTTCGCCCGCACCGGCGAGATCGGCTCGGTCTCCACCCCGATCCGCACGCCGCTGGGCCTACATCTCGTCGCCGTCTGCGGCCGGCGCGTCGGCGGCCCGGAGGCTCCGAACCGGCAGCAGGTCGAGGGTCGTCTGCGGGCCCAGAACCTGGCCGTGCTCGAGCGCCGCTACCTGCGCGATCTGCGCAACGACGCCCTGATCGAGTTCAAATGACCCGGCCTCTGGTCCTAACGCTGGGCGAACCCGCCGGCGTCGGGCCGGAGATCGTGGCTGCGGCCTGGCGGGCGCGTTCGGCCGCCATGCTGCCTTTCGCCGTGATCGGCGACGCCGCCCTGCTGGAGGCGCAAGGGATCGCCGTCGCCGATGTCTTCACGCCCGGCGAGGCCGCCCAGCATTTCGAGCGGGCCCTCCCGGTCATTCACCGGCCCTTGCCCGCGCCAGTGACCATCGGCCTGCCCGAACCCCTCAATGCCCCCTCGGTCGCCGACGGGATCGAAGAGGCCGTCAGCTTCGCCCTGTCGGGCGAAGCCTCGGGTCTGGTCACAGCCCCCATAGCCAAGGCGCCCATGTACGCCTCGGGCTTCCGCTTCCCCGGCCATACCGAATTCATCGCCGAACTGACCGCAGATGCGCCCTATGCGGGGACACGCGGCCCGGTGATGATGCTGACCGCCCGCGACCTGCGCGCCTGTCTGGTCACCATCCACGTCGCCCTGGACCAGGTTCCCGAACTCCTGACCGCCGAGCGGGTCGCCCGTACCGCGCGGGTCGTCCACGAGAGCCTGAAACGCGACTTCGCTATCGCCCGCCCGCGCCTGGCCATGGCCGCCCTGAATCCCCACGCGGGCGAAGGCGGCGCCCTGGGGCTGCAGGAGATCGAGACCCTGATCCCCGTCGCCGAACAGCTGCGCGGCGAAGGGATCGACATCACCGACCCCAGACCCGCCGACACCCTGTTCCACGACGACGCCCGCGCGACCTATGACGCCGCCATCTGCATGTACCACGACCAGGCCCTGATCCCGGTCAAGACTCTGGACTTCTGGAGCGGCGTGAACGTGTCCCTGGGCCTGCCCGTCATCCGCACCTCGCCGGACCACGGCACAGGTTTCGACATCGCCGGCAAGCGGATTGCGCGCCCCGACAGCCTGATCGCCGCCGTTCGTCTGGCATCGGAGATGGCGGCGGCCCGCGCCGCGCGCTAACAGGGCGTGTGACCGACCTTCCTTCCCTCCGCGAAACCCTCGACGCCCACGGCCTGTCGGCGAAAAAGAGCTTCGGCCAGCATTTCCTGCTGGACCTCAATGTCACGCGCAAGATCGTCCGCCTGGCCGGTCCGTTCGACGGGCGCGCCGTGATCGAGGTCGGCCCCGGCCCCGGCGGCCTGACCCGCGCCCTGCTGGAATCCGACGCCGGCCCCGTGGTCCTGGTGGAAAAGGATCCGCGCTTCATTCCCCTGCTGACCGAACTGGACGACGGCTCGGGCCGGCTGACCATCGTCGAGGCCGACGCCCTGAAGGTGAAGGAGGCGGACCTGGTCTCCGGCCCCGCCCACCTGGTCTCCAACCTGCCCTACAATGTCGGCACCGCCCTGCTGATCAAATGGCTGACCGGTCCCTGGTTGCCCCACAGCCTGACCCTGATGTTCCAGAAGGAGGTGGCCGAGCGTGTGGCCGCTGGTCCGGGCGAAGACGCCTACGGCCGTTTGGCGGTCATTTCCCAGGCCGTCTGCACGGCGCGCATCGTCATGCACCTGCCCGCCGCCGCCTTCACCCCGCCGCCCAAGGTGGCCTCGGCCGTGGTCCATCTGATTCCGCTGGACGAGCGTCCTTCGCCCGAACGCCTTAAGAAGCTTGAACGCGTCACCGCCGCCGCCTTCGGCCAGCGCCGCAAGATGCTGCGCTCCAGCCTCAAACAGCTCGGCGGCGCCGCCCTGTGCGAGGCCGCCGGCATCGAACCCGACGCCCGCGCCGAGACCGTCGACGTCGCCGGCTTCCTGCGGCTGGCGGATGCCCTGGCATGACCGTCGAACCCTTCCGCGCCATCACCGTCAGCCGCCTGGCGCACCAACTGAAGTCCGAAGGCCGGTCGATCATCCATATGGAGTTCGGCCAGCCCTCGACCGGCGCCCCCTCCGCCGCCGTCGCCCGCGCGCATCAGGTGCTCGACACTGACGGCATGGGCTATTGGGAGAGCCCCGACCTGCGCGCCCGCATCGCGCGTCTGTACCAGGACCGGTATGGCGTGGCGGTCGATCCCGCCCACATCCTGCTGACCTGCGGCGCCTCGCCCGCCCTGGTTCTGGCCCTCAGCGTCCGCTTCAAGCCGGGCGACCGAATCGCCCTGGCCCGTCCCGGCTATGTCGCCTATCGCAACAGCCTGCGCGCCCTGCATCTGGAGCCGGTCGAGATCGCCTGCGGTCCCGAAACCCGGTTCCAGCTGACCGCCGCCCAGCTGGAGGCGCTCGATCCCGCCCCCGCCGGCGTCATTATCGCCAGCCCCGCCAATCCGACCGGGACCATTATCCCGGCGGCCGAGCTCGCCGCCATCGCCGAGGTCTGCCGCGCGCGAAACATCGCCATCCTCTCGGACGAGATCTATCACGGCCTCTCCTACATCGGCCCGACCCCGTCGATGCTGCAGTTCGCGCCTGACGCCCTGGTGATTAACAGCTTCTCCAAATACTGGAGCATGGCCGGATGGCGGCTGGGCTGGCTGCTGGTCCCACAGACCCTGATCGACGCCGCCCGCGCCTATATCGGCAATCTGTTCCTGACCCCGCCCAGCCTCAGCCAGCATGCGGGCCTGGTCGCCATGGACGCGATCGACGAGCTTGAGGGCCATATTCAGACCTACGCCCGCAATCGCGACCTGATGCTGGCGGCCCTGCCCGCGCTCGGGCTCAGGAAAATCGCCCCGCCCGACGGCGCCTTCTACATCTGGGCCGACATCGGCCATCTGACGGACGACAGCGTGGCCTTCTGCGAGCAACTTTTGCGCGACACGGGCGTGGCGACCGCGCCCGGTGTGGATTTCGATCCCGTGGACGGCGCGCGCTACATCCGCTTCAGTTTCGCGGTCTCCACGCCGGAAATCGAGGAGGCCCTGGCGCGGATCACCCCCTGTTTCGCAGCGCGAATCGCCCCTTGAAGCCAAATTGCCGTCGAGGCGGCCAGGCAATCGTGCTGCGTACCTAAGCAATCGCCCCTAGGCGAAAATTTACCCTCTGGAACCCCTGTTGTGGGATAAGGGGTGCAGTTGCGTAGCGCTGCAGACGACATCGCGTAGGAAGCCCCCGCCTGGCGCGATGTCGTCACCGCTTTGCAGCCGAAGACGACACCGCGGCGGCCTGTCCCCCCTCCGCCAGCCGCGGTGTCGTTGTTTCGGTCAAACCGGCTCCCGCAGCAGGGCAGCCTTGTAATCCTTCACCCACAGGTTGCGAAAACGCCGCGAACGCTCGGCGTGATAGATATGCGCCAGCTCGGCGTAGGACCCGTCGAAGTCCTCGTTGACGATCACATAGTCGAAGGCGTCGCAGTGTTCGATTTCGCCCTTGGCGTTGGCGACACGGCGTTCGATGACGTCGTCCGAATCCTGCGAGCGCGTCACCAGGCGACGCCGCAGCTCCTCCAGGCTCGGCGGAAGGATGAAGACCCGCACGGCGTCTTCGGGGCATTTCTCCGCCACATCCCGCGCCCCCTGCCAGTCGATGTCGAACAACACGTCGCGGCCTTCCGCCAGGGCGCGGTCGATCGGTCCGCGCGGGCTGCCGTACAGATTGCCGTGCACATCGGCCCATTCCAGAAAGGCGTCGGCGTCGATCAGCTTCTGGAACCGCTCGCGATCGACGAAATTATAGTCGCGCCCGTCGACCTCGCCCGGACGGATGCCGCGCGTCGTCATCGACACGGAAAGCTCCAGCCCTCCATGGTCCGCCATCAGCCGGCGGCACAGCGACGTCTTGCCGGCGCCCGACGGGCTGGCGACGATCAGGAGGACGCCCCGGCGGGGCGAGCGTTCATTCGACATTCTGGACCTGTTCACGCAACTGTTCGATGACGGCCTTCAGCTCGAGGCCGATTCCGGTGAGCGGCGTCGTAGCGGATTTCGAGCAGAGGGTGTTGGCCTCCCGCATGAATTCCTGAAGCAGGAAATCCAATTTCCGCCCTGCCGGCGGGGCGCTCATCAGGTGGCGAGCCGCCGCGACATGGGCCGTCAGCCGGTCCAGCTCCTCACGCACGTCGGCCTTGGCCGCCAGGGCCGCCGCTTCAAGGAAAACCCGCTCCTCCAATCCCGGCGCGTCCGGCGCCAGCTCGGCCATGCGGCGGCCGAATCGATCACGGATGGCCTCGATCTGGGCCTGGGCTTCGCCCTCGGCCGAGGTGACCAGGATTTCTATCCGGTCCACGAACCCGCCCAGCAGGGGCGCCAGCTGGGCGCCCTCCGCATGGCGTGCGCCCCTAAGAGCGTCCAGCGCCTCTTCGATCGTCCGGCCTATGGCGGCCTCGAGGGCGGCCCGCGCTTCAGGATCGTCCGTCTCTTCCGGCGCTTCTATCACGCCGCGCAGAGCCAGCAGGCCATCGGCGGACGGCGGCGTCGCCCCGTCCTCCGCCAGCTCATTGGCCAGAGTCAGATAACGCGCCAGCAGGGGGGCATTGATTGTGACAGCCGCATCTGCGCCCTCGACCCGCCGCGCGTGGACGCCGACGCTGATCTGGCCTCTGGCGAACCGCGCCTGGGCGGCGGCCCGGGCCGTGCGTTCCAGGGGGTCGAAACCGTTCGGCCCGCGAAAACGGACCTCCAGATTGCGCCCGTTGACGGACCGCGCCTCGACCGACCAGGTCCAGCCTAGCCCCGCCCCCTCGGCCCGACCGAAGCCGGTCATTCCCGAAATCAGGCTCATCTCAAACCCTGAGACGCGCCCGCGGGCAGGGTGAGGGTCGCCTGGGCGTCCGCTGGCGCGGGCGCGGTCGAAGCGGCCTCGGGCACGACCGTCGCGGGGGCTTCGGGCGGCAACCCGGCCTTCTGCCGCTCAATCTGACGCCAGCGCGCCACATTGCGCAGATGCTCGTCATAGGTCGCCGCGAAGGCGTGGCCGCCCGAGCCGTCGGCGACGAAGAAGAGGGCCGAATCCGCCGGCGGGTTCAACACGGCCTCCAGCGCCTGCTTGCCCGGATTGGCGATCGGCGTCGGCGGCAGGCCGTCGATCTGATAGGTGTTCCACGGCGTCTGGCGCTGCAGCTCGGACCGGCGGATCCCGCGCCCCAGCGGCCGCCCCTGGGTCAGGCCGTAGACGATGGTCGGATCACTCTCCAGCCGCATCCCCTGACGCAGCCGGTTAGAGAAGACCGCCGCCACACGCGGACGCTCGGCCGCCAGCCCGGTCTCCTTCTCGACGATGGAGGCCAGGATCACCGCCTCTTCCGGGTTGCGCACCACGGTTCCCGGCCCGCGCCGGGCCCAGAGCAGCCGCAGGTTTTCCCGGGCCGCCCGCTGCATCCGGTCGATCACCGATTGGCGCGTGTCGCCTCGTGAAACCTCATAGGTGTCGGGCCACAGACTGCCTTCCTCAGGCGTCACCTCGACGGTTCCGGTCAGCACCGGCTCCTTGGCCAAAATGTCGACCGCCTGGGCCGAGGACCAGCCTTCCGGCAGGGTCACGAAATGGCGCACCACCCGCCCCTCGACTAGCAGCCTCAGCACCCCGGACAGCGAGGTTCCCGACGGCACCTCGTATTCGCCGGCGCGCAGCTTGCGATCCGCCCCGGTGAAGGTCGCCGCCGCCTTGAACAGGTCGGTCGATCGGATGACCCCCGCCGCCTTCAGCTGTGCGGCGATGGCGGAGACGCCCGACCCGCTGGCCAGGGTCACGACCGTGCGGTCTCCCTGACGGGCGCCAGGCCCCGGGCCGTAGTAGACGCCCCAGACAATCGCCAGGGCGGCGATCAGGAACAGGCTGAACGTCGCCGAGGCGGTCAGCAACGTCACCGTCAGACCCGAACCGCCCCGCACCCTTTCAACCCGCCCCCGTCCGAACATGTCAGTCGACCTTCTTGAAGATCACCGAGGCGTTTGTGCCCCCGAAGCCGAAACTGTTGGACATGGCGACATCGATCTTCATCGGCCTGGCCTTGTTCGGGACCAGGTCGATCGGCGTCTCCATCTCCGGATCATCCAGATTGATCGTCGGCGGCGCCACCTGGTCCCGGATGGCCAGGACACAGAAGGCCGCTTCTATGGCCCCGGCGGCGCCCAGCAGGTGGCCGGTCATCGACTTGGTGGAACTGACGGCCAGATTCTGGGCGTGATCGCCGACCAGACCCTCGATCCCCTTCAGCTCGATCCAGTCCGCCATGGTCGAGGTGCCGTGGGCGTTGACATAGTCGAGGTCCGAGGGCTGCATTCCGGCCCGCTTCAGCGCCATCTTCATGGCCCGCACCCCGCCCTCGCCGTCCTCGGACGGGGCGGTGATGTGGTGG
>MGLN01000192.1:24958-33965 GCA_001796045.1 Caulobacterales bacterium RIFOXYB1_FULL_67_16 | reverse complement strand
TGCCGCCGCTGAACCTGACGCTCGACGAGGCCCGCGAACTGATCACCCGGTTCGAAGCCGCCTGCGAGGCCGCCCGCGAGAAGTGGGCCGCTTGATGGCCCGGCACTTCCTCGACATCCACCTGCTGGACGCCGCCGATCTGCGGTCCATCCTCGATGACGCCCACGCCCGAAAGGCCGCCCGCAAGGGCTGGCCCCAGGGGCGTCCCGACGCCGACGCGCCGGGCAAGGACCGGGTCCTGGCCATGATCTTCGAGAAGAACTCGACCCGCACCCGGTTCAGCTTCGACGCGGCCATCCGCCAGCTGGGCGGCGCCTCGATCATCGCCACGGCGTCCGATATGCAGCTGGGCCGGGGCGAGCCGGTCGAGGACACGGCCCGCGTCCTGTCGCGCATGGTCGACGCCGTGATGATCCGCGCCAACAGCCATGAGGACGTCGAACGCTTCGCCCGCGTCTCGACCGTGCCGGTGATCAACGGCCTGACTGACCGGTCGCATCCGTGCCAGATCCTGGCCGACCTGCAGACGATCGAGGAGCATTGCGGCCCGGTCTCGGGCAAGACCATCGCCTGGGTCGGCGACGGCAACAATGTCTGCCACAGCTTCATGCATGCGGCGCCCAAGTTCGGCTTCCACCTGAACGTCGCCTGCCCGGCGGAGTACCATCCGGATCTGCGCGACCTGGCCAAGGGCGGAAACGCCGTCACCCTGACCAGCGACCCGCGCGAGGCGGTCAAGGGCGCCGACGTCGTGGTCACCGACACCTGGGTCTCGATGGGCGACCAGGACTATGAGGCGCGTCTGGCGGCCTTCGAGGCCTATGCGGTGGACGAGGCCCTGATGGAGCTCGCCGACCCGGACGCGGTCTTCCTGCACTGCCTGCCCGCCCACCGGGGCGAGGAAGTCACCGACGCCGTCATCGACGGCCCCCGCTCCCTGGTCTGGGACGAGGCCGAAAACCGCATCCACGCCCAGAAGGCGGTCCTGGCCTGGTGTTTCGCAGGCTGACGTTGATCTGATGGTCGCCAGGCCGCGCCTTGCGCGGTCTGGCTCTTGCTTCCTTCCGGTCACGCGTGTCGCGCGCCTGGGGAGGCTGAGGCCATGACCACCATATCCGCTGCGGGTTCCACCCTCACGCAACAGCTCTATCAGAAGCTGTTCGACCGTCTGAACACCGACGGCGACGACGCCCTGACGCTGGACGAAATCAGCGCCGTCGATGCTGGAAACGCCAAAGTTTTGAAGGCTTTCGAAACCTTCGACGCCGACGCGGACGGTCGCGTCACCCGCGCCGAAATGACGCCCGCCGACACCTTCGGCGCCGACACCCTCAACGCCCTGGTCCAGGCTCAATCCGGGTCGGAATCCATTTCCGATCAGGAATATCTTGCCGACTGGTTCGCCCAAACCGACACGGACGGCGACGGTCTTGTGTCGAAGGCGGAACGTCAGGCCTCGGCCGACCTGCGTCGCGCCGCCGCCTATGACGCCGGCTATACGGATAGCCGCGTGTTGCTGACCCGCTTCGGGACGGACGCCGAACAAGCGCTGTCGATCGACGACTTCTCGGTCGGCCACGCCCTCACCCTGAAGGCCTCGCAGATTTCGGACGCCCCGCCGGCGGAACTGGCGCTGGCGCGCGGCGAGACGGCGCCAGACGCCGCTGAACCGATCTCGCGCGACCAGGTAATCGCCGATCTGGCCGAGCGCGACTCCGGGCCGGAGGGAAGCCTCCGTTTCCTGAGCCGTCAGATCGACGGCCTGCGCGCCGCCGAATCCGCCCGCATCGCCGCAGACCCCGTCAGCGACGCCCTGGCGGTCCGACTGTTCCAGCAGGCGCTGAGCAACTGGAGCTCGGCGGAGGCCGGTTCGTCGCAGAACGATATCCTCGCCTAAGCGTCTGAGCGACAGGCTGGCCGCCCCAGCCTCCGGCTCCGGTAGCGGCTGAAGCCGGAGGCCTCGTCGCGGTCCTATTGCAGGTTGACGTCCGACACGCCGCCCACGTCCGGCTGGGTCTTGGTCAGATTGGCCTTCAGCACCTCGTAGCCGAAGCCGAGCGAGCCCTTGTCGGACACCCAGACCCGGCCGTCCTGGGCGTCGAAGCGGATCAGGGTCAGGTGCGGGTCGTCCTTGCCGTCCGGGTACCAGGCGGCCACGACCGGGTTCCAGTATTTGTCGATCCGGGCGCGGTCCTGGTCGATCGACAGGGCGCCGTGGATACAGGCCTGCACCTTCTGGTCCTTGGCCTGATAGCAGAACATGCCGTCCTGACCGCCGACCGCCACGTCGCGGGCGAAGTCGGTGTCGTTGCGGCTGAAGAACCAGATGGTCCCGGTCTCCGGCTCGCCGAAGCCGGTCATCGGCTGATGGTGGTATCCCGCCTGGTCCAGACCCAGCATGCCGGTGTTGGACTCCTTCAGGCTGTTCCAGAATTCCTTTTCCGCCTCGGCGGGGGTCAGTTTGTCGGCCATGGTCGCATCTCCTGTCTTGGGTTCGCAGGATCAACCGGCGGGCTTCGCTCGGGTTCCGGACGCGGGCGGGCGCAGAGCGCCGGACGTCCGCGCAAATAGGATGACGAAGGCACGCCGGCGCTCCTATTTCCGAAGGCCAACATCTGTCTTTTCAATGGGTTGAAAATGGCAGTCGGCGATCAGCGCGCCATAGGGCAGGGCCGGACTATAATCCTGCCCGGTCTTTGACATCGCCATGCCTGCCGGCCTTTCCGGCTTCTAAAGGGGCGGCTGGGCGCAACCGGCGTCAGATTGCACTGTGCAATTCGTGGCGGCCGAGAAAGACTATGGAAAACAGGCAATTGTCTCCAATTGCACATTGCACCGGTTTTTGTCCGGACGAGCAATTCCCGCCTTTCGCCTCAGGCGAGGTGCGCTGCCCTCCACTAGGGCGTGGGGATCCAGGCCGGCCGCTCCGCCCCGAACAGGGTGGCCAGATGGATCAGCAGCAGCAGGGCCAGGGCGGCCGCCCCCACCATGATGAACCGCCACGGGATCATGCGCGGTCCCTTGAACGGGTCGGGCGGCAGGGCGCCGCGCCAGCCGGCGAAGACCATGACGGCCAGGACGGCGCCCAGCAGGATCAGAGTGGGGAACAGGCTCATGACCCCGCAGGTGGCCCAGGGACGGCCGGGATGCAAGCCGAAGCCGGCGCGGCCCTGCAAGAGATGTCCACAGGCAGGAGACTCGCCGCAACATCTTGCGGTTAACCATGCGTTTACACCCTCGATCTTGGCGTTATAGCCTGATCGCACAGGTCGGGAGCCGAATCAGTGAGCGCAGCGGCGCCTTGGAGCGTAAAGGGTATTGATCCGAAGGCCCGCGAGGTCGCCAAGGATCTTGCGCGTCGCTCGGGCATGACGCTGGGCGAATGGCTGAATTCCATGATCATGGAGGACGAGGAGGAGGGCTACGCCACCCTGCCGCGTCGCGGCTCCGCCGCAGAGACCTTCGAACGTCGCACCCGCACCCGCCGCCTGGACGACGCCTATGAGGTGGGGGACGAGGGCTGGCAAAGGCTGGGCGCCTCCATCGAGGCCATCGCCGCCCGGCTCGAGGCGGCCGAGCGCCGCTCGACCGTCGCCATCCAGGGGGTGGACCAGGCGGTCGCCGGTCTGGTGCGCCGCCTCGACGGCCATGAGGCCGACAGCAAGGGGCAGGCCCGTCGTCTGGACGACATCGCCGAAGAGCTGCGCGAGGGCCACCGCCGTCTGCGCGCCTTCGAACGCGACACCGGGCCCCAGGTCCAGGACAGCTTCACCAAGGTCGAACAGTCGATCGGCGCCCTGGCGGGCCGCCTCTACGACATCGAGGAACGCCAGCGCGCCGGGGTCTCCGAGCTGCGTCAGCGGATGGAAGCGGTCGAGAAGGCCGCCGGTCCCGGCGTCGGCACGGACCTGCTGGCCCAGGTCGGCGCCCGTCTCGATCAGGCCCAGAGCCGGACCACCGAGGCGCTGAAGACTCTCGAACGCTCCTTCGCCGAACTGGACCAGCGGCTGCGCGCCGCCGAGGGCAGGGTCGAGCCCGAAGGCGCCCGCGATTCGGCCCGGCTCGAGAAACTGGCCGAGACCCTGTCGCGCCAGATCGAGACCAACCGCGCCGAGATGATGCAGAGGCTGGACGCCGCCGAGACCGGCGCCCGGATCGAGCGGATCGAGCAGACGGTGCGCGGCCTGGGCGACCAGCTGAACGCCTCGGAGCTGAAGGGCGCCCAGGGTCTGGAGGCCATGGGCCGCGAGGTCCTGAAGATCGCCCAGAACCTGAACAGCCGCGTCCAGACGGTCGAGCGCGAGGCGGTCGAGCGCGCCGAGGCGGTGACCCGCAACGTGAGCGACCAGCTGAACCGCAAGCTGGAGGCCGACCTGTCGCGCCACGCGACCCGGGTGGATCAGGAGTTCGCCCGCCACGTCGACCGGGTCGACCAGCGTCTGACCGCCAGCGAAGACCGCCACGCCCTGGCGCTGGAAAAGCTGGGCGGAGAGATCACCCGGATCTCGGACCAGCTCAGCGACCGGATCGCCCAGTCCGAGCGCCGCTCGCAACAGGCCCTGGACGACATCGCGCGCCGCCTGTCCGAAAGCTCCGAGAAGATCGAGCAGCGCTACGACCGCGCCTCCGGCGAACTGGCCGAGCGGATGCGGCTCAGCGAGGAGCGGACGGCGCGTCTGCTGGCCGAGGCGCGCGAGAGCATCGACGCCCGTCGCACCGTTGTCTCGCGCGACGACCTGTCGCTGGACTTCCCGGAGAGCGAGCCGGTCGAGCCCCCCCGTCGGGCCGTGGCCGAACGGGTTTCCGCCGCGTCCGTCTCGGCGCCGGCGCAGACGGACTGGCGTTCCTCCGTCTTCCCGGAGGATTCCTTCGACAGCCACGACGACTGGTCGGTCGATCCGGTCACGCCGGACGCCGCCGTCGCCGCGCCTTTCCCGGCCGCCCAGGCCCTCTCCGTCTCGACGGCCGCGCCTGAACCCGCGCCGGCTCCGGCCGAGCCAGCCTTCCAGCCCGAACCGGAACCGGTCGCGCCGCCCTCCGCAGCCATCGAGCCCGAACCCGTCATCCAGCCCTTCGCCGGCTTTGGCGGGGCCGATGTGGACGACGCGCTCGAGGCCACGGCGACGGGTTTCGCCGCGCCGGAACCCGCTGCGGCTCCTGAGCCCTCCCGACCCGTCGCCATCGACGGGGGCGACGACGACTTCCGCGCCGAGACCGACTTCGTTGATCCCCGTCGCCTGCGCGCCAGCATGGGCGCCGCCGCCGCCGCGGGCCGGGCGGCCTCGACCCGCAGCACCATCGACGCCGCCCGCGCCGCCATGACCACGCCCGTCCCTGCCACGGAGGCGCCGCGCCAGGGCTTCGGCCTCGCGCCCCGGCGCGGCGGCAAGTCCAAGCTGCAGGAGCGGCTGGACAAGCAGGCGGCCAAGGACGGCTCCACCGTCAAGAAGGCCTTCCTCGCCTCGGTCACCGCCGTGGCCCTGACCGGCGGCGGCTACGCCTTCCTGTCCCTGGCCGACGGCTCGAACCTGTCCCAGTTGGAGCTGCCCGGCCTGACCGGAGCCGCCCCCGCCGCCCAGACGGACCCGACGCCCCTCGCCCTTGCGGTCACCCCGACCGACGCCGTCCCGACGCCTGACGGCGGCGTCGCCGAGTTCGACCGGGCGGTTTCCCGCATCGAGGCCGGCGATCTGGACGGGGTCGAGGAGCTTAAGCGCGCAGCCAATCTCGGCTACGGCCCCGCCCAGACCTATCTGGGCCAGCTCTATCTGACCGGCGGCGCCGGCCTGGACGCCAATCCGGCCGAGAGCCGCCAGTGGGGGCGCCGCGCCGCCGAGGCCGGCGACCCCCGGGGCATGCACCTCTACGGCATGCAACTGTACGAAGGCGACGGCGGGCCGACCAATCAGGCCGAGGGGCTGATCTGGCTGCTGCGCGCGGCGGAGAAGGGGCTGACCGACAGCCAGTACAATGTCGCGCGGATCTACGAGACCGGCGCCGACGGCGTGGCCAAGAACGGCACCGAGGCCCTGAAGTGGTACATGATCGCCGCCCGCAGCGGCGACAGCGAGGCTCAGGCGGCGGTCAACCGGCTGCGCCCGACCGCCTCCGCCACCGCCCAGCGCGCCGCCCGCACCGCCGCCGACGCCTTCATGCGCCAGCAGGCCCAAGCCCAGGGATAAGGGCGGGTTAAAGCTTTTCAGGCATGGGTGGCGGCGCGTCCCTCGCGTCGCTAAAGATCACCCGTCGCCATCCGGCGCCTCCCTTTCCGCTCCAGCCGAAGGCGCGTCCTTTGGACATCTATCTGCCGATCGCCGAGGTTTCGGTGAACTGGCCGACCCTGGTGATTCTGGGGGCGGTGGTGGGGTTCGTCTCGGGCCTGTTCGGCATCGGCGGCGGTTTCCTGATGGCGCCGATCCTGGTCTTCCTGGGCATTCCCCCCACCGTCGCCGTCGCCAGCCAGGCCAGCCACGTCGTCGCCTCCTCGACCTCCGGCGTCATCCGCTACGCGGGCCAGGGGGCGGTCGATTTCAGGATGGGCGGGGTCATGGCCGCCGGCGGCGCCCTGGGCGCGCTCGCGGGCGTCGAACTGTTCCGTTACCTGCGGCTTCTGGGCCAGGCCGATCTGGTCGTGGCCCTGTCCTATCTGATCTTCCTCGGCGTCATCGGCTCTCTGATGCTGCACGAGAGCCTGACCCAGATCCTGCGCCGCCGCCGCGGCCAGCCCGCGCCGCGCAAGGACCGTCGCCGCCCTCTTTGGCTGTACGGTTTGCCTCTGAAGATGAAGTTCCCCAAGTCCGGCCTCTATATCAGCGCCCTGCCGCCGTTCGGCCTGGGCGTCTTCGCCGGGGTCCTGTCGGCCATCATGGGGGTCGGCGGCGGCTTCATCCTGGTGCCGGCCATGCTCTATGTGCTGCGGATGCGGGCCGGAGCGGTCGTGGGCACCAGCCTGTTCCAGATCATCATCACCACGGCCATCACCACCATTCTCCAGGCCGGCCGGAACCAGACGGTCGACATTCTTCTGTCCACCATCCTGCTGCTGGGCGGGGTGGTCGGCGCCCAGATCGGCGCCCGGTTCGCCGGCCGGTTCCGGGCGGAGGAGCTGCGCGCCGCCCTGGGGCTGATCGTCCTGCTAGTCGGCATTCAGATGGGACTGGACCTGTTCGTCCGGCCCAGCGACATCTTCCTGCTTGCGCCGGGGGTATCGGACTGATGCTGGCCTTGCCGCCCTCGCCGCCCGCCATAGAGGTTCCCGCCCTGGAGCGATCCGAGGCGACGACCGGCGAGTTGCGCGTCGCCGCCGCCCTGACGGACGCCCGCGTCCGCGTGGACTCCAGCTTCACCGGCGCCTCGATCGTCCTGTATGGCGCCGTCTTCAATCCGACGGACCAGCCCGCCGACGTCGTCGTGGTGGTGCGTGGCCCGGACGCGCCGGTCCGCCTGGTCAAGAAGACCCGAAACATGGGCGTGTGGCTGAACAGCCGTCCGGTCCTGTTCGAGGGCGCGCCGGGCTTCTACATGACGGCCTCGACCCGCCCTCTGTCCGACATCGCCGACTTCGGCCAGCTGCGTCGACTGGGCGTCGGGGTCGACCATCTGCGCATCGACGCCCCGGAAGAGGCCGGAACCGTGACCCGCTACGGCGTCCGGGACGTCGTCGTCAGCCGCCTGGGCGACGACTACCTGGACTGGCGCCGCGCCGTGATCAGGCTGAAGGAGGCGGCGGCCCTTTACGACACCGACCCTGAAGGCGTCCAGTTCGTGGACCGCGGCCTGTTCCGCGCCGAGGTCAAACTGCCGACCGTCGCGCCCACCGGCAAATACTATGCCGAGGTCTGGCTGTTCCAGGAGGGCGAGCCGCGCTCGGTGTCCAACCTGACCCTGACGGTGGAAAAGGTCGGGCTGGAGCGGGATATCTACGAGTTCGCCCATCGTCGGCCCTGGCTGTACGGCGTCCTCTGCGTCCTGCTGGCGGCCCTGACCGGCTATGGCGCCTCGCGCCTGTTCAGTCGTCGCGACTGAAGCCTAGTTCGGCCCGCAGGGCTTCGGCCGTCAGCCCGCCGGCGCGCAGTTCCGCCAAGGTCACGGACCGGTCCCGCTTGGCGTAGCGCCGCCCGTCAGGCCCGGTCAGCAGGCGGTGATGGCGATAGACGGGCGCAGGCCAGCCCATCAGGGTCTGGATCAACCGCTGAACATGGGTCGCCTCGAACAGGTCCTCGCCCCGGATCACATGGTCGACGCCTTGAAGCGCGTCGTCGTGCGTCACGGCCAGATGATAGGCGACCCCGGCGTCCTTGCGCGCCAGGACCACGTCCCCGGCCGCGTCCGGCCGCACCGGGACGACGCCGCTCTCGCCGTTCGGGCCTTGGCCCTCTTCGATGAAGTGAAACCCGGTCCAGGCCGCCTCGCCCAGGGCTTCCCGCGCCCGGTCCAGCGACAGCCGCCAGGCGAAGGGGCGGCCGGTCTCCAGGAAATGGGCTTCTTCGTCCGGCGTATGCGGACCGGGCCGGGCCGCCTCCATCTTGCCATGCGGCGCGTCTCCGATCCCGGTGAGGACCTCCGTCCGTGTACGGAAGCAGCGATACAGAAGGCCCCGGTCCTGCAGGGCGTCGATGACGGCGGCGTAGTCCGCCAGATGGATCGACTGGCGTCGCACCGGCGTCTCCCACTCCAGCCCCAGCCAGGCCAGGTCCTCCAGAATGGCCGTCTCGAACTCCGGGCGGCAGCGGGTCGGGTCGATGTCCTCGATCCGCAAGACGAACCGTCCGCCGGCCGCCTTCGCGGCGGACCAGGCGGTCAGGGCGGAGAAGGCGTGGCCCTTGTGCAGACGACCTGTCGGGGAGGGGGCGAAGCGGGTGGCGAACATCGCCATGATACTAGCGGTTTCCGGACCCGAACGGCGCCCCGCCCTTTTCGAGATCGTCCATGCGGCCTAAGCAATGGAAATGCCCCTCGCGCCCACAGCTCAGGAGATCGCCGCCGCGCGCCAGGCCCTGGCCGAGGC
>MGLN01000192.1:24420-24905 GCA_001796045.1 Caulobacterales bacterium RIFOXYB1_FULL_67_16 | reverse complement strand
GCCGGACGCGGTGCTGGCCCACGACATCGACGCCCTGCGCGCCTTCGGCCTGTCCGGTCAGAAGGCGAAGTACGGCCGCGAGATCGCGCTCGCCCAGGTCGAGGGTCGGGTCGACCTGGACCATATGCAGACCCTGTCCGACGAGGAGGCGATCGCCGCTCTGACGGCGATCAAGGGCGTCGGCAAATGGACGGCCGAGACCTATCTGATGTTCTGCGAAGGCCGGCTGAACGTCTTTCCGGGCGGCGACGTGGCGCTTCAGGAGGCGATGCGCTGGGCCGACCGGGCCGAGCTGCGTCCAAACGAGAAACAAGCGTATCTCCGCGCCGAGGTCTGGCGGCCGCATCGGGGCGTGGCGGCGCATCTGCTGTGGGGATGGTATGGGGGCGTGAGGCGCGGCGAGATCGTGCTGGAGGACCTGCCCGCGTGACCCCGCTGGACCCCGCCCTGACCGAGCCGCTGCGCGATCCGCGCACAGTGCTCGC
>MGLN01000192.1:19692-24402 GCA_001796045.1 Caulobacterales bacterium RIFOXYB1_FULL_67_16 | reverse complement strand
CACCGGCGCCCTGGCCGCCGCGCGCGAGAAACACGACGTCATCACCTTCGCCTTCTTCGCCGCCATTACCGGGGTCGGGGGCGGCACCCTGCGCGACCTGCTGCTCGGCCTGCCGGTCTTCTGGGTGCAGGACTGGCGCTACATGGCCGTCTGCCTGTTGGCGGCCGTGGCCATCTGGCTGATCGGTCAGCGGGATTGGCGGTTCAGGGCCCTGCTTTGGCTGGATGCGGTCGGTCTGGGCGCCTATGGGGTCATGGGGGCGGCCAAGGCCGAGGCGGCCGGCGCCCATCCGCTGATCTGCATCGTCATGGGTACTCTGACCGCCTGTTTCGGCGGGGTGGTGCGCGACACCCTGGCGGGCCAGCCCTCGATCCTGCTGCGGCGCGAGATCAACGTGACCGCAGCCATACTGGCGGCGACCCTCTATATCGTGCTTCGGATCCCCGAGGCGCCGATCTGGCCCGCCGCCATCGTCGCTGCGGTGGCCGGTTTCATGCTCCGAGCCGGCGCCCTGCGCTGGGGATGGACCCTGCCAGGCTTTCCGGCGCGTAATTGAGCCTGTTTCGTCGTCTCTTCGTCATGGCGGCGTCTTCGAATCGGGCGTAGGCTAAGCCTCTAGGACTTAGGAAGGAGGCGCGTCTTCAATCCTGTAGCTTCCATACCCCCCGCCGTGAACGGGAGGACCTGATGCAGGTCCTTCACCGACCGCCGTCGGGCTTCCCCGCCCTTGTTCTGAACGCGGACTTTCGGCCCCTGTCCTATTATCCCCTGTCGCTCTGGCCGTGGGAGGAGGCGGTCAAGGCGGTCTATCAGGACCGGGTGGACGTGGTGTCGCTGTACGACAAGGTGGTGCGTTCTCCGTCCATGGAGATGCGCCTGCCCAGCGTCATCGCGCTCAAGACCTATGTGGATCAGGATCGCAGCCCCGCCTTCACCCGTTTCAACGTCTTCCTGCGCGACGGCTTCGCCTGTCAGTACTGCGGGGAGTCGACCGAGCTGACCTTCGACCATATCATTCCGCGTTCGCACGGCGGGCGCACGACCTGGGAGAACATCGTCGCCGCCTGCGGTCCCTGCAATCTGGCCAAGGGCGGCCGCACCCCCCGCCAGGCCATGATGCCCATCCGCCGCGAACCCTACCGCCCGAACGCCTGGCAGCTGCAGGAGGCAGGCCGCCGCTTCCCGCCTCACTACCTGCACCAGAGCTGGCTCGACTACCTGTACTGGGACATAGAGCTCGAACCTTAGGGTTCTTTTCAGTTGCTCGAAATGGCTCAAACACCCTTGTGGTGGGCAGGTTCAGGGTTCGTTCTTTTACCGCTGATTTCTCGATTATCCTCCGAAATCCTCCCGGCTGGTGACCATGTGGTGACCAAAACCGGGACCAGAAACGCGGCCCCTCGTGGGCCCGAGGAGAGATCGAATGGTTCAGAACCCGAGGTCCGGAAAGATCACCAAACGCCTGGTCGATGCCCTGACGCCCGAAGGGGTGCGCTTCACCCTCTGGGACACGCAGCTCAAGGGTTTCGGGGTGCGGGTCGCCGTCAGCGACACCAAAACCTACGTCGTCCGATACAGGACGATCGGCGGCGCTGACCGCCTCCTTCACATCGCTCGCCATGGTGTGGTGACCGCGGAAGAAGCCCGCGAAAGAGCGGCGGCTGTGCTGGCCGAAGTCGCGTCAGGTGGTGACCCTCAGGGGACCAAAGTCGAACGACGCGAAGAACTGACAATGTCGGAGCTCTGCGACCTCTACATGAAGGAGGGCGTGACGATGAAGAAAGCGACGACCCTGCGGATCGACCGCATCCGCATCGCCCGCCACATCAAACCCCGCCTGGGCAAGATGAAGGTCACCGATATCGGCCGAGCGGACATCGAGCGGCTGATGGTCGATGTTGGATCGGGACGTATCCGTGGAGAGGCGACGCCGCACACCCGCGGCGGAATTCATGCGGCCTCGCGCACGGTCGGTCTGCTGGGCGGCATCTTCACGTTTGCGGTTGAGCGGGAGTTCGTGAAGACCAACCCGACGCGCGGCGTGAAACGCTACAAGGACAACCGCCGGGATCGGTTCCTTTCTCCGGCGGAACTCGCCCGGCTCGGAGATGTCCTGGCGGAGCTCGAGAAGCACGGGGGCGATCCACGCCACATCAACATCATCCGCCTTCTTGCGCTGACCGGCGCCCGCAAGAACGAGATCGCCAGGCTCAAGTGGTCGGAGATCGATCGCACCATGGGGATGCTCCGGCTTGAGGATTCCAAGACAGGGGCGAAGGTCATCCGTCTCGGGAGCGCGGCGCTGAAGCTGATCGAGGGCCTCCTCTCGAACGGGAGCATCTATGTGTTCCCTGATCGGAGGGATCCGAAGCGTCCGATCGCCAATCTCGACTGGGCCTGGGTCGGCATCCGCAAAAGGGCCGGGATGGAGGACCTGCGGATCCATGACCTTCGGCACAGCTTTGCGAGCGCGGGGCTGGCCGGCGGCGAAGGACTTCAGCTTATCGGCAAACTGCTCGGCCACAGTCACGTCAGCACCACCAGCCGATACGCCCACCTGGCGGACGACCCGGTCCGTGCGGCCGCCGACAGGATCAGCGAGAGCGTCGCCGCCTCTCTCGCGGGCTGGTCGGTTGAAGAAGGACAGACGGCCCACTGAAAGAAGGCCGCCCGGCGGTGGCGCCGGGCGGCCCAAGAGGCTGGGATGGGATTGGGGAGCTAGGCGCCCTCGTGAGCGGCCTCGCCCCAATGTCCGGCCTGCCGAGGCTGGCTCGACGAAGACCGGAGGCCCGAGAGCTGGCTGCGCGCCCACTCATGCAGCAGGCTCTTGGGGTAGTAGGGCGTCCGTCCGAGGTGGGTGCAGGGCGGTCCGTCAGACCGTGTGCAGAACACCTTCGCCAGGGTCGATGGCGAACGGCGGATGCCCATGCGCAGAAGCTCGGTGGACGCTTCCTTGCGGGTCAGCAGCATTTCCTCAGTTCCGTGAAGATGTAGACCGGCCATGTGGCGCTCCTTTCCGTCTGAACCAGAACTGTAATCAAGCAAGCACTGGCGGAAATGAGCTGCAACCGGCGAACATGCGGAGATTATTGAGGAAAATATCGGCGCCTTGTCCGATCTGTTTCGCTCGGTTTCTATTGGGTCGATCTCTTCTGTTTTCTCACGCCCTTGTGATGACACGCACCCAGCGCCACGGCTTGGTCCGCGTCTGCAGGGCCGCCTGGGGGTAGGCGGCATGTGCTGCGGTTATCCGGATGCGCTCGCCTCCGCAGTTTCATAAGAACGAGGCTTTGGAGACTGGGGACGACGGGAATGAAGCTAGAAGACGTGCCAGCGAGCTCGACCGGTGTATCGCAAGCCACACTGACACCAGCCTTGAAGGCGCTGTCGGCGTCCCGATTTCTTGCTGCTCTTCCTCTCGGCGGTCTTTCGCAGGCGGAGGTCGATAAGCTTGTCGGCATCCTTCTGAGATCCAATGACCTCGTCTCGCAGATGCCTAACCCCTTTCGGCAAACCCGCCGCGACGCCTTCGTCGTGGAAGTCTTGTCCGAGGTTGGGTCCCGGTATGGCGTGGATGTCGCCGCAGCTATTGAGGAGGCATTCGAAGTCCATCGAACGGTTGAAGCGTCCTACCATGCGATTGGGTCGGTGCTGGCTCAGCAACCGCTGCGCAAGCTTGCGCCGCAGGCGGAGCTTGAGGTTCTGCTTGCGAGGCTCGCGGACCGTTCCGAGCAGATGTTCGTGCACGCGCAGCGCGCGATGGAGCGCCAAGGCCGACTTAATCTGGGCAACGAAATCCGCAGCGTCGATGACGACGGCGTGGAGTTTTCGATCGACGGCGTGTCGGGCGCCTTCCTCGAGGGCTTTCGCATTCACCTGTCGATGCTTGCTCATGAAGGATCATGGTTTGCCAGCGACGGTGTGATCGTCGCCCCTGGCGTCGATGGCCTCAACTCGACGGTGTCGGAGGACGCGGCTGCCTGCGAGGCGCTGGCCGCGATCTGGCGTCGCTGGGGGCGGTTCGAACGCCGTCGTCGGTTCTGGCGCGGGGAATGGACCCAAGGGCCCGCGCCTGCCGAGTTGGCTGCTGCGCGACCCGGTCCGTCTCCCGACGGCCTCGATGTGCTCGAGTATCTGCCGGGAGAGGCGGAGCTGCTTGACTGGGCGGCATTCGAGCGCAGCAAGGAGGTCGCGATACAGAGTTTCGCGAAGGCGCTTTTGCTGAAGCAGGGGACGCCGCCAATCAAGGACATCTCTGATGGGGCGGTGGACCTCTTGCCGGCAGCGGCAGTCCGGGACCACGAGCTGAACGGCGCCGGCTACCTCGTCACCGTTCTCGGGCAGGACATCTTCGACGATGACCGTCGCTTCGCTGGCTTACGGTTGGTGGAGTGGCTTCGTGGATACGCGCTGCTAGGCCTGTTGGCGGACCGGGCGTCAGCAGCAGGTGAAACGACGCTGGATCGCCATCTGCTGCATTTTCGGAAGGGCGAGCTTGAGGCTCATTTGATGGGCGCGGGGCTCGGCGTCGAAGCAGCGGAAGTGTTCATCCGCCACGCAAGCGTCCATCGCCGGAGCGGAGACCTCTTCGACACGCCTCTTCTGCAGCTGCCCGACGGCGAGTTTTTGCTGCTCGGAATGGCGGCGCTGAACGCCGATCCAGGTCAGCTCACGCTTTCGCGCCTCAACAGCTTGGAACTCGCGCCCAAG
>MGLN01000192.1:754-19647 GCA_001796045.1 Caulobacterales bacterium RIFOXYB1_FULL_67_16 | reverse complement strand
TCATCGAGTGCAAGAACCGAGGCTTGTCGGACAACCATCCCGAGGCGGGCTTCTACTTCGCCCGGCAGATCGACGAGTTCGTCGATCAGACCCAGCGCCAGGTCGAGGGGCTTAAGGCCCACCCGGAGCTCGTCGAGCTGGCCGGCGGCATCTCGCTCGATGAGTACGAGATCGTGCCTTGTATTCTCTTCAGCCAGCCCTTCTCCGAGCCGGACGGTCGCGATGGTGTCCTGATTTCGGACTGGTCTGGCCTGACCCGCTTCTTCGAGGACCGCTACTTCAAGCGTCTCCACCACCATCGGGTTTCCCCGAAACTGGAGGTGATGCACCGCATCGCGATCTATGATCAGTGGCGCGGCGATACTCCAACGCCTGAGGGCCTGCTGCGCCATCTCCGCAAAGCTCCGCAGACAAACCTCATGCTCCATCGCGCGGATGTGCGGCCCGAGCTGTTCCAGGTGACGGGGACATTGGTCGCTTCCACACTCGAGTACACCAAGGGAGACGAGGACCTCGATGCTCTGGGAGAGATCCTCGGTTTCGACCCACAGTCCGTTCGCGACCTTCAGGCAGCGTTCGAAGCGGCGGTTGAAGAGGCGAAGCAAGCCCACAACGCCGCTGCGGACGAACCCGAAAATGGTCAGGTGTAGCGTGCGAAGACGAGCAAAAGCAGGAAAGCCAAGCCCCTCGGCCGCGCCGTCCCCATCCCAAGACATCGCGATCCGCGCGGGTGTCGTCGCTCAACGCCTGCTCGCCGAGCTTGGCCTGCACTATCTTGAGGATCTAGCGCCTGACAACGCCCGCGAGCTCCTCCGCGCGGCCTGGCGCGAAGCGGCGGAACAGATGTTTGAAGGCCCCGATCTCGATGTGGTGCATGCCGAAATCAACATCATGATCGACAGCCTGGACATGAGCGAGCCGCCGCCGCCGATGCACCGGTCCGAAATGCACTAGGTCAGTCCGTCACCGGCGATGGGCCTCGACAGTCAGACTGATCGCGTCTGCATCGAAATCCGCGCAACCGCGTTGGCGCTCCGGAGCAGGGACGGGGGCTTATGAATATCGAGGCGGAACTGTCGGACATCTTTCCGGGCGCGTCCGAAATGGCGCGGACCATGCGTGCTCACGACTGGGCGTCGACACCGCTCGGCGATCCGCGGGCGTGGCCGGAGGGCCTGAAGGTTCCGCTGCGCATGCTGCTGACGTCGCGGTTCGAGATGTGGCTCGGCTGGGGACCGGAGCTGCGGTTCTTCTATAACGACGCCTACATCCCGACGCTCGGCATCAAACACCCCGCGATGCTCGGAAAGCCATTCCAGGAGGTCTGGAGCGAGGTCTATGCGGACGTCGCGGACCAGGTCGAAAAGGTGCGGGCCGGCGAAGCCACCTGGAACAACGCCATGCTGCTCCTGCTGGAGCGTAGCGGCTACCCCGAGGAGACCTACCACAGCTTCTCCTACAGCCCGCTCTACGACAGCGATGGCGGCGTCGGCGGAATGTTGTGTGTCGTCAGCGAGGAAACGGAACGCGTCATCAGCGAACGCCGCCTCGAGATGCTTCGGATGTTGGGCTCCGGGCTCGTCGGCGCCGAGGATGACGCAGGGGTGCGCAAAGCGGTCTGTGCAGTCCTGGAGGCCAACCGGCGAGACTTCCCCTTTGCCCTCTACCTGTCCGCTGACGGGCAGACCGAAAACTACAGCTGTACAAGCGACGCCTGCGACCTGCTGTCCGACGTCGAGGCGTGGGCGCCTGCTCCGACGGCCGGCGTCGAGATCTTCAATCTCGATCCTGCACGCGACTGGCCGGTAGGCGCATGGACGGCTCCCCCCACCAAGGCGCTGATCGTTCCGATCCTGCGGGCGGCGGATAACAGGCCTTTGGGGCGGTTGCTTCTGGGCCTCAGCCCCTACCGCCGCGACGATCAGGATATCGCCGGGTTCGCGCGGTTGATCGCCGGTCAGATCAGCGGCGCACTGGCGAGCGTCGAAGCGTTGCAGCGGGAACGCCACAGGGCGGATCAGCTTTGGTCGCGATCCCGGGATCTGATGGTCGTCGTCGACCAGGATCGGGTCTTCAGGGCCGTGAGCCCTTCGTGGACACGCATCCTCGGCCATCCGACGAGCGAGGTGGTCGGGCG
This sequence comes from Caulobacterales bacterium RIFOXYB1_FULL_67_16, assembly GCA_001796045.1. GTDB lineage: Bacteria > Pseudomonadota > Alphaproteobacteria > Caulobacterales > Caulobacteraceae > Brevundimonas. The sequence goes on along the minus strand of MGLN01000192.1, from coordinate 17,510 downwards.
GCGCTTCGACGACTTCATGATCCCCGACGACCTGGAGCCGAGCATGCGTGCGCTGGAGCACGCCCTGAGCGAGGGTGACCTGACCGGATACGAGAACCGCTTCCTCACAGCGACGGGGGAGGATCGATGCATCTCCTGGCACACGGTGATGGAGGATGGCCTGGTCTTTGCCTACGGTCGGGACGTGACCGAGCAGAAGGCCGCCACCGCTGCCCTCGCGACGGCGGAAACAGCGCTCCGGCAGGCACAGAAGATGGAGGCGGTCGGCCAGCTGACAGGCGGCATCGCGCACGACTTCAACAATCTCCTGACCGGGATCATCGGATCGTTGGATGTCGTCAAACGCCGGATCGCCGCCGGGCGGTTCGACGACATCGCTCGCTTCATGGACGCGGCGACGGCCTCTGCCGACAGGGCGGCCGGCCTCACGCAAAGACTCCTCGCCTTCTCGCGGCGTCAGACGCTCGATCCTGTCGTCGTCGATCCACGCGCACTCGTCGAGGGCATGGTCGAGTTGATCGACCGTTCCATCGGGGAATCGGTGGTCGTGGACTATGCGTTTGATCCGGCCGGCTGGCGCATCACCTGCGATCCTCACCAGCTGGAAAGCGCGATCCTGAATCTCGCGTTGAACGCCCGCGACGCCATGCCGGAGGGCGGACGCCTGACGATCACGACCGCGACTTCGACCGTCCGTCGCAGACAGAAAGGCGACGACCTGTCCGCGGCGCCGGGTGACTACGTCGTCGTGACGGTCAGGGACACCGGAACCGGCATGTCCCAGGATACCGCAGCCCGTGTTTTCGAACCCTTCTTCACCACCAAACGCCAGGGCGAAGGTACGGGGCTAGGCTTGTCGATGGTGTACGGCTTCGCCCGTCAATCGCACGGCTTCGTGCGCATCGAGAGCGAGCTCGGCGTCGGCACAGCCGTGAGCCTGCATCTGCCGCGCACCGAAGCCTTGGTCTCGGAGCCGTCTGAGAGCAAGGCGGTTATGATCCATGGGCGGACCATCGACGGAACGGTGCTCGTGGTGGAGGACGAGCCGGCGGTCAGGATGCTGATGATCGAGGCGCTGGAGTCTCTCGGTCTCGAAACCCTCGAAGCCGAAGACGGGGTGGCGGGACTTGCCATCCTGCGTTCCGACAGAACGGTCGACCTGGTGGTGACCGACGTTGGGTTGCCGGGTCTCAACGGCCGTCAGATGATCGACGCCGCTCGGACATCGCGACCGGAACTCAGGGCGCTCTTCGTGACCGGATACGCTTATGACGCCATGAGCGGCGAGACCGTTCTGGAGAGCGGCTCCGATGTCCTGACCAAGCCGCTCACAGGGCAGATGCTTGCCCAGCGCGTCAGTGAGATTCTGGCGGCGGGCTCAAAGACGCTTCCTTCAAGCGATTGAACCTTATGTCGTTTTCCGGACTCTGACGGTCGTCTGCTGCGAGTCGTTCTTGAGGAACGGCTCCCGCCGCCGAACGCTTGGATGCGGTCAGATCCAGGAGGACAGAATGCCGCAGACCTACGAGGACATGGACGCGATCGCGATGCTGAAGGCCGACCACCGCAAGGTGGAGGAGATCTTCGCGGCGTTCGAGAAGGCGACCAGCCCGAACAAGAAGCGCGAGCTCGCGCTTCAAGCCTGTCTCGAGTTGAAGGTCCACACCACGATCGAAGAGGAGATCTTCTACCCGGCTTGCCGGGGGCAGATCGAGGACGACCTCCTGAACGAGGCGTACGTCGAGCATGACGGAGCCAAGATCCTGATCAACGAGATCGAGGCGGGCTCGCCGGATGACGAATTCTACGACGCCAAGGTCAAGGTTCTCTCCGAGGAGATCGAACATCACGTCGAGGAGGAGGAGAAGCGCGTCGAAGGCATGTTCGCGCAAGCGCGCGCCGCCGGTCTCGACATGGATGCTTTGGCTGACGCCATGCGGGCCCGCAAGGCTTCGGCCTTGGAGGAGTATCAAGCCGGCAAGCCTGCCCAGACCCGAACCATGGCCGGCGACGACGTCCAGTCGGCGTTGATGGAACGTGACGACAGCGCCGAGGACGCGGGGACGGGCAATGTCCGGCGATAACGACCGCGAAACCTCCGAGAACGATCTCGCGGTGAGGACGGAGAGAGAGGCTCGCGCACAGGCGCGAGTCGGTCAGACCGTCCGCGGCGACAGCCACGGGGATGCGGAGTCCGCCGCGCCCGATCATCGGAAGCGGGATGCGGACGTCGCTACGCCCCATGCCGTAAGAGCGTCGCGCGAGGACGGGGTTCCGGATCAGCTGGCTCCGCATGTCGCCGAAGCCGAAGATCGTCAGGAAGCGCTGGTCGACGAAGGCGTCGAGGCGACCTTCCCGGCCAGTGATCCGGTCTCGGCAAAGCGGATTACGTAAGGGGCGCCTCTGCGCATCGCGACCTTCAACATCAACGGCGTCAACAGTCGGCTCGCCAATCTGCTGGCCTGGCTCGAGACGGCGCGGCCTGATGTCGTCTGCCTTCAGGAGTTGAAGGCGCGCGATGAGCAGTTTCCGGAGCGAGCGATCCGCGAGGCGGGCTATCATGCGGTCTGGCGCGGCGAGCACCGCTGGAACGGCGTGGCCATCCTGAGCCGCGGCGGTGCGCCCGTCCTGACCCGCCGCAGTCTTCCGGGCGACGCCGCCGACAAACAGAGCCGCTACATCGAGGCCGCGGTCGATGGAGTGCTGATCGCCTGCCTCTACCTTCCAAATGGCAATCCGCAACCCGGTCCCAAGTTCGACTACAAGCTGGCCTGGTTCGACCGGTTGAAGCGCCACGCCCTAAGTCTGGTCGCCCTCGATGCTCCGGTGGTGCTCGCCGGCGACTACAATGTCGTGCCGACCGAAGCGGACATCTACAACAGCCGATCTTGGACGAAGAATGCGCTCCTTCAGCCCGCGAGCCGGGCGGCTTTCGCGGACCTGTTGTCACAGGGATGGACGGACGCGGTTCGGGAGAGGTATCCGGACGACCCGCCGCCCTGGACCTTCTGGCAATATCTTCGCGAGGCCTGGGCCCGAGACGCGGGCCTGCGGATCGACCACCTTCTGCTGAACGATCCCGCCGCGCGACGATTGAAGGACGCAGGCGTCGATCGCGACGTGCGGGGTGAACCGGGCGCCAGCGATCACGCCCCGACCTGGATCGAGCTCTCATGACACCGACGATCTTCACGATTGGCTATGAGGCCGCGACCCAGAGTGACGTCATCGGCCGGCTGAAAGCGGCCGGGGTCGCGACCCTCGTCGATGTCCGCGCCGTCGCGGCCTCACGGCGCGCGGGCTTCTCCAAGACCATCCTCGGGACCAGCCTGGCGGCCGAGGGGATCACCTATGTTCACCTCAGGGATCTCGGCACGCCCAAGGCGGGTCGCGACGCCGCCCGGAAGGGCCGGGTCAGCGAGATGCGCGAGATTTTCGCGGACCACCTTCAGGAGCCGGCCGCCCAGCTCCAGCTCGAACAGCTCAAGACGATCGCGAGCGACAGTCCGACGGCGCTTCTGTGCTTCGAGGCCGAAGCCTGCGGCTGTCACCGCGCGGTGCTCGCCGAACGACTGGCGTCCGAAGGCGGCTTCAGCATCGTGGATCTCTAGGCGGCTTCGTCGCCATCCGCCGGTCCGGCTCCGGCCTTGAGCATCAGGACGCGACTGCGCAGTTCGCGTGCGGTCGCCGGATCATCCTCCGACATTGCGATTGGCGCGATGGCTTCGGGATCCAGGGGATCGACATCGGCGAGCGCGACTTCCGCTGCGGGCGTCAGGGGCGGGATGTCGTGTTCTGCGCCGGAAATGGGTTGGATGTCAGTCATCGTGGGACTCCTCGGCAACCCAACGAGGCTCAGCCAAGCCCGTTCCGGCTCTCAGGGCGCCTGGCGATCCGCCCGCCAGAGGAATACGAAGTCACGATGCTCCGCCCATGTCTGGCCTTCCACGTGGTCGCCGACGCGACAGGCGGACGTGTGATAGGGGCCGATCCCGTCCGAGGTTCGGAAGGCGACGCACAGCCTCCCGTGCTGCTGCTTCCAGCGACCGGCTTCGATCGTGCTTTCGTAGAAGTCGCCGGTCACCGTGCCGTCTGTTGCCAGCGTCAGATGCATGGGCCGGCGATAGGGCTCCGCCGGGTCGACAGACAGGTCCACCGACCAGGCGCCGTCCAGATCTGCGGGGCCTGGCGTCTCCGGTCCGGCCTGAAGCATTGCGAGGGCGGCAAGCAGCGTAGCGAGCGACACGACGGACTCCCGGCTTTGGTGGCGAACAGTGTGCCGGCCTTGGCTCGTCGTCAAACGGCGCTGTCGCCCACGACGGTTCGGCTATCGGAAGTCCCGCGTCCTCACTCGAATGCCTTCGAGCGACAGGTCCGGGATGTAGATGTCACGGGCCTTCGGCGTGCGGGCGTCCGGCGCGCTGCCCCGATAGACCTCGTCGCCCCGCCCATGCGGCAGCCGGAACTCGCCCCTGCGGCCCAGCGACGCCAGGAGGTCCGAGCCGTCGTGCAGCCGCTCGGCGACGATGTGCACCACCTCGCCCTCGCGCTGCACCCTGCCGTCGACCACCAGCAGACTGGCGCCCAGCACCACCCGCCGCTGCTGCTCGTAGAGGCTGGGCCAGATCACCAGATTGGCCACCCCGGTCTCGTCCTCGATAGTGATGAACATCACTCCCTTGGCCGATCCCGGCTTCTGACGGACCAGAACGAGGCCGGCGACCCGGGTCAGCCGGCGGTCGCGCATGGCCGTCCCGTCGGCGCAGGTCATCACATGCCGGACCTGGAGTTCGTCGCGCAGGAAGGCCAGCGGGTGGTCCCGCAGCGTCACGCCCACATGGGTGTAGTCCTCCACCACCTCCTGACCGGCGGGCATGGCCGGCAGGGCCGCATCCGGCTCATCCACCTCCGGCACGAGCTCTGCCGCTTTCCCCGAGGCTGCCGCGAACAGCGGCAGGGGATCGTCACGGAGCGCCTTGATCGACCACAGGGCGTCGCGGCGGGACAGGCGGAGTCCCTCCAGAAAGGCGTCGGCCTCGGCCAGTCGGGTCAGGGCGCCCACAGGCGTCATTGCCCTTCGCCACAGATCGTCGATGCCGGCGAAGGGCTGATCCCCGCGGTTCGTCACCAACCGGGCCGCATCCCCGTTGGCCAGGCCCCGCACCATCCGCAGTCCCAGCCGCACCGCGAACCGGTCCTCCCGCTCCGTGGGCTCGAGGGTGCAGTCCCATCGCGAGGCGTTGACGCAGACCGGCCGCACCTCGACTCCATGTTCGCGCGCGTCCCGCACGATCTGGGCCGGGGCGTAGAACCCCATCGGCTGGGCGTTGAGCAGGGCGGCGCAGAAGACATCGGGATGCCAGCATTTGAGCCAGGAGGATGCGTAGGCGATCAGGGCGAACGACGCCGCATGGCTTTCCGGGAAGCCGTAGGATCCGAAGCCTTCCAGCTGGCTGAAGGTCTTCTCCGCGAACTCGGCCGTATAGCCCCGCTCGACCATCCCTCCGACCAGCTTGTCCTTGAAGTGGCTGACCCCGCCGGTGAATTTGAAGGTCGCCATGGCGCGGCGCAGCTGATCGGCTTCCGACGCCGTGAACCCCGCGCATTCGATCGCCACCCGCATCGCCTGCTCCTGGAACAGGGGCACGCCGAGCGTCTTGCCCAGAACCTTCTCCAGTTCCGGCTTGGGAAACACGACCGGCTCCTTCCCCTCGCGGCGCCGCAGGTAAGGATGGACCATGTCGCCCTGAATCGGGCCCGGTCGCACGATGGCGACCTCGATCACCAGGTCATAGAAGGTGCGCGGCTTGATGCGCGGCAGCATGGCCATCTGCGCGCGGCTTTCGATCTGGAAGACCCCGAGCGTGTCGGCCTTGCGGATCATGGCGTAGGTCTTCGGGTCCTCGGCCGGGATGGAGGCCAGGTCCAGGTCCATGGCCTTGTGCTCGCGCAGCAGGTCGAGACCGCGCCGCATGCAGCTGAGCATGCCCAGCGCCAGGACATCGACCTTCATGAACTTCAGGGCGTCGATGTCGTCCTTGTCCCATTCGATCACCTGACGATCCTTCATCGCCGCCGGCTCGATGGGCACGAGATCGTCCAGCCGGTCGTCGGTCAGAACGAACCCGCCGGGATGCTGGGACAGGTGGCGCGGGAACCCGATCAGCTGGCGTGACAGGTCCAGCGCCAACCTCAGACGCCGGTCCCCCAGATTGAGGTTGAGCTCCTCGGCGTGCCGATCCTCGACCCCCTCCGACGAATAGCTCCAGACTTGGGACGACAGGGTCTTGATCAGGTCTTCGGTCAGGCCCAGCGCCTTTCCCACATCGCGCAGGGCGCCCCGGGACCGGTAGCGGATGACGGTGGCGCACAGGGCCGACCGGTCCCGACCATAGGTGTCGTAGATCCACTGGATCACCTCCTCGCGTCGCTCGTGCTCGAAGTCGACATCGATGTCCGGCGGCTCCTTGCGCTCCTGACTGACGAAGCGTTCGAACAGGAGGTCGTTGCGCCCCGGATCGATGGAGGTGACGCCCAGCACGAAGCAGACGGCGGAGTTGGCGGCCGAGCCTCGCCCCTGACACAGGATGTCCCGGCTACGGGCGAAGCGGACGATGGAGTGGACGGTCAGGAAATAGGGCGCATAGCCCAGTGTCTCGATCAGTCCGAGCTCGTGTTTCAACGACGCCCGCACCTTGTCCGGCAATCCTTCCGGATACCGGTTTGACGCCCCCTCCCAGGTCAGGGCCTCCAGCGCCTCCTGCGGGGTCTGGCCCGCCGCCGCCTCGCGCTGATACTGGTAGGCCAGCTCGTCCAGGCTGAAGCGGCAGCGATCGGCGATCTCGACCGTCCGCGCCAGGGCCTCCGGATAGCGGGCGAACAGCCGGTGCATTTCCTCGACCGGCTTCAGGTGCCGGTCGGCCGTCCGGCTCCGGCGAAAGCCCACGTCGTCGATGGTGCAGCCTTCCCTAACGCAGGTGACCACGTCCTGCAGGATGCGCCGATCCGGGTGGTGGAACAGGACGTCGTTGGTGACCACGGTGGCCACCCCCGCCTCGGCCGCCATCTCCGAGAGCTGGTGCAGTCGCAACTGGTCACGAGGGCGCCGGAACAGGGTCAGCGCCAGATGGGCGTCCCGACCGAATGTATCGGCCATCAAACCCAGACGCCGTCTCAGCACTGTATCCGCGCGCTCGGGGATCAGCACCGCGACCAGCCCTTCCGCGTGGGCGGCGACGTCATCCCATCCGAGCCGACAGGCGCCCTTGCCGCCGCGCCGTTTGCCCACGGTCAGGAGCCGGCAGAGGCGAGAGTAGGCCGGCCGATCCCGCGGATAGACCAGCACCTCCGCCCCGTCCTCCAGCACCAGACGACAGCCGACGATCAGGCGAACGCCCGTCACCTTGGCCGCCACATGGGCCCGGACGATCCCGGCCAGGCTGTTGCGGTCCGTCACCGCCAGCGCTTCCAGCCCGCACACGGCCGCCTGCGAGAAGAGCTCCTCGCAGGAACTGGCTCCCCTCAGGAAGGAGAAGTGGGAAGCGCACTGGAGTTCGACGTAGCGGGCGGCCATGTTCGCTCTTTGTTCCTGTGATCGACGGTGGTCAAATCACATCGGGCGATCTTCTGATCGTCGGCTGGTTCTCTATCTGTTCTTGCGGTGATAGCTTGGCTCTGATGCTGGCCCCGCTTCGCAAGATCATCCACGTCGACATGGACGCCTTCTATGCGTCGGTCGAACAGCGCGATAATCCGGCCTTGCGTGGCAGGCCTGTAGCGGTAGGTCACGGTGCGCGCAGAGGCGTCGTGGCTGCGGCGTCTTGCGAAGCCAGAGCATTCGGGGTCCGATCCGCCTTGCCGTCGGTTACGGCGTTGCGGCGGTGCCCGGACCTGACCTTCGTACCGCCGCGCTTCGAGGTCTATCGCGGCGTCTCCGCGCAAATTCACGCCATCTTCGCCGAGTTCACCGACCTGATCGAACCCTTGGCGCTCGACGAAGCCTACCTCGACGTGACGGCAAACAAGGCTGGCCTGGAGACCGCCTGGATCACCGCCAAGGCGATCCGGGCGCGGATTTTGGAGGAAACAGGTCTCACCGCTTCAGCAGGCGTCTCCTACAACAAGTTCCTGGCCAAGCTGGCGTCCGGTCAGAGGAAGCCGAACGGACAGTTTGCGATCCAGCCTCATGAGGGGCCGGCGTTCGTCGAAGCTCTGCCAGTGGCGAAATTCCACGGCGTCGGGCCCGCTACGGCCGCCAGGATGCACGCCTTGGGGATCGAGAACGGCGCCGATTTGAAAGCCTGGTCGCTGAGCGATCTGCAGAGCCGTTTCGGAAAGTCGGGCGGCTGGTACCACGGCATCGCGCGAGGTGAAGATCCGCGCGCCGTGAACACGAGCCGGGAACGCAAGTCGTCGGGGTCGGAGACGACCTTTGACAGCGACCTGACCAATCCTGCGGATATCGAGGCGGGTGTGCTGGAGATGGCGAACGACGTCTGGGCCTGGTGCGAGAAGACCGGAAGGCGGGCGCGGACCGTGACGGTCAAGGTCAAGTGGGCGGATTTCCAGCAGGCGACGCGCAGCCGATCCCTCGTCGGCGTCGTGTCCTCGAAGGCGCAACTCCATGAGGTTAGCCTCAGTCTGATCCGTTCCGTCTTTCCTCCGGAGAAAGGCATCCGTCTCGTGGGCGTAACCCTGTCCAACTTCGCGCAGATGAACGCTGCGCCTTCCGATCAAGCGCTCCCGCTTGAAGCTGCGGGAGCGACCTCATGAGTGCAGACCTGATCAGCAAGCGGACCCGGAACGCCTTCCGCGAAATACTTGTTGGATGGACGCTGGCGGAGATCACCACCGAGTTCGACAACGAGGGCTTCAGCGCCGACCTTGATCATGCGCCAGGCGTGGATGGGCAGCGGCGAACGCGGGTCGAACAGCTCTATCATCGGATCGACTTCTCGGATCCACGTCACGTCTCGCGTTTGTTGGAAGTCTACCAGACGGTCGTGGCGACCGCGCGCAACTACAACTCCGAGACCGCTCAGACCTTGCTCGACCATCTTCATCGAGACGGGGTCGATACCTCGGGCACGTCGTTCAAGGTGCCTCCGCGCGGGCACTCCAGCCTCCAGCCGCTCGGCGCCGTCGCCAAAATCCTCACAGCCGATCAGTTGCAGACCCAGATCGCCCGGATCAACGCCTCCATCGAGACGGATCCCGCGCTGGCCATCGGCACGGCGAAGGAGTTGGTGGAGACGACCTGCAAGACGATCCTCGCCGATTTGGGCGAAGCTCATGGATCGCTCGATCTGGGAGACCTCGTAAAGGCGACGACAAAGGCGCTGAAACTCGTTCCAGACGGCGTCCCGCACGAAGCCAAGGGGGCGGATGCCATCAAGAAGACGCTGCGCAGCCTTGGCGCGACCGTCGCCGGGCTCGGCGAGATGAGGAACTTCTATGGTTCAGGTCACGGCCAGGATGGCCGCGCGCGCGGCCTCACGCCCCGCCATGCGCGGCTTGCAGTCGGGGCGGCAAGCACCCTGGCTATGTTTCTGTTCGAAACTCATCACGCCAGAGGCTCCTGAGCTGCGCTCGGCGGCTGGTCGGCATCGAACACGACTAGATAGGCGTAGCCAGGCAGATCACATGTGTGACACCCGACCAGGTTCAGAAACAGACGCTCGAACAGGGCGCGTCCCCGGACAAGCTCGACGTAGAGGGCGTTGTAATCGGTAATCAGCCTACCGTGCACGATGTCGTTTCGGACTTTGATCAGCTTCCCGATGCCTGCCAGCAAGGCACGGTCCTGTTCGCTCCAGTAGCGACGGTAAGTCGTCGCCATTCGCTCGAGGCGTTCCTGAAGCGACAGGGGCGCCGGTGACGAGAGGCTTCGTTTGAGCCGGCCTCGTGTCTGGGCGTCGACATCCGCCTCGTCGATGGCTCGCTTGAGCGCCTTGGCGATAGGCCGCCAAGCCTTGCGCTCCACTGTGTCCCGGCTGAGCCCCTTGATCTCCTCGAACGCGCAAACCAGCCGCTCAAGGCCCTCCACGCAACTGGTTAGATGGCTTTCGCTGACCGAGGTCTTGAAGGACTCCGCGTAGCCATAGACGGCCCCGTGCAGAAGTTCTCGTTGGGCACGGTATCGCGCCAGAGCTGGCAGGGCGCGTGCGAAAATCCGAGCGGTGTTCCCATAGAAGGGCGGGGTGTCCGCGTCCGGGCGCTTTTCCTTCGGCTCGATCACACCGAGATGCCAGGTCTGTGTGCGCCGACCTGACCCCTCCTTGTACTCCATCAGCTGCGACACGTACTGCCGATAGCGAAATGCGATGAGTATCCGCAGGCTGAACCACAGGTCATCGGCGCGAGTGACGAAATCATCCTGATCCAGGCTTGTGAGCGGCTTGATCTCGACCGCGGGGATGTCGACCAGTTCGACCTCCTTCGACAGACGATCGTCGCTGCGCGGATGTCCGATCTGCGCCAGTCGAAACTTCAGGCCGAGCGAGCGGAGGGTCAGCCAGTCGCCGTGACGGCTCAGCCCTTTCGGCTCCCGATAGCGGCGACGGCTGGCAAACCAGTCGTAGGGGCGTTGCAGGAACCAGTAGTCGGCTCTCTGTTCAGACCATCCCTCGGCGACGATGGTCTCGACGGTCTCGTAAACATCAATCTCGGAAAAGGCCTGAACGCCCTCCGGATCGATATTCATGCCTTGGGTCATGCCGCGGTCCCGCAGGCCGCCCCGGCCCGACGTCCTGTACTCTGCGCCCATAGGCGGCCAACGGGCATTCATGAACAGCGACCATTCGAGGTCGTGATCATTGTCGATCTTCCAGAGGCTGAGCTTCTCCTGCTCCGTTCCCAGCAGGCGGATCCGATTCCAGTGCAGATGTTGTGGATCTCGATGAAGGATTGCGGACAGGCGCAAGACTTCGCCGTCCCGGGTCGTGAGTTCGACCGTGGCGGCCGTTTCGTAGTCTCGCTTCATGCCGCCGCCTCTCCTGATCGCTCGTTTCGCGATCCTGCCATGCTCCCGGGCGGGGATGCAGCGGTTCGTTGTTGCGTGAGCGACTAACCGAACATCCCGTGGATAAACCAGGCATGCGATCCGGTCCGCTGGTCTTCGCCATTGCCGGCCCGGAACAGCCAGAACCGTCGACCGACCTCGTCCTCGACCTGGAAGTAGTCACGAACGGCCCAGACCTCGGCGTCCCGCCGTCGCCATTCTCCGAATATCCTCTCAGGGCCGTCCGCGCGCACCACCCGACGCCGTACGCCCCGCCACGTAAAGTGGGTCGGGGGATTGTCGGGCAGCAGGGCCATGGTCTCGACGGGCTCGGGCCGCTTCAACAGACGCGCGGGACGCGGCCAGTCCGGCGTCCAGTCCAGAACCGGAGCGACGGACAGGGGCGGAGCCTTGCCGACGGAGCGCTCGGGCACGTCGCTCTCGACCGGCACCAGTCGATACAGGCGCTGGGCGCCGATGCGGTTGGACAGCACATCGACGAGATCCGACAGGTCCGGCGCCTCGGCCTCGCCCAATGCGCTCTCGCCCGACCGCCAATCGAGGGGTTCGGCCTGGATTGCGGACAGGGTCATGCGCTCGATGCCGAACCCGGGATCGATCTTTTCGATCCGGTCGGTCAGCAGGCGCGACAGCCGGGCCGCGTCCCGCGTCGGTCGGGCCAGGCCCACCCTCTGCGCCTCGACCCGGTTGTCGACCCGGACGCACAACCAGTCCAGCCGCCTGGCTCCCAGGCCAAGGGTCTCCAACGCCGCGCACAGTTCCGAGGTGAGCGCCGTGACATGGCGTTCAAGGGTCTCCGGCGCGCCGATCGGCTCCCCGAACACCCGCGACACCATCGGGATCTCCGGCGCCTCGACCGGGATGAGCGGCTCGTCCACACGCCCGTAGGCCTGGTCGATGCGACGGCCGAGGTCATGACCGAACCGGAGCGTGAGAGGCGCCCGAGGCCGGTGTGCGACGTCGGCGATCCGGTCGAAGCCCATCCGGTTCAGATGAGCGATCAAGGCCTCCGGAAGCCGCAAAGCCGCGAGCGGCAATCCTCCGATGGCGGCGTCGACGGCGTCGGGCGCGATCATACGGTGCGCGCGTCGGAAGCGGACCACGGCATGGGCGGAGCCATAGGTCGGACCGATCGCGGCGTCGGCTTCAATGCCTTCCTCCTTCAGGCGGCGGATCATGTCCGCCAGCATGGCGGCCTCGCCGCCCTGAAGGTGGGCGGCCCCTGTGGCGTCGATGGCGAGGCCGTCCGGCGGATCGGGCTGGCAGACGGGGGCGTACCGGCGCATGGCCCAGACAGCGAGACGTCCGAGCGCGGCCTCGTCGCCCGCCGGGTCCGCCACCCGAACGTCGAGGCCGGGAATGAGGGCCTGGGCCTGGGTCGCCGCCATGCCGACGCGTGCGCCATGGGCCAGCGCCGCCGTGTTGGCGGCAAGCACGATCCGGCGCCGCCCGGACCGACCCGCGAGGATCAGGGGAAGCTCAGGCGGCGGCGCGACGTCCGCCAGTCCGCGTCGCAGACGATCGACGGGCCAGTTCGGCAGGTAGAGCGAGACGACCCGTCTCATCACAGGCTTCCAGGGTGAAATCCGCAGCCTCGGCGCCGCGACAGCGAATGAGTTCGACGAACCAGCGCGCCCGCCCCACGCCGGGCACGGGCAAGGGCGAGGAGGGGGCCGGGCTGATGCGCCAGCGAGTGGCGGAGGCGGTATGCTGACCGAAGTCGGCGGCGTCCGAAGCCCGTCGCCATCGCCGCACCGCCAGACCCAGGCCGCCCGAGTCTTCGGCGGCCAGCTGCAGCCGTCGGGACGCGACGAGACTGAGGCGGGCGGTCTCGGCCACGACGGCGGCCAGACCGGGATGACGAAGGCCTTCCTCGAAACAGGCGAGGAGGGAAGGCTCGTCCCCGGCCTCGACATAGATCACCCGGTCCGGCCCCAGACCGGCCTGACGCAGGGCCGGGGCGAAGAGGTCGGGGCGGGTCACGCACCATAAGACCTGGCCGGGCCGCCGGGCGGCTATGCCGGCGGCGAACAGCGCGGCTGCGGCGCCGTCCACGGCCTCCTCGCCGCCGCCTGCGATCTCATGAACGGCGCCCAGTGAAAGGCCGCCGCCGGGGAGATGGCGATCGAGATCTTTCACCCCGAAGGGCAACACGCCGGTGGTGTTCCGGCCGCCCTGTTCAAGGGCGCGGATCTGATCGCGCAAACTGTCGAGCCCGGCAGGCAGGCGGGCGTGCATGGGGAGCCTCCTGTTCCAAGGCTGATAAATGTTCCTATAATGTTCTGGTTCTGTATGACGCGAAGAGTCAACCTTCGCTCGTCCCTTATCCCCTTCGCCGGACGACCTGTGGACCGCGCGCCAGGACGGCCAGGGACGGTCGCCGCTGGCTTTTTCAGCGAAGTCGGCGATCAATGGTGCGGTAGACGGAGGTCCGCATGTGCAACGAGTATCAGCTCATCCTTCCGTTCGACGAGGTGATCGAGACCTTCAACCGAACCGGCGACCGGCTCGTCTTCCCCGACGGCATGCCCAATTTCGGACCCATGGCCTCGATCCGTATCGGCGACCGTGCGCCCATCATCACCCGGGGGCCCGACGGCTCGCAGCTGATCGTGTCGCCCTGGGCCTGGAAGTCACCGCAGGGAAGACCCGTGTTCAACTTCCGATCGGACGGTCGATCCTTCGACGGCGTCACCCGGTGTCTGATCCCCGCCGACGGCTTCTTCGAGTTCACCGACGCCGAGCCGGGTCAGAAGCGCAAGACCAAGTGGCGGTTCACCATGACCGACGCGCCGATCTTCTGGGTCGCCGGTCTGGTTCGAGACGGCGCCTTCGCCATGCTGACCACCGAGCCGGGACCGGACATCGCCCCCTATCACGATCGCCAGATCGTGCTGTTGAAGCCGGAAGCCGCCCTCGACTGGCTGGATCTCCGCAAGCCCGAGGCCGAACTGCTGCGCGCGCTTCCAGAGGGCAGTCTGTCCGTCGAAAAGGTCTTCCCCGAAGCGGCTTGAGCGGGCGTTATCGACCGAGGTCCTGCCCAAGCTGCTTGCCGGATAGTACTTGTGCAAAGCCGCGCCCATCGAGGGAAAGGGTGACGGTCTTGCCCATGGCAGGCGCCGCCTTGCCGACGCCGAGCCGCCCATAGTGTTCCGAGCCGTCGGCGGCGCGCACCACCACATAGGCGGAGCCGCCCAGCTCATCGTGGAAGCCGGTCTTGACGATCTTGCCCTGGACCGGCGTCTTGCCGAGTTGTTCGGTCGAACGCGCACCTTCCAGACGCCTCTGGTTCAGGGTGCGGATAACGTCTTTCGAAAGCTGAAGACGACGAAGCTTCGCCTCGAGGTCGGTGGAGAGCTGAAACCGTCTACCCGACCGGACCGCCAGCCCGAGACGTTCAAGGTGGCGCAGCCGCCCCCGGGTAAGCGCGGTCCACGCATCCGTTCCGCCGATCCCGTCATCGACACATCCGCTTGCGTCCGCGGCCGCCAAGAGGCGCCGATCAAAGGCGGTGAAGCGGTCCGCCTCTGTTTCCCGCCAGACCCGCCGTTCGGCATCCTGACGGCTGAGGTCGCCGAGCCGCTCCTGGGCGACCTCCTGCGCTCGGGCGCGGAAGCCGTAGCCGATGTAATCGCGAGGGATCACGAGGTCCCGGCCATCGCCCCTTCGCCCCCGAACCAGCACATGGGCGTGCGGCTGGTCGGTGTCGAAATGGCAGACGGCGATCCAGTTCAGACCCGGCTCTCCAAGGTCGTCGGCGACCCTCGACATGATCTCCCTGGTGAAGCCCTGGAGGTCCGAAATCCGATCGCCGTGCTCGGGTGAAATGATGAAGCGGAAATGGTGCCTGTCCTTCGCCCAGCCCTCCGTGGCGCCGGCCGCATCGACCCCTTCACGCACCGGTCCGAAGAAGGCCGCGCGCTCGCCGTCCTCGCCGGCGCCCATGCGGCCGAGATAGGCGATATGGGCGGCAAGCGCCGCGCCTCGGGCGAACCCCTTGCCCATGTGTCGGGACACCAGCGCCTTGACCGTGACGCGCTGCCGGATGTCGAGACGGAAGGGTCGACCTGAGCGGTTCTGGGCCGCGCGCAAACAGCCGGCGCGGTCCCCATAGGCGAACAGACGCGAGGCCGCGAGCCTCTGGAACATGGCGATCCGGACGCTGGTCTTGTCCGACTTCAACCTCTGCGGAAGGCGCACTCTCAAGGTCGAGACGTCATCCTTCGACGCTTGGGCGAGGCGCACCTCAATGGCGGTTCGGACCTGCATGATCGGCGCTCCGGTCTGTCGTCGGCGCGGAGTCAGGCGTCAACTCAGCGCAAGTCGACGTCGGTCTCCGCAATCCTCGCAAGTGTCTGCCCGGGCTCAGGAAAACAGAAGGCCAAAACCCCTCTTTTATCTTGCCCTAAGCCCTCAATCTGACGATTTCCAACCAGCCTCTCCAACAGTGAACACAGCCAATCAAACCTCGGCAAGACCCAGGCGACCCCGGCGTTCAGACCGCTTCGGGTCCGCCGGATGACAAGAAAAAGCCCGCCCGGCCGAAGCCAAGCGGGTCATTGATCCAGATCGTGATGTCTCAGGTGGCCCGGGCCTTGATGGGCACGTGCCGCAGCCCGTTCTCCATCGCCTTTTGGCCGAGGTTGAGCGCCGGGCCGAACGGCCGCTGATCCTCCCGCACCCCGGCCAGCGAATGGACCAGGGTCAGGCAGACCTCCGGCTCCAGCGCGATCAACTCGTCGTTCGCCCGGAAGGGAGCCGCCTTTCCGTTCCTGTCGAAATCGGCCCGGGCGAGGATCAGCTTCACCCCCTTCTGCTGGGCCCATTTGATCGCCAGCTTCTCGGATCCTTTCGCTCCGGTCGTCGCCAGAGCCATGTCCGGCCATTCCCCCTTCGCCCAGTTGAGGGCGTCGAAAATCCGCCCGGCGTCCTCGGCGGTGTCGGCCGTCGGCGCGCCCCGGAAGGCGATCACCGGACCGCCCGGATCGGCCTCTCCGGACCGCCGGCTCCGGATCGCCCGGATCGCCTGTTTCGCCTCAAGCTGCGCCGCCGTCAGATGGGTGCCGCGCCGTGATCCGCGCCAGGCGGTCCAGACCTCCCCGGTCGCGATCGTCCAGGTTTCGGAGACCGCATCCCGGATCAGCTCGCAGGCCTGCGTCGCCGCATCTCCGGATCTCGCTTTCGCCGTTGCGTCCTGAAGCTCGACATCGGCCGCTTCCGATCCGTCGAAGTCCCGGTCCAAGGCGCGCATCGCGTCGCGGGCGCGGTCGGCGTCCCGTTCGATCCGTCCCGCAGCCGAGTGGAAGGCGCCGATCAGGGCTTCGCCGAGGATCGTCTGATAGTCCTCCAGAGCGGTGTCGGAGATCACGTCCACGAGCTCGGTCATGAGCGCGCGCCCCAGCTGGATCAGGGCGTCCTCGGTCGGGTGCGGACGCGCATCCCCCAGGGACGCGGTCAGGTCGTCGAAGGCGGAGTCGGACTTCGAGGAAGCGGAGAAGGCGGTGTTGAAGTGGGTCATCGAACCATTCCTTTTGAAGAAGAGAATGTCGAAGCGCCCCATGCGCAACGACCCCGGCTTTGGCCACGGCGGGGTCCCCGGCAGTCACCGGAGCGGAGGGCCGCTTGCCCTCCGTGGAGGGGAACGGCGAAGCCGTTGACTTCCGGGGCGCCGTGACAAAGTCGGAGGGCGTTGTGTGGGGGCAAGTCGTCGTCGCCCTTCGCGACGACGACCCCATC
>MGLN01000192.1:0-723 GCA_001796045.1 Caulobacterales bacterium RIFOXYB1_FULL_67_16 | reverse complement strand
CTCAAGGCGCGACGCCCGCGAGGCGCATAAGGCCCTCCACCGACAGCGGTGCGGGCCGATAGGCGATCGCCGCATGGGCGGCGCAGAAGGCGCCGCGTTCAGACGGACGACCACAGAGGCTGAACGCGGCGTCACCCGGTTCGCCATACGGCCAACGGCAATCTGTCCGCCTCACCGACAGGATGGTCGCGACGCCATCGGGCGGAGGCTCGGGCGCCAGGCGATGCGCCGCGGCACGCTGAGGCCGGTCGCCTGTGCGCCCCTCCGAGAGGCCGAGGCGAGCGACCTTGCCGAGGACGGCGTTGCGGGTGAGGCCCCCGCCGAGCTCCAGGGCGATGGTCTCGGCGCTCCGCCCTTCGGGCCACAGGCGCTTCAGCAGATTGATACGGTCTTGGGTCCAGGCGGACATGGCGGTCTCCTTCGTCGAGCCCCGATGGCTCGCCCGAACGCGCCCTTCCTCCGGCCTTCCCCGTCGCCAGCACGAAGAAGGGCCCGAGGCGCAGTGCGCCCGGGCCCTTCAAATCTCCCTTCCGATCAGAACGGGATGTCGTCGTTGAGATCGTAACCGCCGCCCGCCTCGACGCCGCGATCGGCGACGCCGGAGCGGTCTTCAGCCGGTTCGCCGGCGACGCGCCGGTTCTTCAACCGGATGTCGCTGACGACGAGGCGAAGGTCGTAGTGCTCCACCCCGTCCTTGCCGGTCCAGGTGTCGTTTTCGACATG
>MGLN01000191.1:135-5026 GCA_001796045.1 Caulobacterales bacterium RIFOXYB1_FULL_67_16 | reverse complement strand
GGGGCGGCCGGGTCCGGCGAAGGCGCGGCGGCGTGGGTCTGGACCGGCTGAGCCCGACCCAGGAAGACGTTGACGGCCGTGACCCCCACGGTGACGATCAGCACCGGGCCGAACATCTGGGGCAGGGTCTCCAGGGGATAGAGGGTCCGGTTGAAGAACAGGCCCGTCGCCGCCCAGACGATGAGGCTGAGCGGGGCGGTGATCACCGCCGACAAGACCGCCACCGTGAGCCAGGGACGGTCGTCTATGTCGACGACTCTGACGACGATCCGGCTGCACAGATGGCCCCAGAGGCCGCCCAGGATCATGATGACCACCCAGTAGGCCAGCCGCTGGCCCAGGGGGGCGGCGCCGCTGCCGAAGGCGCCGGACGCCGCCAGGAAGACGCCGATCAGCACGGCCACGACCAGGCCGCGCAGGAAGGTTCGGCGACTGTCGGCGGCGGGAGCGGTCATGGCGGCTTTCGTGAGGGACGCCGGTTTTGAAATCATGATTTCCCTTCGCGAGGAAGAGGCGTCCGTTCGCGAAGCCGGGATGGGCGTTGACGCAGAAACGCGCGCCCGGCGGCCGGAACCGGGGCAGGGAGAGGGGACATCGCCGGAGGTCCCATGTCCCGTTTCGCCCCGTTCGTCCGCTTCCTTTCGCCCCTGGCCGCCCTGATCCTGCTGGGCGTCCCCGTCCTCGGCTATCTGCTGGCCGACGACGGCCGGGCGTCGCGCCTGGGGTTCGATCTCCATGCGCCGAAGCTGGATCTGTTGGCGGCCGCGCCTACCGCGATCCAGATCCACGTGGCCGCAGCCCTGACCGCCCTGGCCATCGGGACCGTGCTGCTGATCGGGATCAAGGGCACGCGGGTGCACCGGACCCTGGGCTGGGTCTGGGTGCTGGCCATGGGGACGACCGCCGTCAGCTCCTTCTTCATTCACCAGATCAATCCGGGCGGACCGGCCGGCCTGTCGCTGATCCATCTGCTCAGCGGCTGGACCGTGGTGGGCCTGCCGATGGCGGTCTATGCCGCGCGGCGGCACAGGGTTCAGACGCACCGGCGGGCGATGACGGGCATGTTCGTGGGCGGCCTGATCGTGGCGGGTCTGCTGACCTTCCTGCCCGGCCGGCTGATGTGGGCGGTCTTCTTCGGCTAGCGGGGCGAAACCCCGGCGACGGCGCGGAAGCCGGCGGCGGCGAAGCGGACCATATAGTCGCCGGCCGTCTCCAGATCGCCGGAACGGGCCAGGCCGCCGGACAGCCGGTCCAGACGGCCGGTCTCGCCCAGGGTCAGGGTCAGGGCGCCCGACAGGTTGTGATAGCCCCAGTAGAGATCGACCTCGCTGGCGTCCGGCAGGACGACGGCGATCAGTTCGATCAGACGGCGGATGGCCGGGTCGAAATAGCGGGCCATGGTCTCGCCGCCGAAGGTGGGGTTGGCGTTGGTCTGGGCCACCAGGGCGGCATAGTGTTTCCAGCCCGGCCCGCCCTTCAGCGACCATTCGAACGGGGGGCGCAGGAAGGCCTCGAGCAGGCCCTCCAGGGTCATGTCGGCGCCGGCGGCCTCGGCGTAGCGGTCGATGGCGGCGACGCGGTCGTCATTCCAGACCTGGGCCCGGCGCAGGAAGACGGCGTCGAACAGGTCGCGCTTGGCCCCGAAGTAATAGTGGACCAGGGCGGTGTCCACGCCCGCCTCGCGCGCCACCTCGCGGATGGTGACGCCGTAGAAGCCGTGTTTCGAGAACAGGTCCTCGGCCGCGTCCAGGATCAGGTCGCGGGTCTCGCCCGCCGCCTTGGCCTGTGCCTTTGGCGGGCGGCCGCGGCGGGCGGGCGGGGCGCCGGCGGCCGATTTGCGGCGCGCGGCGGCGATGGGACGGACCGGGGAAGACGAGGCGTCGGACTTGCTCATGGTCGTGAGGCTAGGCGGGCGGTCGCACCGGTGCAACGGCGCCACGCACCGGCGGCGGGATGACGCTGGGGAAGGGGAGGGTTTGACAGACAGCGTAAACCGGGTCAGGTTCGGGAAAATCATTGAACGCTGAATAAAAGCGTCAACGGGCTGGAAACGACAAGAAGGGGTAGGATCATGAGACATCATGTGAAGTGCGCGCTGCTGGCCGGTGCGGCCTGGGGCGTGCTGGCGGGGGCTTCCACGGCCCAGGACGCCGAGGCGGCGGCTCAGGCGGCCAATGCGGACCAGGCCAATATGGTTGAGGATATCGTCGTCACCGCGCGGCGGCGCGACGAACAGCTGAAGGACGTGCCGGTGGCCGTCTCGGCGCTGAGCGCCGAGCGGCTGGAACAGACGGGCGCGACCAATATCACCGCCCTGCAGCAGCAGACCCCCAACGCCACGGTGCAGATCGCCCGCGGCTCCAACTCGACCCTGATCAGCTTCATCCGCGGCGTGGGCCAGCAGGACCCGCTGTGGGGCTTCGAGCCCGGCGTCGGCCTCTATATCGACGACGTCTATGTGGCCCGTCCGCAGGGCGCCGTGCTGGACATCTTCGACATCTCGCGGATTGAAGTGCTGCGTGGGCCGCAGGGCACCCTCTATGGTCGCAACACCATCGGCGGGGCGATCAAATATGTGACCAAGCGCCTGGGCGACGACCCCAGCCTGACGGCGCGGGCCGAGGTGGGCTCGTACAACGAGCACAACTTCCTGCTGTCCGGCTCGGTCCCTGTCGGCGACACCTTCGCCATCGGCGGCGCGGTCGCCACCTATCAGCACGACGGCTACGGCAAGAACCTGAACACCGGCCAGGACCAGTACGACAAGGACGTCACCGCCTATCGCGCCAGCGCGGAGTGGACGCCGAACGACAGCCTGTTCTTCCGTCTGGCCTGGGACCGGGTCGAGGACGATTCCAGCCCGCGTCACGGCCACCGCGAGGTGAACTCGACCACCGGCGGCTATACGCCCCCGGCCAGTGAATACGACACCTACGCCGGGATCACCGGCGAGCAGAAGGTGGTCACCGAGGGCGTGTCCCTGACCGGCGAATACCGGGTCAACGACCTGCTGACCCTGAAGTCGATCACCGCCTATCGCTCGGGCGACACCGAGACCATCATCGACTTCGACCAGACGCCCCTGCCGACCCTGGACGTGCCGGCCATCTATTCGGACGACCAGTTCACCCAGGAGTTCCAGGCCCTGTTTACCGGCGACCGCTGGTCGGGCGTGGCCGGCGTCTTCTATCTGGACGGCACCTCGTCCGGCGCCTTCGACACCATCGCGGGCAACCTGGGTCTGGCCATCGCGGCGGCGGGATCGGTGGACACCCAGTCCTTCTCGGTGTTCGGCGACTTCAGCTATGACCTCACCGACCGGCTGCACGTCTCGCTGGGCGGGCGCTACACCAAGGACGACAAGGACGCCTCGGTCCTGCGCCTCTTCTATCTGGGCGCGACCCGCACCCCCTATACCGGCGGGACCGACCGGGCGATCTTCGCCACCCGGACCAACTATTCGGCGTCCGACACCTTCGAGAAGTTCACGCCCCGCGCCAGCATCTCGTATGACTTCAGTGAAGACATCACCGGCTACGCCTCGGTCAGCCAGGGCTTCAAGTCGGGCGGCTGGGACATGCGGGGCGACGCCGCCCTGGTGCCGCAGACGGTCGACGGCTACCAGCCCGAGACGGTCACCACCTATGAGCTGGGCCTGAAGGGATCGGCCTTCGACCGGCGAATGAACTTCGCCTCGGCGATCTTCTATTCCGACTACAAGGACCAGCAGATCACGACCCAGCAGGTGGCCACGGCCCCGGCCGTCGGCATCGCCTCGGTGGTCGACAACGCCGGCGCCTCGACCATCTACGGCTTCGAGCTGGAAGGTTCGGCCTTCCTGACCGACGACATCACCGCCAACTTCTCGCTGGGCTATCTGAAGAACGAGTTCGACGAGTTCATTACCCGGATCACCGGCACGCCGGTCGATATTTCGGACACGCGCGAGCCGCAGAACTCGCCGGAATGGTCGGCCTATTACGGCATGACCTGGCGGGGCGACATTATGGGCGGGGAGATCCGGGTGACGCCGTCGCTGTCCTATCGTTCGGACTACCACCTGTTCGACACGCCGGACCCCATCCTGGACCAGGACGGCTATGTCCTGGCCGACGCCAGCGTGGTGTGGACGGCGCCCAGCCAGCGGTGGGAGGTCGGTCTGTTCGGCCGCAACCTGACCGATGTCCGCTACAAGGTCGGGGGCTACAGCTTCCCCGGCGCGACCTACAACAACTCGATCAGCGCCTTCTACGGCCCGCCGACCACCTATTCGGCCCGCCTGACCTACCGGTTCTGATCGCCGAAGACGCCTGACGGAGGGCGGCGGTCCAAAGGCCGCCGCCCTTTGCTTTGCAGGGGGCGGACTTGCGGCTAGGCTCGCCCCAACAAGAAGAACATGTCGAGGGAAACGCCGATGACGACCGACACGCTGACGGACGGGCAGGCGCCTGCGCCGCATCGGCCGGGCTACCGCTTCTATGTGCTGGCGGTGCTGATCCTGATCTACATGCTGAACTTCCTGGACCGGCAGATCATCGGCATCCTGGCGGCGCCGCTGAAGGAAGAATTCGGCATGTCCGACAGCCAGTTCGGCCTGTTGGGCGGCATCGCCTTCGCCTCGGTCTATTCGACCCTGGCCATTCCCCTGGCCTGGCTGGCCGACCGGTTCAGCCGGGTGTGGATCATGACCGGGGCGCTCGCGGTCTGGTCGGGCTTCACCGCCCTGTGCGGCATGGCCGGCTCGTTCGGCCAGCTGTTCCTGTGCCGGATGGGCGTGGGCGTGGGCGAGGCGGGCGGGGTGGCGCCGGCCTATTCGCTGATCGCCGACTATTTCCCGCCGCATCAGAGAGCGCGGGCCCTGGCCGCCTTCGCCTTCGGGATTCCGCTGGGC
>MGLN01000190.1:6642-6757 GCA_001796045.1 Caulobacterales bacterium RIFOXYB1_FULL_67_16 | reverse complement strand
ATCGCCAAACTGGTCCCCATCGAAGAGACGCCGATCGACACTTCGCGTCGGTTCGGTTTCATGCGCGGCCAGATGAAAATCCCCGACGACTTCGACACCATGGGTCAGGCCGAAA
>MGLN01000190.1:6339-6467 GCA_001796045.1 Caulobacterales bacterium RIFOXYB1_FULL_67_16 | reverse complement strand
TGGGAGGTCGTAGTCAAGCATGGCCTGAAGCGACCTGACTTCAACGTGGACGCCCTGGTGTTCCGCCGCCAGTTGCTGGACGCGGGTTATGAGGAAATTCCGGTGACCAGCCTGCACGCGCTGGAACT
>MGLN01000190.1:0-6268 GCA_001796045.1 Caulobacterales bacterium RIFOXYB1_FULL_67_16 | reverse complement strand
TGACGGCGTAGAGCGACCGGGGCACGATCTCCAGATTACGCTCGACCGCCACCTTGCGAGGGTCCAGCGCCAGTTCCTGGACCAGGTCCAATATGGTCGCGGCGTAGACTTCGCGTTGATCACCGTTGACTTGAATGCGCATGACGTTAGGTCAACCCGTTTCCACGCTGCGCTTTGACCCGCGCCGCGCCTAAGCTACAAGGCCGCCCCTGAACCGTCAGAGGTCGCCCGATTCCGGAGCCTCGATTCGAGAACCGATGTCCGACACGTCCGTCATCCATGTGCTGAACGGCCCCAACCTGAACCTGCTCGGGGTGCGGGAGCCGGAAATCTATGGCCGCGACACGCTGGCGGACATCGAACAGCGCTGCGTGACGGCGGCGGGCGAGGCGCAGATCGTGTTCCGCCAGACCAACCACGAAGGCGTGCTGGTGGACTGGATCCAGGAAGCGCGTGAAAAGGCGCAGGCCCTGATCCTCAACCCGGCGGCGTATGGCCACACCTCGGTCGCCCTGCACGACGCGCTGAAGACCCTGACCATCCCGGTCATCGAGCTTCATCTGTCCAATCCGGCGGCGCGCGAGGCGTTTCGCCATCACTCCTATGTGTCGTCCGCGGCGACCGGCGTCATCGCCGGCTTCGGCGCGGCCGGCTATGAACTGGCCGTCCAGGCGGCCCTGACCCTGATCCGGGAACGCGGCTGAAGCCCGCCCCGTTCTGCTATCCAAGACGAAAGACAAAGGCGCAATTCCAATGGCCGATGACAAGAAACACGCCGAGATCGACGCGTCCCTGGTTCGCCAGCTGGCCGAGATCCTGAACGAGACCGACCTGACCGAGGTCGAGGTCGAGCGCGGCGAGCTGCGCATCCGCGTGGCGCGCGAAGTCACCGTCAACGCCGCCCCGGTGCAGTACGCCGCCGCCCCGGCGCCGGCCGCTGCGCCTGCGGCCCCCGTCGCCGCGCCGGCCGCCATGCCGTCCGATCCGGCCACCATCGTGGCCCGCGCCGGCGAAGAGGTGAAGTCGCCGATGGTCGGCACCGCCTATCTGCAACCCTCGCCTGAGGCGCCGCCCTTCATCCAGCCGGGCGACAAGGTGAAGAAGGGCCAGACCCTGCTGATCGTCGAGGCCATGAAGACCATGAACCCGATCCAGGCGCCGCGCGACGGCGTGGTGGCCGAGATCCTGGTCGGAGACGCCCAGCCGGTCGAATACGGCGAGCCCCTCGTCCTGCTGGAAGCCTAAGGCGCCCTGATGTTCACCAAGGTCCTGATCGCCAACCGCGGCGAGATCGCGCTTCGCATCCACCGGGCGTGCAAGGAGATGGGCATCTCCACCGTCGCCGTGCACTCCGAAGCCGACCGCGGCGCCATGTGGGTGCGTCTGGCGGACGAGAGCGTCTGCATCGGCCCCGCCTCGGCGGCAAAGTCGTATCTGAACATCCCCTCGATCATCGCGGCGGCCGAGATCACCGGGGCCCAGGCGATCCACCCCGGCTACGGCTTTCTGTCCGAGAACGCCCGCTTCGCCGAGATCGTGGGCGCGCACGGCCTGACCTTCATCGGACCCAAGCCCGAACATATCCGGGTCATGGGCGACAAGATCACCGCCAAACAGACGGTCAAGGACGCCGGCATCCCCGTGGTCCCCGGCTCGGACGGCGAGGTCGAGACGGTCGAGGCCGCCATCGAGGCGTCCAAGTCCATCGGCTTCCCCCTGATCGTCAAGGCGGCGGCCGGCGGCGGCGGACGCGGCATGAAGGTGGCCCTGACGCCTGACGAGACGGTCGAGGCCGCCATCGAGGCGTCCAAGTCCATCGGCTTCCCCCTGATCGTCAAGGCGGCGGCCGGCGGCGGCGGACGCGGCATGAAGGTGGCCCTGACGCCTGACGACCTGGTCGAGGCCGTTCAGACCGCCCAGTCCGAGGCCAAGGCCGCCTTCGGCAACGGCGCCGTCTATATGGAGCGCTATCTCCAGAAGCCGCGCCACATCGAGATCCAGGTCATCGCCGACAGCCACGGCAACGTCGTGCACCTGGGCGAACGCGACTGCTCGCTGCAGCGCCGTCACCAGAAGGTGCTGGAAGAGGCCCCCTCGCCCGCACTCTCTGCTGAAGGCAGAAAGAAGATCGGCGAGACGGTCAACAAGGCCATCGCCGCCATCGGCTATCTGGGCGTCGGCACGATCGAATTCCTGTGGGAGGACGGCGAGTTCTTCTTCATCGAGATGAACACCCGGCTGCAAGTCGAACATCCGGTTACGGAAATGATCACCGGCGTCGATCTGGTGCGCGAACAGGTGCGGATCGCCGCCGGCCTGCCGCTGTCGTTCACCCAAGAGGACATCAAGTTCCAGGGCCACGCCATCGAGGTGCGGATCAATGCTGAAAACCCGGAGACCTTCACCCCCTCGCCGGGCAAGGTCACCGACTTCCACGCGCCGGGCGGCCTGGGCGTGCGGCTGGATAGCGCCATCTACGCCGGCTATTCGATCCCGCCCTATTACGACAGCCTGATCGGCAAGCTGATCGTCCACGGCCGCGACCGCGAGGAGGCCATCGCGCGCCTGAAGCGCTCGCTGAACGAGGTCGTGGTCGGGGGCGTCGACACCACCATCCCCCTGTTCCAGAAGCTGTTGCAGGAGCCCGACATCCTGTCCGGCGACTACGACATCCACTGGCTGGAGAAGTGGGCCGCCCGTCAGAAGGGCGACGCCTGACGCCCGGCGAAATCAGAGGAACCGGCCCATGCGTATCGCGGTCTTTGCGACCAAGGCCTATGACCGCCGGTTCCTCGACCTGGCCAACGCCGACTTCGGCCACGACCTGAGCTGGTTCGAGGCGCGGCTGGACGAGACCACCGCGCCGCTGGCCGACGGCTTCGACGCCGTCTGCGTCTTCGTCAACGACCGGCTGGACGCCGCCGCCCTGACCCGACTGGCGCAGGGCGGGGTGCGCGCCGTGGCCCTGCGCTGCGCCGGCTACAACAACGTCGATCTGCGCGCCGCCGAGGCCCTGGGCCTGACCGTCATCCGCGTGCCGGCCTATTCGCCCGAGGCGGTCGCCGAGTTCACCCTGGGCCTGCTGCTGGCGATGAACCGCAACATCCCCCGCGCCTCGGCCCGCGTCCGCGAGAACAACTTCGCCCTGGACGGCCTGATCGGCCGCAACCTGTCGGGGCGGACGGCCGGGGTCGTCGGCACGGGCCGCATCGGCGCCCTGGTGGCGCGGGCGTTGAAACTGGGTTTCGGCTGCGAGGTGCTGGCCCATGATCTGGTCGAGGATCCGGCCCTGACCCAGATCGGCGTCCGCTACGTCGATCGCGAGACCCTGCTGCGCCAGTCCGACATCATCAGCCTGCACTGCCCGCTGACGCCGGAGACGCGCCACCTGATCGACGGCCCGACCCTGGCGGCGGCGCGACCGCGCGTGATGATCGTCAACACCAGCCGGGGCGCCCTGATCGACACCCAGGCCCTGATCGACGCGCTGAAGAGCCGCCGCGTCGGCGGCGTCGCCCTGGACGTCTATGAGCAGGAAGGCGATCTGTTCTTCGAGGACCTGTCGAACGAGATCATTCAGGACGACGTGTTCCAGCGCCTTCTGACCTTCCCCAATGTCCTGGTCACCGGACACCAGGCCTTTCTGACCGAAGAGGCGCTGACGGCCATCGCCGTGACCACCCTGTCGGGCCTGGCCGAGATCGAGGCCGGGCGCCCGCCCGCCAATCGCGTCACGGCCGACCAGATTCGCCCCGCCCCGTGAACGAGCCGGATTACAGCGCCCAAGGGCCGTCCGGCGGTTTCGGCCCCGAGGACCTGCTGGCCTGCTACGCCCAGGGCGTGTTCCCGATGGCCGAGTCGCGCGACGATCCGCGCGTCTTCATCATCGAGCCCGAGCAGCGCGGCGTGATCCCGCTCGACGCGTTCCACATACCCACCCGCCTGCGCCGGACCGTCAGGGGCGAGCCCTTCGAGGTTCGCGTGGACACGGCCTTCGAGGCCGTGCTGGACGGCTGCGCGGCGGCCCAGGGGCCGGAACGTCAGGACACCTGGATCAACGCCCCGATCCGCCGCCTGTACGCCGCCCTGTTCGCCCGAGGCTTCGTCCATTCGGTCGAATGCTGGAAAGACGAACGGCTGGTGGGCGGACTTTACGGCGTCTCCCTGGGCGGCGCCTTCTTCGGCGAGAGTATGTTCAGCCGCGAGAGGGACGCCTCCAAGGTGGCCCTGGTCCATCTGGTGGCGCGACTGAGGAGAGGCGGCTGGAGCCTGCTGGACGCCCAGTTCCTGACCGATCACCTCAGCCAGTTCGGGGCGGTTGAGACGCCGCAGGCCGCCTATCTGGCGCGGTTGAAGCCGGCCCTGAGGATCGAGGTCGATGAGGCGGCTCTGATCGCGCCGATGACGGGGGCCGAGGCGGTCGATTGGGCGCTTCGTCCCGACTGAACCCTGTCCGGACACGATTTCAGCCCTGTCCGGACAAGCCTGAGCTGGCGCGGAACGGCGATCATCCGGCTTAAGCGGGGCATGAACCAGACCCCTGCTCCTGCCCCCGACGCCCCGATCCTCGCCGCCGGCCTGCGCGAGGCCCGAGAGATTGGCGTCACTGTCGTCGCCGCCCTGATCCTGGCGACCCTCTTTCGTATCCTGCTGTTCCAGCCCTTCACCATTCCCTCCTCGTCGATGGAGCCGGGGCTGGTGACCGGCGACTACATCATCGTGTCCAAGTACGCCTATGGCTGGAGCCGGGCGTCCCTGCCCTTCAACCCGCCCTTGCCGGACGGGCGGCTGCTGGAACGCCAGCCGAGGCGGGGCGACGTCGTGGTCTTCCGGCGGCCCCATGATCCGGATCAGATATGGATCAAACGCGTCGTCGGCCTGCCTGGCGATGTGGTGCACGTGCGGCGGGGCCAGGTCTTCGTCAACGGACAGCCCCTCGAGCAGACCCCGCTTCGGGAGACCAACGACCATGACGCCCCCACGCGGCGCGTGCTGGAGGTGCGCGAGACCCTGGGGGGCGGCAAGACCTACGTCACCTACGACGGCGGAGCGGATCAGCCGGGCGACGACACTCCGATCTATCGCGTGCCGGCCGGTAAGTATTTCATGATGGGCGACAACCGCGACAACTCGCTGGACAGCCGCTGGCCTGCGGACGCGGGCGTCGGCCTGCTGCCGGCGGAG
This sequence comes from Caulobacterales bacterium RIFOXYB1_FULL_67_16, assembly GCA_001796045.1. Lineage (GTDB taxonomy): Bacteria > Pseudomonadota > Alphaproteobacteria > Caulobacterales > Caulobacteraceae > Brevundimonas. The sequence continues at coordinate 1,084 of MGLN01000190.1, read as the reverse complement.
AACATCGTCGGACGCGCCGAGATTGTCGCGGCCTCGTGGAAGCCCGGCGCCGGACTGTTCAAGCCCTGGACCTGGCTGAACCTGCGCTGGGGGCGGGCGCTGGAGCCGATCCGCTAGCGGGCGCGGAACTCGGAGAAGCTGACCAGGCCGTCGTGGTCGCGATCCAGCCGGTCGAAGGCGGCGCGAGCCGGGGTCACCGACTGGGCCAGAGACGGCGCGGCGATTGCGCCGAGGGCCAGACCGGCGGCCGCAGCCGCCACCAGCTGACGCCAGCCCGTCAGAGGCGAAGCGGGCCGACCGTACTGACGCTCAAGCTCGCTGTCGATGAAGCGGCGGATGGCCTCGCTGGCCGTGCGCCCCTCGAGACGGCACTGTTCCATGAAGGCGGTCTTGGTGGCGTGCGGTAGTCGAATCTCGACCGTCTCGCTCTTCTTGAGGGGTCTTTGGTCGCGCATCGAAGCCTCCTCTCGCCTTAGTTCTTACAGCCCACCACCCAGGCGTCGTAGTTGGGGCTTTGGAGCCCGCTGACCGCCGGCGACGAGGCGAACATCCAGCCGCGGAAGATCTGACGCGGATCCGCCGCCTGGCTTCCGCCGCGCGACTGGAGCGAGACGTCGACATAGGCAATGGCGTCTTCGGTCAGTTCGTCGGGGGTGGTGACCTCGCAGGCGCGGACGCTGAAGATCAGGTTGCGGTTGAAGCGCACCGGCCGGCCGCCGACCTCGACCTCGAACTTCATGGTCTCGGCGGTGGTCTTATCGATGGCCTGGATGACCGCGAACTTGCGGCGTTGGCGCCGGGCCGGGGTCTCGGGCTGTTCAATGGCCTTTTCGACCACGGGGGATTCGGCCTCGGCCTCTTCCTCGGCCTTCTCGGCCACGGCGGCGTCCTCGGCGATCACCACGGTCGGCGGCGGAGCGACGGCCACCGGGGAGGCGGGCGCAGCGACGCCGGCGGGCGGCGCCTCCGTCGGGACGACCGGCGCAGTCTCCTGCACGGGTCGGGCGTCGCGCGGCGAGTCCTGCAGCACGCTGGCGGTCACGGCGCCGGCGCTCAGCACCGCCGCCACGGCCGCGCCGACCCA
>MGLN01000189.1:1190-5099 GCA_001796045.1 Caulobacterales bacterium RIFOXYB1_FULL_67_16 | reverse complement strand
CGTCCCGAGGCCAAGGTGGTCTATCTGACCGCCGAACGCTTCCTGTCGACCTTCGTCAAGGCGATGCAGGACCGTTCGACCGCCGCCTTCAAGGACAGTCTGCGCTCCGCCGACATGCTGCTGCTGGACGACGTCCAGTTCGTCGGCGGCAAGGCGAGCACCCAGGAGGAGCTGCTCTCGACCCTGACCGCCCTGATCGAGGACGGCAAACGCATCGTCTTCTCGGCCGACCGGGCGCCCATGGCCCTGACCGAGGTCGAGCCCCGCCTGCGCAGCCATCTGGCCGCCGGCCTGACCTGCCCGGTCGAGGCGGGCGACCGCGAGCTCAAGATCGCCGTGGCCCAGAACCGTCTGAAGGCCCTGTCGGCCCTGGGCGTGGTTCAGGGCGAGGCCGCGCCCGAGGTTCTGGCTCAGCTGGTGGACCGCACCCCCGGTTCGATGCGCGAACTGGAAGGCGCCGTGAACACCCTGGCCGCCGCCGCCGGATCGCGCCTGTCGACCGTCTCGGTCGACGAGGCCTCGACCCTGCTGGGCGCCGCCCTGCGCGGCGGACCGGAACGTCGCATCACCGTGGACGAGATCCAGAAGACGGTGGCCGAGCATTTCAGCCTGAAACAGGCGGACCTGCTCAGCGAGCGCCGCACCCGCTCGGTGGCCCGTCCGCGCCAGATGGCCATGTATCTGTGCAAACAGCACACCACCCGCTCCTACCCCGACATCGGTCGTCGCTTCGGCGGACGCGACCACACCACCGTGCTGCACGGGGTGCGCAAGATCGAGGAGCTGATGGCCCAGGACGACCAAATCGCCCGGGACGTCGAGGCCCTGACCCGCAAGCTGCGGGGCTGATTTCGAGCGGCGAGTGGTCGGCGGCGAGCGGCGAGCGAATAGAAAACGTCTCGCCCCGCCGATTTGCCCCCAATATCCCTCGTCACTCGCCAACTAACCATTCGCCACTTCCTTGCTCCTTGCGCCCAATCCGCTAGTGTCCAAGGCCCTTTATCGTGGCGCTCCAGCCTGAGTCGCCGCATCCGGGCGAGACGCTATGCAACTGACCATCGAACGATCCGCGCTCCTGAAGGCCCTGGGCCATGTGCAGAGCGTGGTCGAACGTCGAAACACCATCCCGATCCTGTCCAACGTCCTGCTCAGCGCGGGTCGGGACCGGCTGGCCTTCGCCGCCACTGACCTGGATATGGAGATGGTGGACGAGGCCGAGGCGACGGTGAACGTCGAGGGCCAGATCACCGCCCCCGCCCACACTCTGTACGAGATCGTGCGCAAGCTGCCGGAAGGCGCCGAGGTCTCCCTGACCTATTCGGGCGACGATCCCCGCCTGGTGGTGTCGGCCGGTCGGTCGCGCTTCAACCTGCCGGTCCTGCCGGCCGGCGATTTCCCGGTCATGTCCACCGACAGCGCCGGCGCCTCCTACGTCATGCCCAAGGAAGACCTGGCGCGCCTGATCGACAAGACCCGGTTCGCCGTCTCGACCGAGGAAACCCGCTATTATCTGAACGGCCTGTACCTGCATACGGTGGCCGAGGCCGGCGTGCCCCTGCTGCGCGCCGTGGCCACCGACGGCCACCGCCTGGCCCTGGCCGAGACCCCGGCGCCCGACGGCGCGGCCGGCGGCCCCGGCGTGATCGTGCCGCGCAAGACGGTGGATCAGGTCCGCCGCCTGCTGGACGACGCCGGCGGCCCGGTCGAGATCACCGTCTCGGCCCAAAAGATCCGCTTCCAGCTGGGCGAGGCCAGCCTGACCTCCAAGGTCATCGACGGCGCCTTCCCGGACTATCTGCGCGTCATTCCGCGCGGCAACGACAAACAGGCCGACATCGATAACGCCCTGTTCGCCAAGGCCGTCGACCGCGTGGCCACCATCTCGGCCGAAAAGAGCCGGTCGGTGAAACTGGCCTTCGACAACGACCGGGTGAAGCTGACCGTCCGCAACATGGAGGCCGGTCAGGCCGAGGAAGAGGTCGAAATCGGCTATTCCGACGAACCGTTCGAGATCGGCTTCAACGCCCGCTATCTGCTGGACGTCGCCGGCCAGATCACCGGCGAAAACGCCGCCTTCCGCTTCGCCGACCCGGCCTCGCCCACCCTGGTGCTCGATCCGGGCGATCCGGGCGTGCAATATGTGCTGATGCCGCTGCGTGTCTGACAGCCATGAGCATGGCGGAACAGTGATCAGAAAAACGAGATGGAGAGTTTGGACCCCACTCGTGATCTCATTCTTGGGCTTGGGTGCCTACGTCGGCGCTTTTGTTTGGCTTTGCAGCCTTGAAGGCATCGAAGAGCTCACTCGCTCTCTGACAGGTTCTGTTTTCGACGCCTTCATAATCTTTGCACCTGGTTTGGTTTTGCTTGCGCTATGCGGCGAAGCGATACGATCGCTGTGCTGGGGGGATTACATCGTCCCTACTGATCGCGGCCTTGGCTTTCGGATCAACGGCCGGAAGCATTTCCTTCATTGGGAACAGGTGAACACGTTCCGTGTCGATACACCTGTACTGGGCCAAGAAGGCGTGGTCGGATGGGACTATCGCGGCGATGCTCATGGCAAGCCGCGCGTGAAAAGTTCCGCCGCGACGACGATGGACGGCGATTTCGGTCGAGGCTGGCAAGGCGGGCCTGACGCCATCTGCATCGCGCTGGAGGCTTGGAGATCGCGCCATTCCGACACCTCTTTTTCACCGGAAGAGCGAGGCTTGACGTCCTCCCACATTAGTCAGGATGGACCAAACCTTCCGTCAACTTTGACAGTGCGCGCAGACACACGAAAGGCGGTCGGCCCTCTAATAGGGATTTGGTGCTGCTTCTTCGCGCTGTTCGCCTTGCCAATCTGGATCACGGCGCTGGCAGCTCCGAGCGATCAGGCGCTGACGGTGTGGACGAGTTTGGCAAGCAACTGGTCGTTCTGGCTGGTCGCCTTGGTGTATGCCGCAATGGCGCTCTGGTTCGGCTATGTGGGCCATCTTCTGACGCGACGCTTCATTCTAAAGCCGACTATTGTGTTGGTCCCGTCAGGCTTCACCATCAGGGATGAAGCAGGGGTCCGATTCATCCGTTGGAAAGACGTCGAGGCCTTCGGAATCGCTCAAGACTCCAACAACAATCGCGAGCATGTCGGCTGGCGCTATCGGCCCGGCGTAACCGCTGTCGAAAGTTGGCAAAAGCCATCGCTCGACATGGATGCGTCGCTAGGCATGGGATGGCAAGGTTCCGTGCGCGATCTTCGCGATACGTTCGACGAATGGCTTCGTCGATACGGCTCCGGCTGAGCGGACAGATTTGATACAGGCTTTAACCCTCACCGACTTCCGCTCCTATTCGAGCGCACGGCTGGAGCTCGCCTCCGGCCCGGTGGTGCTTCATGGCCCAAACGGAGCGGGCAAGACCAATCTGTTGGAGGCCGTCAGCCTGCTGACCCCCGGCAAGGGGCTGCGGGGCGCGATCGCCGCCGAGATGGGGCGGCGTGAGCCAGGCGAGGCGGTGGGCCGCGCCTGGGCCGTCATGGTCGAACTGGACGACGAGACGCGTCTGGGCACCGGCGTCCAGACGGCGGGCGCCGCCCGGCGCATCGTCCGCATCGACGGCGAGACGGCCCAGCCGGGGCGGTTGCTGGACTATCTGCGCCCCGTCTGGGCCACGCCCGAGCAGGACCGACTGTTCTCCGACGCCCGGGCCGAGCGGCTGAAATTCTTCGACCGTCTGGTCTTCGCCGCCGATCCCGATCACGCCGCCGCCGTCTCCGCCTATGAGAAGGCCCTTCGCGAACGGCTGCGACTTCTGAACGACGCACAGGATGGACGCGAGGCCGACCCCGTCTGGCTGGACGCCCTGGAGGCTCGGCTGGGCGAGGCCGGCGCGCGCGCGGCCCTGGCCCGGGTCGCCGCCCTGCAGGCG
>MGLN01000189.1:964-1172 GCA_001796045.1 Caulobacterales bacterium RIFOXYB1_FULL_67_16 | reverse complement strand
GCCCGCAGCGACCGTCCCTTCCCCCAGGCCGACCTGGGCCTGGACGGCCCCGCCGAGCAGATGGCCGAAGCCGGCGCCGAAGAAGACGAAATCGCCGCCGCCATCCGCGACGGCCTGGCCCGCGCCCGCGCCCGCGACGGCGCCGCCGGCCGCTCCCTGTTCGGGCCGCACCGCACCGACCTGACCGCGCTTCATCGCGAAAAGAACC
>MGLN01000189.1:0-947 GCA_001796045.1 Caulobacterales bacterium RIFOXYB1_FULL_67_16 | reverse complement strand
CAGTCGGCCCGCCCCGTCCTGCTGCTGGACGAGGCCCCCGCCCACCTGGACGAGGCCCGCCGCGCCGCCCTGTTCGACGAGATCACAGCCCTGGATCTGCAGGCCTTCATGACCGGCACCGAACGCGGCCTTTTCGCCGGTCTGGACGGCCGCGCCCAGTTCGTCCGCGTCGCCGGCGGGGCGCTGGAGCGCGACTAGTTTAAGCCCTGGGGTTCGGTTATTCTGAAGCCCATGGCCACCCTGACCCTCTCCCTGCCGGACTCGCTGAAGGCCTTCATCGACGCCCAGGTGGCTGATCAGGGACTGGAGGCAGACAGCGACTACGTCCTGGCTCTGTTGAAGCTGGAGCAGGAGAAGAAGCGCGTCCGCGACATGCTGATCGAAGGCCGGGACTCCGGGCCTGGAGAGATCGTGGACGCCGACTACTTCCGCAAACGCATCGACCGTATCGAGGCCGCGCGCCGAGCAGGTCTTGGTCTGGCGCATCCTTCACGCGCAGCGCGACCTCGCGGCGGCCTTGGCTGAGACGGCGTTTCCGAAGGTTCAATCGACATTCAGCTCACTGCGGTCAGGCCGCTCTTCCCGCGTCAGAGGGCCTTGATGCGGCGACCGGGTTCATCACAGCGATCACGGCGGATTCACAGCGGTCACGACGCCATCGGAACCCGCCGTGTTCGCCGTGACCTCGTCGTGCCCCGTTGTGATGAACCCGCCCTCAATCGGCGTTCCGCCGCCAGACGTTTTCCCTTCCGCTGACGCGGGAAGGAAGACCGACACTCAATGGAATAGAGTCTTCAACGCCCGAGGCGCCTCTCCTGGGTCGGCGGCTGCGCGCCGCCCGGCAGGACGGCGGCAGGCCCAAAGTCGATTGGCCCTAGCCCAGATCGGCGCGCCAAGCCCTTTTACGATCGCCGGCGGACCGACGCACAAACCCTGCGCCAACCGTC
>MGLN01000188.1:2476-6640 GCA_001796045.1 Caulobacterales bacterium RIFOXYB1_FULL_67_16 | reverse complement strand
CATGGAGGCCATCCAGAAGGCGCTGGATCATAACGCCGAGGGCGGGCGCATCCGCGGCGGCTCCACCATCAGCCAGCAGACGGCCAAGAACGTCTTCCTCTGGCCCGGCCGCGACTGGGTCCGCAAAGGCTTCGAGGCCGGCTACACCGTCCTGATCGAGACGGTCTGGTCCAAGCGCCGGATCATGGAAGTCTATCTGAACGTCGTCGAATGGGCCCCCGGCGTCTATGGCGCCCAGGCGGCGGCGCAACACTGGTTCGGCAAGGACGCCGCCGACCTGACCCGGCGCGAGGCGGCGCGCCTGGCCGCCATCCTGCCCGCGCCTCGCCGCTACAAGGCGGCCGCGCCCGGCCCCTATGTCCGTCGCCGCGCCGCCCGAATCCAGGCCGCCATGGGAACGGTGCGCAATGACGGCCTGGACAGCTGCGTCCGGCTCTAGCAGGCCGCAGGCCGACAGCCTGCAACACAGTCGGCTGAAACGCCCCGCTTGACGCGGCGCCGCCCCTGACCTCTCCTGCCCCCGCTGTTCAGGAGATCCATCATGAAGCGTCAGATGACGACCGCCGCTGCGGTCTGCGCCCTCGCCTTCGCGGCCGGCTGCGCCGCCGTCACGACCCCGGGCGAGCCCCGTCCACTTCAGGCCGACGGCGGGGCCCAGACCTTCACCCCCGCCCCGGTCACCGCCACGGGCCTGAGGGCCGACTATCCGACGACCGTCGAGGGCGCGACCCAGTTCGTCGCCGACGCCGAGGCCAAGATGCTGACCTTCGGCGAATACGCCGCCCGGGTTCAGTGGGCCCGCGCCACCAACATCACCTTCGACACCATGTGGCTGGAATCCAAGGTCAACGCCGAGGCGACCGAGCTTCAGGTCCAGTTCGCCAACCAGGCGGCCAAATTCAACGACGTCGCGGTCGATCCGGTCGTTCGCCGCAAGCTGGATCTGATGCGGCTGGGCATCGTCCTGCCCGCCCCCAACCGCCCCGGCGCGGCCGAGGAGCTGTCGCAGATCACCACCCGGCTGGACTCGACCTATTCGACCGGAAAGTTCGACTTCAAGGGTCAGCGTATCACCCTGGACGAGGCGTCCCTGATCCTGGCCGACAGCCGTGACCCTGAAGAGACCAAGGCGCTTTATGAGGGCTGGCGCACCATTTCGCCGGTGATGAAGAACGACTATGCCCGCATGGTCGAGATCGCCAACGCGGGCGCGCGCGAACTGGGATTCGCCGACACCGGCGCCCTTTGGCGGTCCGGCTATGACATGCCGGCCGACGATTTCGCCGAGGAGACCGACCGGCTCTGGGCCCAGGTCAAACCCTTCTACGAGAATCTGCACTGCTATGTCCGCGCCCGGCTGAACGCCAAATACGGCGACGCGGTCCAGCCCGACCACGGCCCGATCCGCGCGGATCTTCTGGGCAATATGTGGTCGCAACAGTGGGGCAACATCTATGACGTCGTGGCCCCGACCAGCGGCGGCGCCTCCAGCTACGACCTGACCGAACTGCTGAAGTCCGCCGACTATGATCCGGTGAAAATGGTCAGGACGGGCGAGGGCTTCTACGTCTCCCTGGGCCTCGATCCCCTGCCCCAGACCTTCTGGGAACGCAGCCAGATCGTGCGCCCCCGCGACCGCGAGGTCGTCTGCCACGCCTCAGCCTGGGACCTGGACAACGCCGACGACATCCGCATCAAGATGTGCACCAACGTCAATGGCGACGACTTCTACACCGTCCACCACGAGCTCGGTCACAACTACTACCAGCGCGCCTACAAGAACCAGCCGATGCTGTTCCGCAACGGCGCCAACGACGGCTTCCACGAGGCCATCGGCGACTTCGTCGGCCTGTCGGCCCTGACCCCCACCTATCTGAACCAGATCGGCCTGCTGCAGACCACGCCGGGCGCCGAGGAGGACATCCCCTTCCTGCTGAAGATGGCGCTGGACAAGATCGCCTTCCTGCCCTTCGGCCTGATGGTCGACCGCTGGCGCTGGGGCGTTTTCTCGGGCGAGACCACGCCGGACCAGTACAACGCCGCCTGGACCGCCGACATGCTGAAATACCAGGGCCTGGTTCCGCCGGGCCCGCGTCCGGCCAATGCCTTCGACCCGGGCGCCAAGTATCATGTGCCGGGCAACACCCCCTACACCCGCTACTTCCTGGCTCACATCTACCAGTTCCAGTTCCAGCGCGCGGCCTGCAAGCAGGCGGGGTGGACCGGCCCGCTGCACCGCTGCTCGGTCTATGGAAACAAGGCGGTCGGCGCCCGGTTCAACGCCATGCTGGAGATGGGCCAGTCCAAGCCCTGGCCTGAAGCCCTGCAGGCCTTCACCGGCGAGACGCGAAACGACGCCTCGGCCGTGGCGGACTATTTCGCCCCTCTGAACCAGTGGCTGACGGTCCAGAACCGGGGTCACGACTGCGGCTGGTCCGAAGCCTGAGCTGAAGCCGGTCCGGGCCGCGTTAACCTGAGGCTTGAGGCTTCTCTTAACCGTATGACGGCATTCTGCCGTCATACGGGCCGGGTGCGCCCGTCAGGGACGCGACGAACTTGGCCTCTTCATCGATCCGTCAGGCGCTCCGCCGCCTCCGCAGCCTCGTCGCGCGCTTGCGCGACGACCGGCGCGGCAATGTGGCGATCATCTTCGGTCTGAGCCTGCCGATGATCGTCATGCTGGCGCTGGGGGGCGTCGATCTGCACCGGGTAACGACCGCGCGGTCCCAGTTCCAGGACGCCCTGGACGCCGCCACCCTGTCGGCCGCCCGCTCTTCCTACACCGATCCCGCCGATCTCAAGGCCGTGACCCTGATCACCCTCAGGGCCAATCTGGAAAACGCCGAGATCGAGCCGATCCAGGATTCCGACGTCACGGTCGCCATGAACGGCACCAGCGTGGTGGTGTCCGACGCGGTCGGCCGGGTCAAAACCCTGGTCGCCAACATCGTCCTGCCGCCCTACGGCCAGCTGCTGGACGACACCATCCCCGTCAATGTCCATTCCGAGGTCAACCGTTCGGCCAAGAACCTGGAAGTGGCCATGGTTCTGGACATCACGGGCTCTATGAGCGGCGACGACATCGCCAATCTGAAGACTGCCGCTCTCAAGATGGTCGACATCGTCGTCAAGGACGTCCAGACCCCCTACAGCTCACGCATGTCGGTCGTGCCCTACTCGATGGGCGTGAACATGGGATCGCGCGCCGCCGCCGCCCGGGGCCCTGTGACGGCGGGCAAGACAATCACCGGCGCCACCAAGGCCTGTACGCCGTCGAACAACCCGACCAGCTGCACCATCACGGTGACGTCGGCGAATCATGGATTCGCGGTCAATGACCGGGTCGTCGTTACGGGGGTGTCCGGAATGGCGATCAACAGCACCACCAACGCCAGCCGCAGTTCGTCCAACACGGCCTTCACCGTCACCGCGCGCACTACCAACACCTTCAGCTATGTCATCGGCAGCAACGTCAGCGGCAGCTATTCCAGCGGGGGTACGGCCTATTGCACGGTCGCCGGCTGTCAGTATCTCGCCTTCACCAATGCGGCGGGCAGTACGTCCGTCCATCAGATCAGCAACTGTGTCACCGAGAGAATAGGCTCGAATGCCTACACCGACGCCTCTCCCGCTTCGGCCTATGTCGGCCGCAACTATCCCAGCACCAACGAGAACACCTGCCTGACGGTGGGCCTTCAGCCCCTGACCAGCGACCGCACCAGCTTGAAGTCCATCATCAACAGCCTGTCGGCGGGGGGCTCGACCGCCGGTCACATCGGTACGGCCTGGGGCTGGTATACGGTGGCGCCGAACTTCAATAGCCTCTGGCCCTCGGCCTCGGCCGCCAATGACTATGACGCCTTGAAAACGGTCAAGGCGGTGGTCCTGATGACCGACGGGGATTTCAACACCCCCTATTACAGCGGGGTCATCGCCAAGAATTCCCTGTCCGGCTCCTATTCGTACAACGATGTCCGGATCAACCAGAACGCCAGCAACGGCGCGTCGGCCTCCCAGGCGCAAAGCCTCTGCACCGCCATGAAGGCCAAGGGAGTCGTCGTCTATACGGTCGGCTTCTCGATCACCGCCAACAGCGCGGCGGCCACCCTGCTGTCCGGCTGCGCCTCGTCCTCCGACAAGGCCTACCTGGCCAACAGCGGCACG
>MGLN01000188.1:0-2432 GCA_001796045.1 Caulobacterales bacterium RIFOXYB1_FULL_67_16 | reverse complement strand
CATCACCAAGCTGCGGATCACCCGCTGATCCGCTGGCCGTGCGTCAGAGCAGGCGGATCTCCTTCAGGCGTTCCGTCAGATAGTCTTCGGCCGTGATGGACTTTCCGGCGTAGCGGTCCGGGTTTTCCGGGGTGATCGCGCTGGGCAGGGTTTCGATCAGGAAGTCCGGGTTGAAGTGCAGGAAGAACGGCGTCGAGTAGCGGGCGAAGCCGCGCCGCTCCGGCGCCGGATTGACCACCCGGTGCGTCGTCGACGGCAGGACGTGGTTGGTCAGCCGCTGCAGCATGTCGCCGATATTGATCACCAAAGCGCCGGGCGGCGGGGCGATGTCCAGCCAGCTTCCGTCCTTCTCCTTCAGCTGCAGCCCGGCCTCCTCGGCCCCGAGCAAAAGGGTGATCACATTGATGTCCTCGTGCGCCCCGGCCCGCACGCCGGGGGCGTCGGCCGGCACCGGCGGATAGTGCAGCAGGCGCAGCACGCTGTTGCCCAGCTGGACCTTGTCCGCGAAATAGTCGTCGCCGAGGTTCAGATAGCGGGCGATGGCCCTCAGAATCTTGGCGCCCAGGGCGTCCAGGTCCTCGAACATGCCATAGACATGCTCCCGAAACCCCGGCGTCTCGGTCGGCCAGACGTTGTCGCGCATATACCGACGATAGGGATGGCCCTCCGGCAGTTCCCGGCCGACATGCCAGAACTCCTTCAGATCGACCGTGGCTGCGCCCTTGGCCGCCTCCACCCCGAACGGGGTCAGGCCGCGCGCGCCGCCCGTGCCCGGCTGGTGGTATTTACGCTTCACCTCTTCGGGCAGGGCGAAAAAGGCCTTGGCGTCGTCGATGGCGGCGCCGATCCGCGCCTCGTCCAGCCCGTGGTCGGCGACGACGGCGAAGCCGTAGCGGGCGAAGGAGGCCCCCAGGGCGTCGCTAAAGCCCTGGAAATCCTGGTCGTACTGGCTCATCGACACCGGCTGGATGGTGCGGTCGGCGGGGGCGGTCTGGGTCGAGCTCACGGGCGTCGTCCTCGTCATGAAACTGTGCGGCGGTTCCCATACGCCTATTCCGCCGGCCTGTCAGGCTGTGGCTTGGTTCGTTCACCTAAGGTACAGCTTGGAACCTAGACAGTAGGCGTACGTTTCCGCGCCAGACCTCATAAGGGAAGGACAAGACCATGCGCGCAAAGATCCTCGTCGCCGGCGTTTCCATCGCGGCCCTGCTGGGCGCCGCCGCCTGCACCACCACCGACCCTTATCGTTCGGCTCCCGTCCGCAACAACACCGGCACGGGCGCCGTCGCGGGCGCCCTGGGCGGCGCCCTGCTGGGCTATCTGACCAATACTTCCAACGGCGAACAGGGCCGCAAGAACGCCCTGATCGGCGCCGGCGTGGGGGCTCTGGCCGGGGCGGCGGTGGGCCAGTACATGGACCGCCAGCAGCGGGCTCTTGAGGCTGAACTGTCGGGCAGCGGCGTGGGCGTGGCGCGTCAGGGCGACAATCTGGTGCTGCGCATGCCGTCCGATGTGACCTTCGCCACCAACCAGTCGTCGATCGATCCGCGCTTCTCGCCCGTGCTGGACGATGTCGCCCGGGTTCTGCAGGAGTATGATCGCTCCACCATCGACATCATCTGCCACACCGACTCTTCGGGTGGGGACGCCATCAACCAGCCCCTGTCGGAACGTCGCGCCGCAAGCGTGGCGTCGGAACTGGTGCGCCGCGGCGTGATCGCGGAGCGGCTCTATGTCGCCGGGAACAGCGCGCGGAACCCTGTCGCGTCCAATGCGACGCCGGAAGGCAAGGCCCAGAACCGGCGCGTGGAAATCCTGATCCGGCCCTTCACTGGCTGACGATATCCGGCCTTGATCGGCGAGAAGGGGCGGCGTCGCGGACGTCGCCCTTTTTGTTGGTCGCCGTTCCGTGACTTGCCTCCGGACTCGCGCCGTGATTCTCAGGATATCAGGGGCGGGGAGGCGCGATCATGCCGGATCAGTCGGGTTTCGGTCAGGCGATGAAGCTGGCGGCGATCGCCGTCCTGTCCGCACTGGTGACCGCGACCCTGGTGATCCTCGTCGGCGAGGCCCTGATCGGGTCGTCGGGTCCGACCGCGCCGGACGCAGGCGCGGGGGCGGCGCCGGCGGACTCCTGGTCCGCCGACGAGGGCCGGGCCGCCTACTGAATAAAACGCCAAAGAAAAACGCCGCCTCCGGTCGGAAGCGGCGTCTGATCTTTTCGACAGTCTTCGACCTCGAACCGGCCCGGGATCCGGGCCGGCTCTCGGCTGGGTCTTAGAAGTTGATGTCGATGGTGGCGCGACGGTTCAGCGGCTCGCGGACGCCGTCGGCGGTGGGCTTGGCCAGGGCGGTTTCGCCCTTGCCGTCCAGGGCGATGACGCCGCCGTTGACGCCTTGGGCGACCAGGGCGTCGGCGACGGTGCGCGAAC
>MGLN01000187.1 GCA_001796045.1 Caulobacterales bacterium RIFOXYB1_FULL_67_16 | reverse complement strand
GAACTGCGCGCCATCCTGCAGACGATGAATGCGGATATGGAAGCCGCAGAGGCGGCGAACGCCGCCTGAAGCCCCTCAGGGCGCCGCCTCGCCCAGAGCCGCCAGCCCCGCCCGCGACGGACACAGGTCGGCGATGACGCAGGCCAGGCATTTGGGCCTGCGCGCCGTGCAGGTGTAGCGGCCGTGCAGGATCAGCCAGTGGTGGGCCTTGGGCAGCCACTGTTCCGGCACGACCGTGAACAGCTGGGCCTCCACCTTGTCCGGCGTAGAGGCGTTGGCCAGGCCAAGCCGGTGCGAGACGCGGAAGACATGGGTGTCGACGGCGATGGCCGGCTCGATCCCCAGTTCGTTCAGCACCACCGAGGCGGTCTTGCGCCCCACGCCCGGCAGGGCCTGCAGATCGGTCCGGTTCAGCGGAACCTCGCCGCCGTGTTGCTCCAGCACGATCCGGCTCAGGGCGATGACGTTGCGCGCCTTGCCGCGATAGAGGCCGATGGAGGCGATGTAGGGAACCAGCCCCTCCTCGCCCAGGGCCAGCATCTTTTCCGGCGTGTCTGCGACCTGGAACAGCCGGTCGGTGGCCTTGTTGACCGCGACGTCCGTGGTCTGGGCCGACAGGGCCACGGCGACCACCAGGGTGAAGGGGTTGGAGAAGTTCAGCTCGGTCTTCGGCTCGGGCATGATCCCGGACAGCCGCTCGAAAATGGTCTCGACCCGGTCCTCGTCCGGGGGCCAGCGTAGCACCGGAACCGAGGCGCCTGTCATAACCGCCGGGCGTTTCGGACCGGGCGTCTTGGCCTTGGCGGCGGGTTTTTGGGCCTTGGTCGGCTTCATGCCTCGCTGTCGCCGTCGTCGCGGCGCGGGTCAAGCCCCAGGCTCATCAGGGCCGCGTCCGCCGCCCGCTCGCCCTCCATCCAGGCGCCGTGGGCCGTGCCGTAATAGACCGGCGCCGTCGCCTCGCCCGCCAGGAAGATTCGGTCCTCGACCGCCGTCCGCAGCTTCGCCCGGTCCCCCGCATGGCCTGGCAGGGCGTGGGAATAGGCGCCGCGCGACCAGGGATCGACACCCCAGTTCGACACCGCCACGGCCTCCAGCCGCCGTCTCATGTTGGACCCCAGGGCCGCGACCAGTTCGGACACCGCGAAATCGACCAGGGCGGGCGGCCCCTCAGCTTCCAGCCCCCAGGCCAGCCCGGCCCCGAAATAGGCCTCGATCATCGGCCGCCCGAACGGCCGCAGGTGATAGCCGCCGGTCTCGGCCGTGTCGGTCCGGGTCCACAGCTGGGTGTCGGGCTGGAAATCGCCCGCGCCCCGCACCGTCATATGCACCTTGGACGCCAGGCCCAGGGGCACGCCCGCCGTCGCCTCCAGCCAGGCGGGAACCGGCGGATCGATCCGCACCGCCTCGGTCGCGATCAGACTGTTGGGAACCGTCAGGATCACCACCCGCGCCCTCAGCTCGCCCCGGCTGGTCTCCAGCCGAAGCAGGGGACCGGATCGGTCGATCCGGCGCACGGCGCAGTCGTGCGCCACAGCATCGCCGACCGCCTCGCCCAGACGGGCGATCAGCCGGCCATACCCCTCGCGCACCCGCCAGTTCACCCCGGTGTCGCCATAGGCGTCGTAGTCCAGGCTGGACACCTCGGCGAACCGCGCCCCGTTCAGGGCGCCCGAGATGGCGTCCATCCGGGCGTTCCAGCGGCAGTCGGGGTCGAAGAAGTCGGAGGCGGGCCGGTCTTCACCCCGCGCCGCCGCTTCGCTCACGCGGTGATCGAAGGCGGCGAAGGCCTCGCCGAACTCGGCCAGGTCGGCGCGCGTGATCTCGTGATCGAAGGCCTGGGTCCGCCACGGCGGCGGGGTCTGGTCCAGGGTCAGGCCCTCGGCCTCCACCCGCCGGGCCAGGACATTGTCGTCGGCCGAGTGCAGCCAGCCGCAGCCCATGTCCAGGCCCTCGCCCTCGACCCGGGCCGTCCAGGCGCGCCCGCCGATCCGGTCGCGCGCCTCCAGCACCAGAACCGACAGGCCGGGCCGCATCAGCCGCCGCGCGGCGGCGATCCCGGCCGCCCCTGCGCCGACGACCGCCACATCGACTTCGGACGGCAGGGGATTCGAAGCTCGGGCGCGGTCGGTCATGAAGCGAGGACATACACGAAAACCAGGCGTGATCGGGCTTTTGGCGATTGGAGATTGATTTTTGGACGGCGACGTCCATTTTAGCGCCGCTTCAAAACGCCGCACCCTCCCCCGGATGTCCCATGTCGCCTGAACTGAAGAAACGCCTGCCGCTGTTCGCCGCGATCCTCGTCGGCCTCGCCCTGATCGCGGGCGGGATCGTCTGGTGGCTGAACGGCCAGAGGTGGGAGAGCACCGACAACGCCTTCGTCCAGGCCGACACCACCCTGGTCAGCCCCCAGCTGGCCGGCCGCGTGACCGAGGTCCTGGTCGGCGACAACCAGCGGGTCGAGGCCGGTCAGGTCCTGGTCAAGCTGGACGACAGCGACCAGCGCGCCGAACTGATCCGCGCCGAAGCCAATCTTCAGGCCGCCATCGCCGCCGTCGGCAATGTCGACGCCCAGGCCGAGCAGGAGAAGGCGACCGTCGCCGCCCGCGCCGCCGCCGTGGCCCAGGCCCGCGCCCAGGCCGGCCTGGCCCGCGCCGAGGTTGACCGCTACGGGAAGCTGGCCCAGCAGGGCTGGGTCTCGCAACAGCGGATCCAGACCGAACGCGCCTCGGCCGCCACCGCCGACGCCAGCGTGCAACAGGCCCAGGCCGCCCTGGTCGCCGAACAGCGCACCGCCGGGGTTCTGGGCTCGACCCGGGAACAGAGCGTCGCCGCCGTCGAACAGGCCCGCGCCCAGGTCGAGACCGCCCGCATCGCCCTGGAACGCACCGTCATCCGCGCCCCCATCGCCGGGGTCGTCGGCGCCCGCAGCGTCCGCCCCGGCCAGTACGTCAACGCCGGGACCCAGCTGCTGTCCATCGTCCCCCTGACCCAGACCTATGTGGTCGCCAACTTCAAGGAGACCCAGCTGGACCGGATGCGGCTGGGCCAGTCGGTCGAAATCTCCGCCGACGCCTTCCCCGATCGCAAGATCGAGGGCCGTATCGACAGTTTCGCCCCCGCCACCGGCTCCGAGTTCGCCCTGATCCCGGTCGAGAACGCCACCGGCAACTTCACCAAGATCACCCAGCGCGTCCCGGTCCGCATCGTCCTCGGCGGCGCCGACCGCAATCTGGCCCTGCGGCCCGGCCTGTCGGTGGACGTCAAGGTGGACCTGAAGAGCCCGGGCGGCGCGAGCTTCGCCGAAGCCTCCATCGCGGCCCCCCGCCCGTGACCGCCGCCGCCCCCGCCGCCGGCGGCGGGGCCCCGTCCGACGCCAGGGCCCCCGTCGCCGGCCATCCCGAGATCAACTGGACCATGCTGCTGCTCGGCTTCGCCGGCATGGTGGTGGGCCAGTTCATGGCCATCCTCGACATCCAGATCGTCGCCGCCTCCCTGCCCCAGATCCAGGCCGGGGTCGGCGCCTCGGCCGACGAGATCAGCTGGATCCAGACCGCCTATCTGATCCCCGAGGTCGTCATGATCCCCCTGTCCGGCTTCCTGTCGCGGCTGTGGGGCACCCAGCGGCTGTTCCTGGCCTCCTGCGCCGGCTTCGTCCTGATGAGCGTGGCCACCGGCCTGTCGACGTCCATCGACATGATGATCCTGTTCCGGGCCATCCAGGGCTTCGTCGGCGGAGCCATGATCCCGACCGTCTTCGCCGTGGCCTTCACCGCCTTTCCGCCGGACAAGCGGGTCACGGCCAGCGTGGTCATGGGCCTGATCGTCACCCTGGCCCCCACCGTCGGCCCGACCCTCGGCGGCCACCTGACCGAGTGGCTCAGCTGGCGCTGGCTGTTCTTCATCAATGTGGGGCCGGGCCTGCTGGTCCTCTTCCTGGTCGGACGGTACGGGAACTTCGACAAGGGCGACCCGTCCCTGGCCAAGGGGTTCGACTGGTGGGGCCTGGGCCTGATGGCCGCCTTCCTGATGTCGATGCAATATGTGCTCGAGGAGGGGGCCAAGAACGACTGGTTCGACGACACCCATATCCTGATGCTGACGGTCGTCGCCGCCGTGGCCGGGCCGATCTTCGTCTGGCGCTCCCTGACCTATCGCCAGCCGATCGTCGAGCTGCGCGCCTTCGGCAACCGCAACTTCCTGGTCGGCTTCGTCATGACCTTCACCGTCGGCTTCGCCCTGTTCGGCGGCACCTTCCTGTTGCCCCTCTTCCTGGGGCGGGTGCGGGAGTATTCGTCGTCGGAAGTGGGCACGACCATGGTCGTCTCGGGTCTTGCGATGTTCGCCACCGCCCCCTTCGCCGGGCGCCTGGTGCGCCGGATGGACGCGCGGATCCTGATGTTCGGCGGCTTCATGCTGTGCGCCTGGGGCATGTGGGAGGCGCGGATCGTCACCGACGACTGGGGCTTCTGGGAGTTCGCCTCGGTCCAGGCATTCCGCGGGGTCGGCGTCATGCTGGCCATGATCGCCTCGCAGCAGGTGACCATGGCCACCCTGCCGCCGCACATGGTCAAGAACGCCTCGGGCCTGGTCAACCTGTCGCGCAATGTCGGCGGCGCCTTCGGCCTGGCGATCCTGAACACCGGCCTGACCACCAATACGGCCATCCATATGGGCGAACTGACCAGCGGCATCGCCCAGGGCGACCAGGCCATGCGCAACATGATGGCCGGCATGGCCCAGCGCTTCGCCGGCACCATCGACCCGGCCGCTTCGGCGATGAAGGCCGTCTATGGCATCCTGCAGAAACAGGCCACGACCATGGCCTTCGGCGACGCCTTCGCCTTGCTGGGCATCATGTGCGCCGGCGCCGCCTTCGTCACCCTGCTGGCCCAGCCGGTCAAGGCCCAACCGGGCGCGCCCCCGTCGGACGCCCACTGATGGCGCGCCGGCGGGGCCAGATCGACGAGAAGAAGAGCGAGGCCATCCTCGACGCCGCCGCGGCCCTGTTCGCGGACAAGGGTCTGGCCGTGTCGATGGAGGAGATCGCCCGCGTTGCGGGGGTGTCGAAACAAACGGTCTACAACCGGTTCGCCACCAAGCTGGACCTGGCCCGGGCCATGGCCAGCCAGAAGTCCGACGCCATCGTCGCCCCGCTGAAGTCGGCCGCCTCCCCGGCCGAGGTGCTGGAGGCCCTGGCCCGGCTGCTGCTGGACCGGGTCTGCCACCCGGACAAGGTCGGCTCTATGCGCGGCGTCGCCCTGCTGTCGGCCGAGGCGCCCGAACTGGCCCAGGCCGTCTACGAGGCCGGCCCCTTGCGCAGCCTGAACCTGCTGTCGGCCTGGCTGGCGGACCAGACCCGCGCCGGCCGGCTGAACGTGCCCGATCCGGACGAAGCGGCCGAGATGTTCTCGGGCCTGGTCCTGGGCCACGGCCATCTGCGGGCCATGCTGAAC
>MGLN01000186.1:9507-16415 GCA_001796045.1 Caulobacterales bacterium RIFOXYB1_FULL_67_16 | reverse complement strand
TCGGCAAGATGCCGGGCCGCGCCGGCGACACCCCCATCCCCGCCGCCGGAACCTGGGCCGACGGTCACGCCGCGACCTCCTGCACCGGCCAGGGCGAGTACTTCATCCGCGTCGCCGCCGCCGCCCAGGTCGCCTGGCGCGTCGCCGCCGGCCAGACCCTGGCCGCCGCGACCCAGGCCGTCATCGACGAGATCGGCGAAATGGGCGGCGACGGCGGCCTGATCGCCCTCGACGCCGCCGGAAACATCGCCTGCCCCTTCAACAGCCAGGGCATGAAACGGGCCTGGCTGACGCCGGACGGCGAGATCGGCGTCGAGGTGTTCGGCCGCTGAGTTGAGGCCCCTGCCTCGCCTTCAGTAAGCCCCATGGAAAAAGGGCGGCGAGACTGGCCCGCCGCCCTCCTTCAGCCTTGTCTTCTCAGCCGAGGCTCAGAAGGTCCAGTCGAAGCCCAGACGCACATAGCGCGGCGACTGATAGCTGGTCGGCATACCGTAGTAGGGATCCGCACCGTCCGGCCCGTCCAGGTCGCCGAACTCGTAGAGATCGGTGACGGCGTCGGAATCGAACAGGTTGAAGATGTCCGCCCGCAGAACCAGATCGCCCGGCATGCTGACCGGCACGGTGTAACGCAGCGAGACGTCGAAGGTGGTCTGCCAGTCCGATGTCATCTGCGTACCGCGCGGCGTGGACTCGCCGTTGCAATAGTAGGAGGCCGCGCCATAGTCCGCCGCCGGATTGGACGTGTCCGGATAATAGCCGAGGCAGCCGTAATGACGGGGCGAAGCGACCGTCAGATTGCCGCCGACCGTCAGGTCACGCAGCGCCTGATAGGAGCCGAACAGCTTGAAGACGTGAGCCCGGTGGTTGGGCAGCAGACCATAGGAACCGTCCGTCAGACCCGGCTGGTCGAAGTCCTGGGTGATGCCGGAGTCGCTTTGGCCGTTATCCGACTTCACATAGCCCTCCGTATTCCCCTCGCTCTTGGACAGGACATAGGAGCCGCGCAGGCTCCAGATCCCGTCAAAGGCGCGGTCGAAGGTCAGCTCCAGCGCCTGGTAGATGCGCTTGGCTTTGGGATAGCCCAGATCCTCGGCTGAAAACTCGATGGTTCGCACATCGCTCTCGCCCGGCAGCGGGTCAGACAGGGTGATGGTCGAGGACGAGCCCGGATTGACGATCACGTACTGGTGAAAGCCGGACCAGATATCTTCGCAGCCCGAGATGCCCTGTTCCTCGCAGTAGTTCACGACGGCCAGGTCGATCGCCACATCCTCGGCGTTTCGCAGCAGGTTGCGGTAGGTGTAGTTGGCCCCGACGGTCCACAGATCGCCGATCTTACGTTCATAGCCGAACTGGAACTCGTCCTCCGCCGTCGACTCCAGGTTTTTGGCCACCAGGGATTCCGTCGAGGGCGCGGAGCCGTCCGCCGTGACCGAGCAGCCATAGACGCCGACCGTTCCAACCCCGCCGGACGGGCAGGCCGCCGCGCCGGCGTATCCGACGATCTGAGCGCCCAAATTCGGCGTCCCGTCCTCATTGTATGGCGTGGTCTGGTCGACCAGGAAGTACTCGTTGAAGCTCAACTCCGAGGAAGCCATACGGTAGGCGGTGTTGGACGCGACCGGCAGATAGTAACGACCATAGGAGCCATAGAAGCGGCTGCGGCCGTCGTTCAGCGGGTCGAAAGTGAAGCCCAGACGTGGACCGATCTCTTCGTCGAAAGAAACAATGGTGTCGCCTTCGGCGCCGTTCAGATCGAACTTGTCGAGACGCAGCCCCAGATTGATGGTCAGCTGATCGTTCACGTCCCAGCTGTCCTGGATGTAATAGGCTTCATTGGAGTTTTCGAAGCTTCCGCCGGCGCTGTAGGTGCTGACGCGGACGTAGGTCTGCCCCGGCGTCAGATTGCTGCCTTGCGCCTGGGTCGTGGTCGAGGACGCCGTGTAGTAGAGATAGGCGTGCTCGCCGGTCCGGCGTGTTTGCCGGGAGAGCGACAGGTCTTCGTGATCGACGCCTGCTCGCACATGGTGCTTCCCGAACAGTTCGAAGTAGAGATCGGCGTCGAAACGCCAGAATTCTCGTTCCGTCTCCCGGACGGGCGTATAGCTGCTTGCCGTCTGCTCCGAGACACGGCCGATATAGCCGGTTCCAGCCGAGTTAAGCCTGTAGTCATAGGCATAGGGCGCCGTCACATCACCGCTCGTGGAGACTGCGCTGTCCCTGTTCTTGCCGTAAGCCGCCGACACCGTCAGCCAATCCGTCAGTGTGCCCGTATAGCGCGCGACGAAACTCTCGCCTCCGCTCTGAGCGTATGACGTATTAGCCAGATCGCCTACGGTCCCCGTCTCCGGGTCCCAGTTATAGATGTCGTAGTTGGTTTCCCGGGTCGTATCGAACCAGGTGAACTCCAGATGGTGGTCATCAGTGACATAGCCGTCCAGCTTGACGCCATAGAAGGGGTCGTCGGATTTGCTGGTGGTCTTGGTTCCGCTGGTGATGCTGTACGAACTGGTCTCGGTGTCCCGGAACTCGGTCAGACCGTAGAAGAACAGTCGATCCTTGATGATCGGGCCGCCCAGCTCGACCGTCGTCGAATTTGAGTCCGCTTCATACAGAGAGTTGGCGGTCGAATAGGTGTCAGGCGACTGTGACCGCAGGCTGTTCGGCGCATAGTTGCCGTGCAGGCCCATATAGAAGTCGTTCGAGCCCGACTTGGTCACGGCGTTGACGATGCCGCCCGTGGCGCGACCGAACTCAGCCGCATAGCCGCCGGTCTTGACCTCGACCGACCGGTAGAAGTCGAACGGCACGGTCGAGCCGCCGATGTAGTTGTCAAAGTTGGTGATGTTCAGGCCGTTCACATAATAGGCGTTCTCGGCCACCGACGAACCGCCGATCGAGGGCACGTCGCCGAATGTGCTGTCGCCCGGCACGGTGGTCGGCGCCAGCAGGATGATCGAGGCGATGCTGCGGCCGACCGGGGTGGTTTTGACCAGATCCTCGACATCGACCGTCAGGCCCGTGGTCGTCTCGTTGAAGTCCAGGTTCCGGCGCGCCGCCGTCACCACGATCTCGCCGACCGTGTCCGCCGAACCCTCGGCCAGGCTGAAGCTGTAGGACGACGTGCCGCCCAGGGCGACCTGCACCGACTGGGCCACCGGGGCGTAGCCGGGCGCGGTGATGGTGACCGTGTAGCGGCCGATCGGCAGCAGGGCTGCGCGGAAGTCGCCTGCGGCGTCGGTCGTAGCCGACCGGGTGAACCCCTGTTCCGTCGACTGGATCTCGACCGTGGCGCCGGCCACCGGGGCCCCACCCTCGCTGACGACCGACCCGGTCAGGGTCCCGGAGGAGATGTCCTGAGCCATGGCCGGGGTCGGCGCGACCAGAACCGGCGCCAGAACCCCGGCGGCGACGGCCAGGCCGCTGATGATGGTGCCGGTCAGCAGACCTCGCCTGATGCTGTAGATATTCAACTCAGTATCCCTCCAGTTGAGTAAAATAGGGCCCCACGCCCCTTGATGTCGCTATAACGGCGCGACATCCGGACGCACGGTTATCGAACCCAGCCGAACATCCAAGCCTCAACACTGAGCATATTAAATTGTATTAATGATTGTCGCTCAATTGTCGCAGTTTATATTACTTCGGAGATACAAGATCGACTAATCATTGCATCGCAACTAACTTCTATTTCAATCTTGAAATACTTGTATCGCGAACAACACAAACTCTTCACCTGGACAGATCCCCGCCGCCTTTCGGCGCCCTGGCCACCATCATTACAGCTCTGTAAGGTGCGCTCCGGCTTGGGCCTGATACGGTCTCCAGACCCGGCGTTCCGGGTCTGGAGACCTCGATGAAATTCCGCCTGACCGTCACCGTCGCCGCCTCGGCCCTGCTGCTGGGCCTCGCCGCGCCCGCCTTTGCGGCGCCCGCGCCCGCGCCGCTCGCGATCGAGGCGCCCCAAGGCGTGGTCGTCCCGCCGCTGGGCTTCACCAAGCGGGTCCTGCCGAACGGGCTTGAGGTCTATACGGCGCGCGACGCCGACACTTCGAACGTGACGGTTCAGGTCTGGTACAAGGTCGGGTCCAAGGACGATCCGGCCGGCCGTTCGGGCTTCGCCCACCTGTTCGAACACCTGATGTTCAAGGCGACCAAGAACCTGCCGCCCGAGACCTTCGACCGGCTGACCGAGGACGTGGGCGGGTCGAACAACGCCTTCACCGCCGACGACACCACCGCCTATTTCGAGACCGTCCCCGCCAACCACCTGCAGCGGATGCTGTTCGCCGAGGCCGAGCGGATGGGCTCGCTGGTCGTGGACGAGCCGACCTTCGTCGCCGAGCGCGACGTCGTGAAGGAAGAGTACCGCCAGCGTATCCTGGCCAATCCCTACGGCCGGCTGTTCGGCCTGTTCGTGCCCGAGACCCTCTATCAGGAGAGCCCGTATCGCCGCGCCGGCATCGGCTCGATCGAGGAGCTGGAGGCCTCGTCCCTGGACGACGTCCTGCGCTTCCACGCCACCTACTACCGGCCCGACAACGCCTATCTGATCGTGGCCGGCAATTTCGACCAGGCCCAGCTGGACCGCTGGATCGACC
The DNA here is from genome assembly GCA_001796045.1 of Caulobacterales bacterium RIFOXYB1_FULL_67_16. Taxonomy (GTDB): domain Bacteria; phylum Pseudomonadota; class Alphaproteobacteria; order Caulobacterales; family Caulobacteraceae; genus Brevundimonas. The sequence continues at coordinate 11,814 of MGLN01000186.1, read as the reverse complement.
AGTATTTCACGCCGCTGAAGAATCCGACGACGCCGATCCCGGCCAATAATGTCGTCGAGCCCGAGCCGACGGCTCCGCGTGACGCCGTCTTCTACGCCCCCAACGTCCCGCTGCCGGCCGTGGTGATCGGCTGGCCGACGGTGAAGTACGCCGACGCGGACCGCGCCGCCCTGACCGTGCTGGACGGCATCCTCTCGACCGGCGAGTCCAGCCGCCTGTATCGCTCGCTGGTCTATGACAAGCAGATCGCCGCCCAGATCGGCTCGACCCCCGACTTCGCCCAGCAGGCCGGCAATCTGACCGCCCTGGCCATCATGGCCCAGGGTCATACGGCCGAAGAGGGGATCGCCGCCCTGAACGCGGAGATCGCCAGACTGCGCGACGCCCCCGTCACCGCCGCCGAACTGACTGAGGCCAAGAACGAGATCGTCGCCGACGCCCTGCGGAACCGCGAGACTGTGGACGACCGCGCCACCGCCCTGGGCTTCGCCCTGATCAACACCGGCGACGCCGCAGCCGCCGATCGCGAGATCGCCCAGATCCAGGCCGTCACCGTCGCCGACGTCCAGCGCGTGGCCCGCAAATATCTGACGCCGGAACGTCAATCGACGATCCGCTATCTGCCGGCCGACGCACAGAACCCGCCCTCGGTGCAGAAGATGAACGTCGACGCACCCGTAAAGGTCGCCGACCTGGCCCCGGCCGGGACCCCCGCCGTCCTGCTGCCGGAGGCCCAGCGCACGCCCCTGCCGCAGCCCGGCGCTGAAGTGGCCCCGGCCACGCCCGCCGTCGCCGACTTCCGTCTCGACAACGGCCTGCGTGTTCTTGTGGCTCCGACCGACGGCGTGCCCCTGGTCTCGGCCCGCCTCAACTTCGACGCCGGTTCGGCCGACGATCCGGCGGGCAAGGCCGGGGTCGCCTCCATGACCGCCGCCCTTCTGACCCAGGGCACCAAGACCCGTTCCGCGCCCGAGATCGCCACCCAGATCGAGCAGCTGGGCGCCTCCGTGGGCGCCGGGGCCGGGGTGGACTTCACCAATGTCTACGCCAACGCCCCGGCCAACGCCTTCCCGGCGACCCTGGCCCTGATGTCCGACCTGGTGAAGAACCCCGCCTTCGCCGCCGAGGAGTTGGAGCGCCAGCAGGCCCAGGCCCTGGACGGCCTGCGCGTGGCCCTCAGCCAGCCGGGCTCCATCGCCGGCCTGACCGTGGGCCGCGTGATCTACGGCGACGCCCCCTACGGCTCGACCCTGACGCCGCAGACCGTGCCGGCCATCACGACCGAAGACGTGGCCGCCTTCCACGCCGCCCGTTACCGCCCGTCCGACGCCACCCTGGTCTTCTCGGGCGACATCACCCCCGCCGCCGCCCGCGCCCTGGCGCAGCAGGCCTTTGGCGACTGGCGCCCGGCCGGCGCCGCCCCCGCCGCCGTCGCCAACCCGGCCGGTCAGGCCCTGGCCCCGCGCGTCGTCGTGGTGAACCAGCCCGGCGCTGGCCAGGCCGCCGTCGTCGCCGCCATCCGGGGGGTGTCGCGCACCGACGCCGACTATTTCCCGCTGACCCTGGGCAATACCCTGCTGGGCGGCGGCTTCTCGTCGCGCCTCAACCAGGAAATCCGCATCAAGCGCGGCCTGTCCTACGGAGCAGGCTCCTCCCTGGGCGCCCGCGCCGACGCCGGGGTCTTCACCGCCTCAACCCAGACCAAGAACGAGACCGCCGACGAGGTCGCCGAACTGATCCTGGCCGAGATCGCCAAACTGGGCGCCGAGACCCCGACCCCGGCCGATCTGGCCCCGCGCCGCGCCACCCTGATCGGCGGCTTCGGCCGGTCGCTGGAGACGGTCGACGGCCTGGGCTCCCTGGTCGCCAACCTGGCCTTGTACGACCTGCCGATGAGCGATCTGGCCGACTACGCCGGCCGCGTCCGCGCCGTGACGCCGGAACAGGTCCAGGCCGCTTTCGCCGAACACCTGCCGGCCAACCGCGCCAGCCTGGTGATCGTCGGCGACGGCTCCCTGTTCCTCGACGCCCTGCGCGCCAAACACCCGAACCTCGAGGTCATCGAGGCGGGCGATCTGAACCTTAACAGCGGTTCGCTGAAGTAGGAGCGGGCATCATGTCTCCTCCCCGCTCTGCGGGGAGGTGGCGCGACGCTCTTCGCGTCGTGACGGAGGGGTTCTTCCCGCGTCACTACGGTCAGTGCGGCGTTGACAGCCCCTCCACCACGCTTCGCGCGGTCCCCCTCCCCATTTCATGGGGAGGAGACGAAAGCCTCACGCCGACAGACACACCACCTGCGCCACCCGC
>MGLN01000186.1:4386-9448 GCA_001796045.1 Caulobacterales bacterium RIFOXYB1_FULL_67_16 | reverse complement strand
CCAGGACGCGGCCCCGCCCGTCCATGACCGGCGCGCCGGACAGGCCGGCCAGGGTGCCGTTCAACCCGTCGGTGCGCCCCACCTCGGCCCAGGCCAGAACCGGCTCCTCATGAGCGCCGCGGACGAACACCTTCAGGGTCTCGCGGCCCAGCAGGCGCGAGGTCACCTCACCGGCCCGCCCTTGAGGAAAGCCGGGATGGAAGGCGCGCTGGCCCTTGCGCAGCGGGGTCTGGGCGGCGACCGGCAGGGCCGGCGGCCCGCCGTCGGTGATCAGCAGGGCCACGTCTGCCCGGGGCGCCAGCCGCACGTCGGCCGCCACGGCGCGGTCGCCTCCCACCACCAGGGCCGGCCGGCGACAGCCCTCCACCACATGGCGGGCGGTGATCCAGCGGCCGCGCCCGGCGATGGAAAAGGCGGTGCCGGACTGAGGCGTAAAGGGCGTGTCCGGCGCGTCCAGGGTCACGGCCGTATCGAAGGGGGTGATGGGCCCCAGCAAGGCGCCCTCGATCTCGTCGGGCGGCGGCGGGGCGGGCGGGGCGTCGGCGTTCTCGCGCCGGCCCAGCGATACGGCCAGCAGCACGCCCGCCACCGCGCCGTAGATGGCCCAGTCCGGCAGGCGGGGAAATTGCATGATCCGATCCCTTCGCCGCTCAGCCGGTCAGGGCGGCGGACAGGATCAGGGCGGTGGCCAGCTTGGCCCCGACCAGGACCACCGAGGCCGCCACCTCGCCGTCCTTGATCCGCTGCGGCAGGCCGTGCAGCATCAGGTCCACGATCCGGAAGGCCAGCAGCTGCAGCACCAGGGTCGCCACGCCCCAGACCGCCACGTCCCGCACCGAGGTCGAGACCGACAGGGACACCGCCAGCGGAATGGCCAGGCCGACCAGGATTCCGGCGAAGGCCAGGGCGGCCGCCGGATTGCCCTCGCGGATCAGGGCGATCTCCTTCCACGGCGTCAGCAGGGCGTAGACCACCGCCCCCGCCGCCAGCAGCAGCAGGGTTACGGCCAGGTGGGCGACCATGACCGGAAAGCCCGAGGCGAAAGCCTGCACCTCGGCGCTCGACAGGACGTTCGTCAATGAGGGGTCCATGTCTCTACGCCTTGCCCGATTGCCGCCCCAATCCGCAAGCGCGGCTAGGACACAGTGCGTGACATTATGTGTCGGAGAGGGGGTCTGAGACCCTCTCCCGCTTGCGGGAGAGGTGGCCCGGCGTCCGCGCAGCGGACCAGGGTCGGAGAGGGAAGTTTTCTTTCAAGAAGCAAGACTTCCCCCATCGTCAAGCGTGTCGCTGCGCGCCACGACCTGACACTTCCCCGCAAGCGGGGGAAGCGAAGAGGCCGTTACGCCGCCGCCTGCTCCGCCTTCCTGATCGCGCTCGCCCGCAGCTTCTCGCTCTCGGACTTCAGCTGGCCGCAGGCGGCCAGGATGTCGCGGCCGCGGGGGGTGCGGATGGGGCTGGCGTAGCCGGCGCGGTTTAGGATGGCGGCGAAGGCCTCGATCGTCTTCCAGTCCGAGCACTGGTAGTCCGTGCCGGGCCAGGGATTGAACGGGATCAGGTTCACCTTGGCCGGTATACCCTGGATCAGCTTGACCAGGGCGCGCGCCTCCTCCGGGCTGTCGTTGACGCCCTTCAGCATGACATATTCGAACGTCACCCGCTTGGCGTTGCCCAGGCCCGGATAGGCGCGGATGGCGGCCATCAGCTGGTCCAGCGGATATTTCTTGTTCAGCGGCACCAGGACGTCGCGCAGCGGGTCGTTGGTGGCGTGCAGGCTGATGGCCAGCATGGTCCCGGTCCGCTCGCCCAGCTCGGGGATCATCGGCACCACGCCCGAGGTCGAGACGGTGATCCGCCGCCGCGAAATGGCGATCCCCTCGTTGTCCGAGATGATGTCGATCGCGTCCGAGACGTTGTCGAGATTATAGAGCGGCTCGCCCATGCCCATGAAGACGATGTTGGACAGGCGACGGTCTTCCTTGGGCGACGGCCATTCTTCCAGGTCGTCGCGGGCCACCTGGACCTGGGCCACGATCTCGGCGGCGGTCAGGTTGCGCACCAGCTTCTGGGTGCCGGTGTGGCAGAAGGTGCAGTTCAGGGTGCAGCCGACCTGGCTGGACACGCAAAGCGCTCCGGCCCGGCCGACGTCGGGGATGTAGACTGTCTCGATCTCTATGCCCGGGGCGGTGCGGATCAGCCATTTGCGGGTGCCGTCCTTGGACACCTGGCGTTCGACGATCTCGGGCCGGGCCAGGGTGAAATGCGCGGCCAGTTTCGCCTGCATGTCCTTGGCCACATTGCTCATGGCCGCGAAATCGGTGACGCCGTAGTGATGGATCCAGCTCCACACCTGGCTGGCGCGCATCTTGGCCTTTTCAGGCGGGCAGACGTTCGCATCGATCAACGCCTGGCGCAGGCCCGCCCGCGTCAGGCCGGACAGGTTGACGGGCGGTTTGACGGCGGCGTTCGAGACGCGCGAGAGATCGAGCGTAATGCTCAAGGCGGCGATCCTGGATGCGGTTTAGCCCGCCTCTATAGCACAAACCCCGGCAATTGCATGACCGGGCGGGTCAGAAGCCGCCTACAGCCCCACGTCCCAAACCCCGGCGTCGCGCATCCGGGTCTCTTTCGCCTCTTCCGCCCGGCCGCCCATCTCCTGGGCCATGCCCCGGATGGCGGTGGAGACCGTGGTCTTGTGCACGCCGGGGATCAGGGCGTGGGCGAAGGCGGCGCCGGCCAGCCGCAGCAGGCGGAACCCGAAGGTCGCCGAGGCGGCCATGTGCTGGAGATAGGTCTCGCCCACCTCGCGCGGATGGTCGCGGAACAGGCGGTCGAACGCCGTCGAGCCCCGGCGGGCGCGGTCGATCGTCGTCGGGCTCATGCGGCGGCTCCGGCTGTTCACGCGCCCCGATGGTCACGCGGGACGGGCCGGGACGCAAGCCCCCCGAGGCTCAATATCGACCGGCCGAAAGGAGCCCATCGTCAGACGCGGCAAGTCGGGCTACGGTCGGACATCGACCAAGGGACTCTTCATGACGCTTCGCTCCACGGCCGCCTCGACCCTGGCCCTCGCCGTCGCCCTGGCGGCCCTCGCCGGGCCGGCGCTGGCCCAGTCGGGACCGGCCTATCTTCCCTATGACGCGCGGCGCGGCGTGTTCAGCTTCGCCCCCGGCCTCGAAGGCTCCCTGCCCGCCGTGGTCCAGGTGACGACGCTCGGCCAGTCGCGCGGCCCCAGCTCGGACGCCGATGATCCCAAGCCCTACGCCTCCGGCTCGGGCGTCATCGTCGATGCGGCGCAAGGAATCCTGATCACGAACAATCACGTGGTCGAGAACGGGCGGAAATTCACCGTCGACCTGACCGACGGCCGGCTGTTCGACGCCGTCCTGGTGGGGGCGGACAAGGCCACCGACATCGCCGTGCTGAAAATCACGCCCGATGGCCGGCCGCTGAACCTGAAACAGGTCCAGACCGTCGATTCCGACACGCTTCGCACCGGCGACCTGGCCTTCGCCGTCGGCTATCCCCTGGGCCTGGACCAGACCCTGACCATGGGGGTCATCTCGGGCCTGAACCGCTCGGGCCTGGGCGATGCGGTCGAGGACTATATCCAGACCGACGCGGCCGTGAACTCGGGCAATTCGGGCGGGCCGCTGCTGGACAGCCGGGGTCGGCTGATCGGGATCAACACCTCCATCCTGTCGGGCGGCATGGGCGGGGGCAATGACGGCATCGCCTTCGCCGTGCCCACGCGCATCATGCTCTATGTCGCCGACCAGCTGCGCGCCCACGGCGAGGTCAAGCGCGGCGAGACCGGCGCCATCTTCGCCTCCCTGACCGCCGAGCGCGCCCGCCAGATGCGGCTGGGCATTGTGCGCGGCGCCGTGGTGGCCGACGTGGCCCCCGGTTCTCCGGCCGAGCGGGCGGGCCTGCGCGACGCGGACGTCATCACCCGTATCCAGGGCCGGCCCGTCGCCAACGCCGGCTCGGTCAACGCCACGGTCGGGGTCGCCGCGCCGGGGGCCAGCCTGAACGTGGTCTATCTGCGGGGCGGGCATGAGGCGACGACCGCCCTGACCCTGTCTGCCCCGTCCGACGAACGGGTGCGGATCGGCGCCGACCGGGTCATCGCCTATGGGGCGACCCTGAGGAATCAGGACAGCGAGGTTCAAGTCGCCGCCGTCGAGGGCGGTTCGCCGTCGGCCCAGGCCGAGCTGACGGCCGGGGACGTGCTGACCGCCGTGGCCGGCGTGGCCGTTGCCGACGCCCGCGCGGCGGGCGAGGCCCTGCGCGCGGCGACGGGCGCAGTCACGATCGAGGCGATCCGCGACGGCGAGGCGGTGAAACTGACGTTGGACATCCCCGGCTGAGGCCGGAACGGGCCCGGATCGGGAGCCGACTGTGGCGCATCCGATCCGGGCCTGGCTCCAGACAGCGAAACACCCGCCTTGCCTGGGAGGGGGAGGGGATCGGCAAGGCGGGCGCTCGCTTGGAGGAAGCATCGGCCGCCGGAGCCCTTAGTGGAAACATCCAGGGGGCTGGGGGGGCTGTTCAGGATCCGGACGCTTCCGAACTCCGACGGGCCGATGATCTCTATTTCGTCGCCCAAACAGGCGGGCGAAGGACCGAAACGGGGCCATTTGGTGTCTGAGGCGCTTTTTTCATTCGCTCTGGCGCCCGGCGCTGGGACGCCTAAGTTCAGACCATGAGCCTGAACCCGCACGAGACCCAGCCCCAGGCCGGCCCGGTCTTTTTCGAACGGCGCGAGCTGGACCTGATCCTGCGGGTCTACGGCCGCATGGTCGCCCAGGGCGAATGGCGCGACTACGCCATGGTCGGCCACAAGGACTTCGCCGAATTCGCCGTCTTCCGCCGCTCCGGCGACGCCCCCCTCTACCGCATCGAAAAACGCCCGGCCCTGCAAACCCGCCAGGGCCAGTGGGCCGTCATCGGCGAAGGCGGCCAGATCCTGAAACGGGGCCGCGACCTGGCCCAGGTCCTGCGAGTGTTCGACGGGCGAAAGTTCCAGGTGGTGGAATAGGACGGGGCCTATTTCTGCGGC
>MGLN01000186.1:0-4374 GCA_001796045.1 Caulobacterales bacterium RIFOXYB1_FULL_67_16 | reverse complement strand
TCGGCTGGCGGAGTCATAAGAAGGTGAGTTGAGACCCGCCATGAGGAAGTACCGCCCGTCTGGTATTTTCGGGAAGCTGAACACACCGCCGGGACCGCATTCGACATCTTGGACATAGGCTGGGCTTTCCGGCCAAACCCAGCGATGCAGCCCCGGAACGCCGCTTCGCCATTCGCCGCCGGGCTCCAGTGCGAAGCCCAATCGATGCTCCAGAACCCAGCGATGATGCGGCGTGTCTGGGATTAGTCTGGCGGACAGCCCCTCGCAAGTCAGGGTTTCCGCCTCAACCGGCCGAGAGCCCTCCGGCGTCGCAATGATTGTAGGCGTCTTCACCTCGACCTTGCCCGAAAGTGGAAATCCCTCGTGGGCGAACCAGGATTGCTCGACGGCCCCCGCATGCAAACGTTGTGAAACGTCTCGTTCTTCGTTGGCCCTCTGGATGGCGGCCAATGTCAGGCACCCCCCGAGCGACGATGAAATCAGCAAGCTCGCGGCAAGCCCGGCCAAGCGCCATCCGCGTTTCAACATCGCTCACCCCCGTTTCGTTGACCCACGGCGTAAAGACTATGCCGCAAAAAGAAAGGGCCCCGCGAGGGGCCCTTTCCGCGTCCGTCTTGCGACAGGCCTTAATTCCGGTTGCCGCCCATGAAGGCCAGCAGAAACTGGAACAGGTTCACGAAGTTGATGAACAGGCTCAGGGCGCCGAAGCCCGTGGCCACGCCCATGGCGTTCTGGTCGCCGCCCAAGGCGTAATAGGTCATCTTCAGACGCTGGGTGTCATAGGCGATCAGGCCCGCGAAGATCAGCACGCCCGCGCCGGAGATGATCAGATACAGCGGACCGGACTGCAGGAACATGTTGACGATCGAGGCGATGATCAGGCCGATCACGCCGAAGATCAGGAAGGTGCCCATGCCCGTCAGGTCCTTCTTGGTGGTGTAGCCCACCAGGCTCAGACCGCCGAAGGCCGCCGCCGTGACCAGGAAGGTCGAGGCCAGCGAGGCGCCCGTATAGCGCAGGAACAGGATGCCCAGACCCGCGCCGATCGAGGCGACCACGGCCCAGTACAGCAGGTTAACCCCCTTGGCCGTCGGGTTCTTCATGAAGAACATCGAGCCGAACAGCAGCACCAGGGGCGAGAACTGGACGATCATGCCCAGCATCGTCAGACCCACGCGGCCGTCGGGCGTCACGCCGAACAGCAGTTGCTGCACCGCCGGCACATTGCCGGTGACATAGGCCAGGGCCGCCGCGACAACGAGGCCCAGGGCCAGCTTGTTGTAAACGCCCAGCATGAAGCCGCGCAGGCCGGCGTCGACCGACATGTCGGCCGTCTGCGGAAGCGGGCGGGCGTAGCCGTTGTTGAAATCGCTCATGGCGACGAACTTTCTCCGAGTTGGCCGGGGAGACTTCCCCGGTCACAGGCCTTGAATATCGGGAGCCGAGGCCCCCAGTGCAAGGAAAACCGGACTTGGAAGCGGCGGTTCCGGCCGCTACCAACAGTCGCATGTTGCGTCTGTTCACCGCCCTGACCCTGCCGCCCGACGTCGGCGAGACGCTGCAGCGGCGTCAGTCCGGCCTGCCCGGCGCACGCTGGCGGCCGCTGGAGGCCCTGCACGTCACCCTCGCCTTCTACGGCGAGACGGACGAGCGCCGGGCCGACGACCTGGCTTCCGAACTGGCCCGCGTGGCCGGCGGTCCCTTCGAGATCGTGCTGAAGGGGGTGGGCGCCTTCGGCGACAATCACCGCAGCCACACGATTTGGGCCGGGGTCGAGACCCCGAACGAGCCCCTGTCGGTCCTGGCCGGCCGCTGCAGGAAGGCGGGCGAACGGGCGGACATCGCCATGGAGAAGCGCGACTACCGCCCCCATGTCACCCTGGCCTATCTGAAGCCCCAGACCAATCCGGACCGGATCGGCGCCTGGATGGCGGGCCACAATCTGCTTCACTCGCCGCCGATCCGCATCGACCGGTTCGGCCTCTATTCCAGCGTCCTGACCGATGACGGCAGTCATTATGAGCTGGAGCGGGAGTATCTGCTGTGACCGACGCCGCCTACGTTGTTCCGCCTCATGTCGCCCTGGGCCCCATGCTGGAGACGGCCCGTCTGATCCTGCGTCCCCCGGCGGTCGAGGATTTCCCCCGCTGGGCCGAGTTCATGGCCGACGAGGAGACGACCCGTTTCATCGGCGGCGTCCAGTCCCCGCCCCAGGTCTGGCGCACCCTCTGTTCCGTCGCCGGCATGTGGGCCCTGACCGGCGAGGGCATGTTCTCGATCCTGGAAAAGGCGACCGGTCTCTGGATCGGGCGTATCGGCCCGCTGCACCCCTACGGCTGGCCCGGCCGCGAGGTGGGCTGGAGCCTGCACCGCGACGCCACCGGCAAGGGCTATGCGGTCGAGGCCGCGGCCGCCTGTATGGACTACGCCTTCGACGTCCTGGGCTGGGACGACGTGATCCACTGTATCGACCCGGAAAACCTGGCCTCGGCCCGGGTGGCGACGCGGCTGGGATCGGTCAATCGCGGCCCCGGCCGTTTGCCGGAGCCGATGCAGGATCTCCGCATCGATCTGTGGGGCCAGACGCGCGACGACTGGGCGGCCAACCGCGCGATCCTGGATCGGTGAAGGCAACCGATCGCCGCGCCCCGGCGTATCGCCTCCTCCAGACCGCATGAGGAGACGCCCGATGATCCGCGCCGCCCGAACCGTCCTGTTGGCCGCCGCCTTCGCCCTGCCCTTTGCCGGGACCGCCCTGGCCCAGTCCCGCGACATCGACCTGGACCGGTTCGACGGCCGCTGGTTCGAGATCGAGCGCAGCCACAACGACGTCCAGAAGGACTGCAGCCGGGCCCAGATCGACTTCACCCGTCAGGATCGGCCCGACCGCTACGGCATCGTCGTCACCTGCACCCGCCGCGCCGACGGCCGCAACGAGGTGCTGCGCGCCAACGCCCGGATCACCGATACGACGACCAACGCCAAGTTCCGCTTCACCCTGCCCGGCCTGCTCAGCTTCGGCGGCCTGGCGGGTCAGAACTACTGGGTCTGGGACCACGACCCGAGCTACGACTGGGCCATCCTGGCCCTGCCGAACAAGTCCGACTGGTGGATCTGGCACCGCGACCAGAACACCTCGGCGGCGGAGCGCGCCCGCCTTCTGGCCCGCGCCCGCGCCCTGGGCCTGGACATGAGCCGGGTGGTCAGCACCGGGCGTTGACCGACCGGCGCTGGGCTTAACGAGGGCTTATCGCAAGGTTCCGGACAACTACGAATAGGCGCGCTCGACGAACGGGGATACCGATTCCGCCACCCTCAACGCGGAGCGACCACCGTGAACGACTGTTGCGCACACAAGAGCCCGACCCCTCTTTCCACACTGTCGCGGCCCACCCTGTCGCGGCGTGGGGCCTTCGGCCTGATCGCACTCGGCGCCGGCGTCAGCCTGATGTCCACCCTCGCGCCGGGCGTCGCCCGTGCCCGGGGTCACACCGAAATCCTGCTGCTGACCTGCATGGACTATCGCCTGACCGACGACACCATCGCCTATATGGAAGGGCGGGGCCTCCACGACAAATACGACCACATCGCCCTGGCCGGCGCCTCGCTCGGCGCGATCACCGACAAATATCCCGCTTGGGGCCAGGCCTTCTGGAGCCACCTGGACGTGGCCATGGAGCTGCACCACATCCACAAGGTGATGGTGATCGACCACCGCGACTGCGGCGCCTACAAGGTCATCTTCGGCGCAGACGCCGTCGATACGGCCGAGAAGGAGCTGGCGCTCCACACCCAGGAACTCCACGCCTTCCGGGACGCCGTCAAACAGCGCCACCCCGAGATCGAGGTCGAACTGGGTCTGATGGCCCTGGACGGCAAGGTCGAAGAGATCGCTTAAGACGCGCGCCGACGCCCTTCCACGCCCCGCCCGCCGCCCTCAAGGTCGGCGGGCGACTTGCACTCGGAACATATCCGGAACATAAATCCGGCATGGCCGCCGCCCTTCATCTCGAACTGGTCTTCAGCCGGCCGGAGACCACCCTGTCGGTCACCCGGGGGGCGGCGCGGCTGATGCTGGATCTGGGCTATGCGCCCCTGCTGGAGGTCGGCCTGCCGAACGGGCGGCGCGCCGACGTCATGGCTGTCGGGCGGCGCGGCGAGATCGTCATCTGCGAGGTGAAGTCGGGCATCGACGACTATCGCGTCGACCGCAAATGGCAGGAGTACGGCCCCTTCTGCGACGCCTTCTATTTCGCCGTGGCGCCCGAGTTTCCGCAAGACGTCCTGCCCGAGGCCCCCGGTCTGATCGTGGCGGACGGTTTCGGCGGGGCCGTGGTGCGCGACGCCCCGGCCACGCCCCTGGCGCCCGCCCGA
>MGLN01000185.1:24030-28283 GCA_001796045.1 Caulobacterales bacterium RIFOXYB1_FULL_67_16 | reverse complement strand
GGCGCCGCCGGCCGCTCCCTGTTCGGCCCGCACCGCACCGACCTGACCGCCCTTCACCGCGAGAAGAACCGCCCCGCCGCCGAGGGCTCGTCCGGCGAACAGAAGGCCCTGGTCCTGAACCTGATCCTGGCCCAGATCAGCCGCCTCTCGCACCCTGAAGCCGCCGGGGCCGCCCGCCCCGTTCTGCTGCTGGACGAGGCCCCCGCCCACCTGGACGAAGCCCGCCGCGCCGCCCTGTTCGACGAGATCGTGGCCCTGGATCTGCCAGCCTTCATGACCGGCACCGAACGCGGCCTGTTCGCCGGTCTGGAAGGCCGCGCCCAGTTCGTCCGCGTCGCCGGCGGCGCCCTGGAGAACGACTAGGACTCCACGCCGGAATTCCTCGCTTTTTCGCCGAAATTTCCTATATGTTGCGGGCTTCGACGCGGTGCGATCCCGTCGTCGATTCGAGGGCCCTGAGCGGCGCTCACTCCCCGTCCCGGTCGGGACTTCAGAGCCAAAGATTTCATGACCGATCCGATTGCCGACCAGCCCGAATACGGCGCCGATTCCATCAAGGTTCTCAAAGGCCTGGACGCGGTGCGCAAGCGCCCCGGCATGTATATCGGCGATACGGACGACGGCTCGGGCCTGCACCACATGGTCTATGAGGTGGTGGACAACGCCATCGACGAGGCCCTGGCCGGTCACGCCGACCTGGTCCAGGTCATTCTGAACGCCGACGGTTCGGTGACGGTGACCGACAACGGCCGGGGCATCCCGACCGACATCCACGCCGAGGAAGGCGTGTCGGCGGCCGAGGTCATCATGACCCAGCTGCACGCCGGGGGAAAGTTCGACCAGAACTCCTACAAGGTCTCGGGCGGTCTGCACGGCGTGGGCGTGTCGGTGGTCAACGCCCTGTCCGACTGGCTGGAGCTGAAGATCTACCGTGACGGCAAGCAGCACCAGATGCGGTTCGAGCGCGGCGACACGGTCAAGTCGCTGGAAGTCACCGGCACGGCGCCGATCCGCACCACGGGCGACAAGGCCGGCCAGCCGCTGAGCGGCACCGAGGTGACCTTCTTCCCCTCGATCACGACCTTCAGCCACATCGATTTCGATTTCCGCACCCTGGAACACCGGCTGCGCGAACTGGCCTTCCTGAACTCCGGCGTCGTCATCCGTCTGGCCGACATGCGTCATGCCGAACCGATCGACGTCACCCTGCACTACGAGGGCGGGGTCGAAGCCTTCGTGCGCCACCTCGACAAGTCGAAACAGCCCCTGCTGAAGGACGTCATCGTCATTCGCGGGCGCAAGGAAGGGATCGAACTGGATCTCGCCCTCTGGTGGAACGACAGCTACCACGAGACCATGCTGTGCTTCACCAACAACATCCCCCAGCGGGATGGAGGCACCCACCTGTCGGCCTTCCGCGCCAGCCTGACCCGCGTCATGGGCGGCTATATCGAAAGCTCGGGCCTGGCGAAGAAGGAGAAGGTCGCCCCGACCGGCGAGGACGCCCGCGAGGGCCTGACCTGCGTCCTGTCGGTCAAGGTGCCGGACCCCAAATTCTCCAGCCAGACCAAGGACAAGCTGGTCTCCTCCGAGGTGCGGCCGGCCGTTGAGGCCCTGTGCTCGGAAGGCCTGTCCACCTGGTTCGAGGAACATCCGGTCGAGGCCAAGATGATCGTCGCCAAGATCATCGAGGCCGCCTCCGCCCGCGAAGCGGCGCGCAAGGCCCGCGACCTGACGCGCCGCAAGTCGGCGCTGGAGATCAGCTCCCTGCCCGGCAAGCTGGCCGACTGCCAGGAACGCGATCCGGCCAAGTCCGAACTGTTCATCGTCGAGGGCGATTCCGCCGGCGGCTCGGCCAAACAGGCGCGCAACCGCGAGAACCAGGCCGTCCTGCCCCTGCGCGGCAAGATCCTGAACGTCGAACGCGCCCGGTTCGACCGGATGCTGTCGTCAGACCTGATCGGCACCCTGATCCTGGCGCTCGGCACCGGCATCGGCCGCGACGACTTCAACGCCGACAAGCTGCGCTATCACAAGATCATCCTGATGGCGGACGCCGACGTCGACGGCGCCCACATCCGCACCCTGCTGCTGACCTTCTTCTATCGGCAGATGCCCGAGCTGATCACGCGCGGCCATGTCTATATCGCCCAGCCGCCCCTCTATAAGGTCTCCAAGGGCAAGCAATCTCGCTACCTGAAAGACCAGGCGGAGATGGACGCCTATCTGATCGAGGAAGGCTCGTCCGAGGCCGAGCTGGACCTGTCCACCGGCGAACGTCGCCTGGGTCTGGACCTTCAGGCTCTGGTGCGCGAAGCAAAGGCCTTCAAGGCCGGCGTGGATCGCCTGAGCCAGCGCGCCCCAGCCTTCGCCATCGAACAGGCGGCCCTGGCCGGCCTGTTCGTCGAGAACGCCGACGCCGCCGAGGCGGCTGCGGCCGCCGCCGTCCGCCTGAACCTGTATGCCGAAGAAGGCGACGGCGACTGGACCGGCGCGCCGGGCGAACAGGGCGCCGTAGTCTTCACCCGCACCCGTCGCGCGGTGCAGGAGACGATCGTCCTAGAAGAGACCCTGATCCGGTCGCTGGACGCCCGTCGTCTGGCCGAACGCGCCGCCGCCTTCGACGGCGTCTTCACCGCCCCGGCCACCTACCGCCGCAAGGACAAGTCCACGACGATCCGCGGGCCGCTGGACCTGCTGAACGCGGTGCTGGACGCCGGCAAGAAGGGCCTGGCCATCCAGCGCTACAAGGGTCTGGGCGAAATGAACCCGGAGCAGCTGTGGGAGACCACGCTGGACGCCAACGCCCGCACCCTGCTCCAGGTCTCCGTCGAGCACGAGGAAGAGGCCAACGACCTGTTCGCCAAGCTGATGGGAGACGTGGTCGAACCGCGCCGCGACTTCATCCAGGAAAACGCCCTGGACGCCGCCGTCGACGTCTAAAGCAGCTCCACGCCCATGGCGGTGGCTTCGCCGCCGCCAATGCACAGGGCGGCCATGCCCCTGGTCTTGCCGCGCGCCTTCAGGGCCGACAGCAGGGTGGTCAGGACGCGTGCGCCCGAGGCGCCCAGCGGGTGGCCCAGGGCGCAGGCGCCGCCGTTGACGTTGATCCTGTCATGCGGGACGCCCAGCTCCTGCATGGCGATCATCGGCACGATGGCGAAGGCCTCGTTGACCTCCCACAGGTCGACGTCCTCGGCGGTCCAGCCGGCCTTCTTCAGCGCCTTCTGCAGCGCGAAGACGGGTGCGGTCGTGAACAGGCTGGGTTCATGGGCGTGGGCAGCCTGGCTGACGACGCGGGCCACCGGCGTCAGCCCCAAAGTTTCGGCCGTCGACTGGCGCATCATGACCAGAGCCGCCGCCCCGTCAGAGATCGAGGCGGCCGAGGCTGCAGTGATCGTGCCGTCCTTGCCGAAGGCCGGTTTCAGATTGGGGATCTTGGACGGATCGGACTTGGTCGGCTGTTCGTCGCGATCCACGACGACCACGCCCTTTCGCGTCTTCACTTCGACCGGCGTGATCTCGGCGTCGAAAGCGCCGGTCTCTTGCGCCGCCTTGGCGCGCTCGGCGCTGGCGACGGCATAGGCGTCCTGCTGTTCGCGCGTGAACTGATAGGCCTTGGCCGTATCCTCGGCGAACTGACCCATCAGCTTGCCGGGCTCATAGGCGTCCTCCAGCCCGTCCAGATACATGCTGTCGGAAATGACGTCGTGGCCGATCCGCGCCCCGCCCCGGTGCTTCTGCATCAGATAGGGGGCGTTGGTCATGGACTCCATCCCGCCGGCCACGATCACCTCGGCCGAGCCGGCCAGCAGGGCGTCGTGCGCCATCATCGCGGCCTGCATGCCCGAGCCGCACATCTTGTTGATCGTGGTCGCCTCGGTCGACGTCGGCAATCCCGCGCCGAGCCCCGCCTGACGCGCCGGCGCCTGGCCGAGGCCGGCGGGCAGGACGCAGCCCATGATGATCTGCTCGACCTTTTCGGGCGCCAGGCCCGCCCGCTCCAGCGCCGCCTTCACGGCGACGGCGCCCAGGTCGGTGGACTTGGCGTCCGACAGGACACCCTGGAAGCCGCCCATCGGCGTGCGGGCGTAGGAGACGATGACGACGGGATCGGCGGACATGGCGGGCTTCCTCTTGTTTGCGTCTGAGATAGCGACCCGATCCCCTTATGTGAACCGCTTCGCCGGGATCAGGCGAAGTGCAGCCGGCGATAGCGCCCTCGGAAATACAGCAGCGGGTCGCGGCGCGGC
>MGLN01000185.1:5411-23860 GCA_001796045.1 Caulobacterales bacterium RIFOXYB1_FULL_67_16 | reverse complement strand
GGCGCCCGACATCGGCTGCTGGCCGATGTGCAGGACGTTGATGGCGAAATGTTCCGCCCGCTGGAACCGCTCCAGGTTCGAGGAGCTGCGGGCCAGACAAAACAGGATCAACGGCGGATCCAGCGACACCGAAGAAAAGGAGTTGGCGGTCAGGCCGACCGGCCGGCCCGCCTCGTCCAGCGTGGTCACCACCGTCACCCCGGTGGCGAAACAGCCCAGGGCGTCGCGCAGGGTGCGGGGATCGGAACCGGCCTGGTAATAGAGGGCCTCGCGGGGGGCCTGACGTTCCAGAAAACCCAGTATGGCCGCAGACGCCGTCTCCACGGTTTCGGTTGCGTCCAGGCACAGGACCGGCAACCCGTCCAGAACGGCGTCGGCCTGAGGCGGCGCCTCGCCGACGACGATCAGGCAACTGACCAGGGGCGGCCCCGTGACCGCCAGAGCGGGCGCGACGCCGGCCAGGATCTCGGACGCGCACAGGATGGCGGGCCGCGACGAGATGTCGGTCAGCAGCCCCCGCAGGGCGGCGGCCTCGTCGCCGGCCTCCAGACCCGGCGCCAGCAACACATGTCGTCCCGCTTTCTCCAGCGCACGAACCCATTGCGCCCAGTCCGGCGACAGGTCCTCGGGCGGGCCGATCAGCAGGACGACCGGATCCTCAGGATCGCCCCAACCCTGGACGTCCAGACCTCCGATCCGGGGCGGCGATACAGTCATGAAGCGAGGCGGTCCAATCCAGGCAAGAAGCGTCTCATAGGCAGGTCGGGCCGCAGACGCCACGGTTTACGCGCGACCTCCCGGTTCGGATCATCCGGCGTCCAGATCGGCCAGCCGCCCCCGCAACATCTGCAGCATGGCCGAGAAGTCCCGCCCGCCGTGGCCCAGGCCGTCGAACAGGGCGTACATCGCCTCGGCCTGAGCGCCCATGGGCGTGGTCGCGCCGGACTTGGCGGCGGCGTCCTGGGCCAGCTTCAGATCCTTCAGCATCATGGCCGTGGCGAAACCGCCCTGATAGCCGCGGTTCGACGGGGCGGTCGGCACCGGGCCGGGCCAGGGATAATAGCTGGTCACGCTCCAGCACTGGCCCGAGGATTTGGACGCGATCTCGAAGAAGCGCTCCGGATCCAGGCCCAGCTTTTCAGCCAGAGCGATCGCCTCGCAAGTCCCCAGCATGGAGACGCCCAGCAGCATGTTGTTGCAGATCTTGGCCGCCTGACCGGCGCCGTGATCGCCGGCGCGGATGGTGATCCGGCTCATTGGCTCCAGCGCCGTCTCGATGCGGGGGAAGTCGGCTTCGTCGCAGCCGACCATGAAGGCCAGGGTACCGGCGTCGGCCGCCGCCGTCCCGCCCGACACCGGGGCGTCGGCGAAGGCGTAGCCCGCCTCCTTGGCCAGGCCCGCCACCTTACGCGCCGTCTCCACGTCGATGGTCGAGCAATCGAGGAGCAGGGCGCTGGACGGCGCCGCGCCTATGATCTGTTCGGCATAGACCTTATGCACATGGGGGCCGGCAGGCAGCATGGTGATCACCACCTCAGCGTCGCGCACCGCATCGGCGACGGAGGCGGCGCGAGCGCACCCCGCCGTCTCCGCCCGGTCGAGCGCGGCGGCGCTGAGATCGAAGGCGGCGACCACGTGGCCGGCCTTGGCCTGATTGGCGGCCATTCCGCCGCCCATGTTGCCCAGGCCGATAAAGGCGATCTTGGTCATGGTTTCTCTCCCTTGGTCGGCGTCGCTGTCAGGGCAGCGGCGTCCATTTTTCATTGTCCGGCAGGGGCGCAAACAGAGCGTCCAGCATTGCGTCGGTAACGCCCGACAGGTCCGCCGGGGACCATTTCGGCGCATTGTCCTTGTCCACGATGACGGCCCGCACCCCTTCCTGGAAGTCGTGCGTCCGCACCACCCGCCCGCCGAGGGCGTATTCCATGGCCATGTTGTCGGCGAAGGCCGCCATGCGGGCGCCCATACGGAGCTGGCGCAAGGTGACCTTGAGCGACTGCGGTGACTTGGTCTTCAGCGTCGTCAACTGGGCCAGCGCCCACTCCGAACCATCTGTCTCCAGCGCCGCGAAAATCGCCTCGACCGTGTCGAAGGCGAACAGTCGGTCGATGGCCTCGCGATGAGGGTTCAGCGGCGCCTCCTCCGGCTCGGTCGGGCAGACCCAGCGGTTCGCCTCCTCCAGAGGGTCTCCCGGATTCGCCAGCAGCGCCGCCTTGAATCCCTCTATATCGATGGCCGGAACGAAATGGGTGTGGATCCCCAAGGCCACGGTGTCGGCCGCCTTCAGGCGGGCGCCCGTCAGCGCCAGCCAGACGCCGGTCTGGCCCGGCAGACGCGGGAGAAACCAGCCGCCGCCCACATCGGGAAACAGGCCGATGCCCGTCTCCGGCATGGCGTAGGTGGTGCGCTCGGTGGCGATGCGGATGGCTGCAGGCTCCGATATCCCGACGCCGCCGCCCATGACGATCCCGTCGACGATGGCCGTGATCGGTTTAGGATAGTCGAACATCAGATGGTTCAGCCGGTATTCCGTCAGGAAGAAGGCCCTCGCCTCGGACGCGTCCCCGGCTCCGCTCTCGGCGATCATGCGGATGTCGCCGCCGGCGCAGAAGCCGCGCTCGCCCGCATGGTCGATCAGCACCGACCGCACAGCCGCGTCCGCGCGCCAGTCGACAAGGGCCTCAGTCATGGCCTCGCACATCGCCCGGTTCAGCGCATGGATTGCCTTGGGCCGATTCAGGGTGATCCGGCCGACGCCGTTCTCGACCCAGGCGATGATTTCGGCGTCGTTCATCGCCCCATCTCCCGCGCCACGATCACGCGCATGATCTCGTTCGTACCTTCCAGGATGCGGTGGACCCGCAGGTCGCGCACGATCCGCTCCAGCGGATAGTCCTTCAGATAGCCGTAGCCCCCATGCAGTTGCAGAGCCTCGTCGGCGATCTGGAAACAGGCGTCGGTGGCCAGACGCTTGGCCATGGCGCACCATTTGGTCTTTTCCGGATGGTCGGCGTCGATGGCCCAGGCCCCGCGCAGCACCATCAGCCGCGCCGCCTCCAGGTCGGTGGCCATGTCCGCCAGACGGAACTGCAGCGCCTGGAACTCGCCCAGCGGTTTGCCGAACTGTTTGCGGGTTGCGACGTAATCCTGCGCCGTCTCCAGCGCCAGCCGCGCCCCGCCCAGCGAACAGGCGGCGATGTTCAGCCGCCCGCCGTCCAGCCCCGCCATGGCGTAGCGGAAGCCAGCCCCCTCCTCGCCCAGCAGATTGGCGACGGGCACGCGGCAGTCGTCGAACTGGACGATGGCGGTCGGCTGGGCGTTCCAGCCCATCTTCCGTTCCTGCGCGCCGAACGACAGGCCGGGCGTGCCGGCCTCGACCACGATCGCGCTGACGCCCTTCGGCCCCTCGCCGCCCGTGCGAACCATGACCACATAGACGTCCGACGTCCCCGCGCCCGAGATAAAGGCCTTGGAGCCGTTCAGCACATAGTGGTCGCCGTCCCGCACCGCCGTCGTTCGCAGCGCCGCCGCATCCGACCCTGATCCCGGTTCCGTCAAGCAATAGCTGGCGATCTTCTCCATACCGACCAGATCCGGCACGAACCGCGCGCGCAGATCGTCCGAGCCGAACCGGTCGATCATCCAGGTCGCCATATTGTGGATCGAGATGAAGGCCGCGGTCGCCACGTCGCCGTGCGACAGCTCCTCGAAGATCAACGCCGCCTCGACCCGGCCCAGGGCCATGCCGCCGTGTTCCTCAGCCGTGTAGATGCCGCAGAAGCCCATCTCGGCCGCCTGTTTCATCACCTCGACGGGGAAGTGTTTCTCCTCGTCCCAGCGGGCCGAATGGGGCGCCAGTTCGGCCTCGGCAAAGGCGCGCGCCGCGTCCTGTATGGCGTGTTGGTCGTCGGTAAGGGCGAAGTTCATAGGTCATCACTCCCCGCCCCTCCCCCGTCATCCTCGGGCTTGACCCGAGGATCGGAGGCCGGAGCGTCTGTTCGTCCGCGTCGTCGCACAAGCGGCGGACAATCCGGCCCTCGGGTCAAGCTCGAGGGTGACGGCGGCGAAGGGTCAGCGCATCGTCGGAATGACGAACGAGCTGTCCGAATGCTTCAGCGCGCTGTCGGGCCACCGCGCCGTCACGGTCTTGGTCTTGGTCCAGAAGCGGACGCCCTCCATGCCGTGCTGGTTGATGTCGCCGAAGGCCGAACGCTTCCAGCCGCCGAAGGTGTGATAGGCGACCGGCACCGGGATGGGCACATTGATCCCGACCATGCCGACGTTGACCCGGGCGGCGAAGTCGCGGGCCGCGCGTCCGTTCTGGGTGAAGATGGCGACGCCGTTGCCGTATTGGTGGTTCGACGGCAGGGCCAGGGCCTCCTCGAAGGTCTCGGCGCGGACGATCTGCAGCACGGGCCCGAAGATCTCCTCCTGATAGGACGACATCTCGGGCTTCACATGGTCGAACAGCGACGGGCCGATGAAATAGCCCTTCTCATGCCCCTGCAGGCTGAAGTCGCGGCCGTCGACGACCAGTTCGGCGCCTTCCTGCACCCCCTTTTCGATCCAGCCGGCGACGCGGTCGCGGTGCTGGGCCGTAACCACCGGGCCATAGTGGGCGCCGGCGTCGGTGGAGACGCCGACCCGCAAGCTGGGGATCTCGGCGACCATTCGTTCGCGCAGCTCGTCGGCGGTCTTCTTGCCGACGGGGACCACGACCGGCAGGGCCATGCAGCGCTCACCGGCCGAACCGTAGGCCGCGCCGGCCAGATCCTTGATCACCTGATCCATGTCCGCGTCGGGCAGGACGATGCCGTGGTTCTTGGCCCCGCCCATGGCCTGGACCCGCTTATGGTTGGCGGCGCCGGTCTGATAGACATAGTGGGCGATGTCGGACGAGCCGACGAAGCTGACGGCGTGGATCAGCGGATGGGTCAGGATGGCGTCGACCGCCGTCTTGTCGCCTTGGACGACGTTCAGCACCCCGTTCGGCGCCCCGGCCTCCAGCATCAGTTCGGCCAGCCGCACCGGCACCGACGGATCCCGCTCGGACGGCTTCAGCACGAAGGTGTTGCCCACGGCGATCGCCACGCCGAACATCCACATCGGGATCATGGCCGGGAAGTTGAACGGGGTGATGCCCGCGACCACCCCCAGGGGCTGGCGCATCGAATAGACGTCGATGCCGGGCCCCGCGCCCTGGGTGTATTCGCCTTTCAGCGCATGGGGGATGCCGCAGGCGAACTCGATCACCTCCAGGCCACGCTGGATGTCGCCCTTGGAGTCAGCGATGACCTTTCCGTGCTCGCTGGACAGCAGTTCGGCCAGTTCGTCCATCCGCGCCTCCACCAGTCGCTTGAAGTCGAACATGACGCGCGCGCGGCGCTGGGGATTGGTAGAAGCCCAGCCTTCGAAGGCGTTCTGGGCGGCCTGGACGGCGCGATCGACCTCGCCGGTCGTTGCCAGCTGCACGCGGGCCTGGACCTCACCCGTGTTGGGGTCGAAAACCTCGCCGAAACGGCCGGACGCGCCGTCGAAAGCCGCGCCGTCGATGAAGTGGCGAATGTCGCGCACCATACCTGAGATTCCCTATGACGTTATTGCTGTTGCTTCGGTCATAGCAGGCAAGATCAGCCTCTTGCAGGTCAAAATTTGAAAGATGCGCCTGTGCGGCGTCTCGGCGCGCTCCGCAGCCGTCGCTCTAGGAGATAACAAGAATAGCTCTCAACTTTCCTCGACCGATGACCTTGAGAGCAGAACACGCGCCTCAAGACCCGCCGAAGCAGAGTAGTTGAAAATGACTATCATCCGACAACTTGTATCGGTACTGAAATAATTCTCGCCACACCATTCCACGTTGATATATAGACTGGGAAATCAACCGAGCCGCAACTTTCCCGAGAGTGGAAGGACCTCGGGGATGGGTGGAGGCGAAACGGTGGAGTCCTTTGCACAGAGCATCCTCATGGATGCCCCGATGGCGATCATCGCGATCGATCTCTCAGGCCGGGTTCGGTGCGCCAACGGAACGGCGGAACGGTTTTTCGGCCGCCCCCTCATGGCGCCGCCCGTCGATATTCGGGAGTTGATCGAAGACTTCGACATTGAGACCCTAGGCTCGTCCTCGGTGGTCGAAAAGATCAACGCCTGGAACCGGAGCACCGGCAAGGACCTTCACCGTCGCGCGCGATGCGGCAAGGGTCGCGAGGCGTTCGTCGATCTGCAGGCCGCGAGATTCTCGAGGGATGGCGAAGACCTCGTGACCTTGTTCATCCAGGACATGACGACATCGGTCGCGACTGAGGCTGCGCTCCAGGACGTCAAGCTCCAGATCATACATAGCTGGCGTCTGAATTCGCTGGGTGAAGTCGCGTCGATGCTGGCGCACGAACTCAACCAGCCCCTCGGCGCGGCCGTAAACTATCTGGCTGCGGCAGACTCGGCCTTTGATCGCGGTGGAGCCGACGCCTTGAACGCGCCGGATATGATGCGAGCGGCCAGAGCCCAGGTGGAGCGCGCCACCGATATCATCCGTCACCTCCGGTCCCTTCTGACCCACGACAAGGGCTTCCAGACAGACCAGAACATCGCCGAGGTGATCGATGAAATCATGCCGATCCTCCATGCCCATGCGCGCGAGACGAGGTCGGAGATCGTCATTCGCATAAGCCCCGACGACGTCGCCTGCTGCGATCGGGTGCAGCTGCAGCAGGTTGTTCTGAATCTGACCCGAAACGCCATGGATGCGCCCGCGAACGGTGTCGCCAGAAAGGTCGAAATTTCGGGACGGCCCGGGCCGGAACGTTACATCATGACGATCAGCGACAATGGCCCCGGGGTGCCTGTCGAGATGACCGACAAGCTTTTCGAACCCCTCGTCAGCACCAAGGCCGGAGGCATGGGGCTGGGGCTTTCCATCTGCCGCACCATTGTCGAGGCGCATGGCGGCGCCATAAGTCTCGCGCCCAGCCGGCTAGGAGGCGCGGCCTTTACCTTCACCCTCAACGCCGGCCAGCCCGATCTCGAGACGGGTCTTCGGTCTCGAGCGGGCGAGCCCGATGACGATCTTCTGCACGGCCTGCAAAAGTCGTCCGGCGGTCGAACCTAGGTCTGCGATCCGCTCGCCGCTGTCGACGTATGACAACTTCGACAGGTAAGTAGTCGCCGCTATTGAAAGCTGTGCGCCCTGCAATCAGGCTCACTCCATGGGAGCGAGAGGAATCATAGGGTTTGGCGTTGAGCCGGATGAGGCTGCGGTCCTTGTCAGGTTTGACGGCCTGATCCAACGCATAGACCAGATCCTCGATCATCATCTGGCTGAAGGAGACCTGGGCGTCTCCACCGTTCATGCGCTTCAAACCATCGACCAGGCGGGCGCGCGGGGAGTGCGGCAATGTGTTCTGGCCGGCGCCCTGCAACTTCCTGCCGCCACCCTCTCGCGTATGGTCGAGTCTTTGGTGAAGACCGGTCTCATCACCCGTGCATTTCACCCCACTGACCGCAGGGTTACGATGTTGAGCCTGACCCCTGCGGGCAGACAGCGACTGGCGCGGCGGCGGGAGGATTACAACACGCTGGCCGAGGCGCTCGGCCCCCAAGCCGCCGCCACCGTGAAGACTGTAATGCCGCTACTGGAAGAGTTGGCGCTGGCGCTTGCAGCAGCGGGGCGCAGGGAAGCCGCGTAAGCACGCAAAACCGTTTCAGGGCGGAACATTTCTAGCCTGAAACAACCGTAAACCCGAGATTAGCCTCGTCGATTAATCCTGTCGCAGACAAAGGGAAAGACGCGCCATGGCGACAGATATGGAACTTCAGAAACGTCTGGATTTTCTGAAGTTGGACACGAAGGCCAAGGCCGCGCTTTCCGAATCACGGCGCCTGATAGAAGGCGCGCTGAGCGACAGTCTGGACGGCTTTTACGATCAGGTTCGCGCCACCCCCGAGGTGTCGCATTTCTTCAAGTCCGAAGACCATATGGCCGGCGCCAAGAGCGCGCAGGCCAGGCACTGGTCGCTGATCGCCTCGGGCGACTTCACCCCCGACTATGTGGAGGGGGTGCGTCGCATCGGCCAGACCCACGCCCGGATCGGCCTGGAGCCAAGATGGTATATCGGGGGCTACGGCCTGATCCTCAGCGGGCTGATCAAGGCGGTGGTGAAGGCCCATATGGGCAAGAGGGGTCCGTTTGGCCGAGGCGACAACGGCGAGGGGCTGGGAGAAGCCATAGCCAGCGTGGTCAAGGCGGCCATGCTGGACATGGACATTGTCATCTCCCTGTACTTGGAAGCGGCGGAAAACGCGCGCCGGGAAGCGGACGAGAAGCGCGCCCAGGCCGAGTCCGAGCAGGATCGTGTCGTCGCCGCGACCGCCGAGGCTCTGACCGCCCTGGCCCGGGGCGATCTGACGGTCCGAATTCACGCCGACTTCCCCGGCAGTTATGCGCGGCTGAAGGATGACTTCAACGCGGCCATGAGTCAGCTGGACACGGCCTTGGCGGAAATCGCGACAAACTCCCAGGCCATGCAGGCCGGAGCGGGCGAAATCAGCCAGGCGGCCGACGACCTGTCGCGCCGCACCGAGCAGCAGGCCGCCACGCTGGAAGAGACCGCTGCGGCCCTGGACGAAATCACCGCAACGGTGAAGAAGACGGCGGAAGGCGCCCATCAGGCCGGAGCCGTGGTCGAAACGTCGCGGGTCGCTGCGGAAAAATCCCGGGAAATCGTTCTGCGTGCGGTCGAAGCCATGGGGGCGATCGAAGGCTCGTCGGAACAGATCAGCCAGATCATCGGCGTCATCGACGAGATCGCCTTCCAGACCAACCTGCTGGCCCTGAACGCGGGGGTCGAGGCCGCGCGTGCGGGCGAGGCCGGTCGCGGCTTTGCGGTGGTCGCGTCGGAAGTGCGCGCCCTGGCTCAACGGTCCGCGGAGGCGGCCAAGGAAATCAAATCCTTGATCACCGAGTCGTCGGTCCAGGTAAAATCCGGCGTCAATCTCGTCGGCGAAACCGGCGAAGCCCTGTCGGCCATCGTCGAGCGGGTGATGGAGATCGACACCCTGATGGGCGAAATCACGGCCTCGACCCAGGAACAGTCCACGGCGCTGAACCAGGTCAATACGGCGGTCAACCAGATGGACCAGGTCACCCAGCAGAATGCGGCCATGGTCGAACAGTCCACCGCCGCCAGTCATAATCTGACCCAGGACGGCGATCGCCTGGCGACGCTCCTCGCCCGGTTCCAGGTCACGGGTCAGGACCAGCATGCTCGGGCCGTCCGTCCGGCTGCGCCTCCGCGGTCGGCGCCGCGTCCTCAGACTCCTCCTTCAGCCCCCGTCAGACAGGCCGGATCGGCAGCCCTCGCGCCGGCGCCGCAGACGGACGACTGGGAAGAGTTCTGACCCCAGGGCGCGCTCGGCCCCGCTCACCACTCTATGGGACGCCCGTCCCAGGCGAAGAAGCGGCCGCTGTCTGACGGCTGAAGCTCGTCGATGACCCGGATGAGGGCCTGCGCCGACTCGATCGGCGACAGTCTCGCGGCGGCGCCCGGCGAGCGGGCGGGAAAGGCTGCGCTCAGACGCGTGTCCACCGTGCCGGGATGCAGGGCGACGCAGACCCCCTGAGGGTGGGTCCGGCGATGTTCGATCGCCAAGGTGGCGACCAGCATGTTCAGCGCGGCCTTGGAGGCGCGATATCCGTACCATCCGCCCAGACGATTGTCGGATATGCTCCCTACGCGCGCGGAAAGGGCGGCGAACACGCTTGGCCGGTCACGCGGCGTCAAAGGCAGGAAATGTTTCGCGACCATCGCCGGGCCGACGGCGTTGACCAGAAACAGCTGTTGCAGGGCCGAAGGCTCCATGGAGCGCATGGTCTTTTCAGGCGAGACTCCCTGCCCGTGAAGAAGACCCGTCGCCACAATCACACGGACGGGCGAACCCTGGGCGGCGACTCTTTCAGCGGCCACGGCGATCTGGGCCTCCTCGGTGATATCGGCTTGGATGAAGGTCCAGCTCGCCTCCGTGGGCCAATCGGACGGCGTCCGCCGTCCCAGACCGACCACGCCGTCGTAACGCCCCTGCGCCGCCAGGGTTTTGATCAGGGCCCCGCCGACGCCGCCGCCGGCCCCGACCACCACGGCCAGGTCGGGTCGATCAGTCATCGCCGAGAATCCCGTCGATGCGACGCGCCAGCACCTTCAGTTCGAACGGCTTGGTGAGGATGTGCATCCCCTCGTCGAGGTCGCCTCCGCTCAGGACCGAGGTCTCGGCATAACCGGTTATGAACAGGACCTTGAGACCCGGCCGTCCGACCCGCGCGGCGTCCGCCAACTGGCGGCCGTTCATGCCCCCCGGAAGGCCCACGTCCGTAATCAGAAGATCGATAGGCCGGCCCGAGTTGAGCACCGCCATCCCGCCTCGACCGTCCTCAGCCTGCAACAGCTCGTACCCCTCATCGGCCAGCCCCTCCGCCAGAAGCATGCGGATCGTCGCCTCGTCGTCGACGATGAGCACCGTCTTGGGGCGCCGCGTTCGCCCAGGAGAAGAACCGGCCTCGTCAGGTTCCAACGCGTCCTCCATCGCGCCCTGGTATCGCGGCAGATAGAGGCAGACCGCCGTACCCTCTCCCGGCCGCGAGCGGATCTTCACCTGTCCCCCGGATTGCTGGACGAAGCCATAGATCATCGAAAGTCCGAGGCCCGTGCCCTGGCCGAGCGGCTTTGTCGTGAAGAACGGATCGAATGCCCGCGCGATCACGTCGTCGGTCATTCCGACGCCGGTATCGGTCACGCAGATCCGCACATAGTCGCCGGCGTCGAGCTGATCCCCGGCGCCGTTGGCCTTCTCGACCCTTAGGTTCGAAACCTCAAGCCTAAGGTTGCCGCCGTCAGGCATGGCGTCGCGGGCGTTGATGCAGAGGTTCAGAAGCGCGTTTTCCAACTGGCCGGGGTCCACGAGGACCGGCCAAAGCCCAGAATCGTAGTGCGCCCGGAACGCGATCGCCGGGCCTATCGTCTGCCGGATCAGATCTTCGAGGCTGCGCGCGAGGGCTTCGACCTCCACCCCCTTGGGCTCCAGGGTCTGACGTCGTGAAAAGGCCAGCAGACGGTGCGTCAGCGCGGTGGCGCGCTGGGCCGCCGCCTGGGCCGCAGAAATGAATCGTCCCGCCTCCTCGCTTCTTCCCTCGGCCATCCTCTTGGAAAGCAGTTCCAGACTTCCCGAAATCCCCGTCAGGAGATTGTTGAAGTCGTGGGCGATGCCGCCGGTCAGTTGGCCGACCGCCTCCATCTTCTGGGCTTGGCGCAAGGCCGCCTCGCTGGCCAGCAGCTCGGCCGTCCTCTCTTCGACGGTTCGTTCCAGGGAAGCGGCCAGTTTCGCCAGATGACGTTCGGCGCGGCGACGTTGACGCGCCGCGACGGCCCTCTCGCCCATGTCCCTCAAAAAGCGGATCTCATCCTCTTGCCATATCCGGGCGGATCCGTGGTTGAGATAGACCAACGCCACCATGCCGCCCAGGTCCCTCAACGGCATATTGACGACGGCGCGGGCGGTTATGGCCTCCAGGGTCGCGGCGGTGGCCTGGGTGCGCGGGTCTTCACGCGCGTCGGCGAAGGCGACGACCTCGCCCCGCTTCAGATCCTCTATGTAGGAGCCGTAATCGCGGAAATTCAGGACGCCGGCCAAGGTCCTGACGCCGGGCATGGTCCAGTCGCGCGCGATGGTGATCGTCTCGTGATCGCGATCCACGATGCCGAAGCCGGCGCGATCCACTTCAAGCGTACGCCCCAGAATCTCCGAGGCGGCGTAGGTGATCTCGTCGGGATCCTCGAGGTCTCTCAAGACGTCCGACAGTTCGACCATCGCGCTACGAAAGCGCTCGGCCCGAACCCGGTCCGTGATGTCCGTCGTCACGCCGGCGATCCGCAAAGGCCGGTCGTTGGCGTCCATCACCAATATGCCCCGGGCTTCCATCCAGCGGGTGGCGCCCTGTGCAGTGATGACGCGATGGGTGACGTGGTAGTCGGCGCCGTCGCGGATCGTGGCTTCGCTCTGGGCGCGCACGGCGTCGCGGTCTTCAGGATGGATCATCTTCTGACGATCCTCGTAGGTGAAGACCTTATCGACCGGCCAGCCCATCAGAGTCTTGTAGGCGTCCGATGCGACCAGGGTCCGGGTCCGGACATCAACGCTCCAAGCCCCGAGCCCGCCCGCGCGCATGGCCAGATCAAGTTCGCGCTCCCTTTCGCTGTCCGCCCGAAGCCTTGCCGTCAGCTCCGCCTCGAGCGCGGCATTGTCCGTCTGCAGGCCGGCCAGCCGCTCCCGCTCGAGCGTTACGTCCACCTGGCTGGCGAAGAAGTAGGCCAAGCTGCCGTTCGCATCGAAGACCGGAGCCATCAACAACCGGTTCCAGAACCCCTCGCCATCCTTGCGGTGGTTGCGAATGTCGATCTCGATGGGCCGGACCGCGTCCACGGCTTCACGGATGAGCCGCACCGTCGCAGGGTCGGTCTCCGGCCCCTGCAGGAACCGACAATTGCGCCCCAGGATTTCGCCCCTGTCGTATCCCGTCAGACGACAGAAGGAGTCGTTGGCGAACACCACGGGATTGTCCGGCTGGCGCGGGTTGGTGATGATCATCGGCATCCGCGTCGCCCGAACCGCAGACACGAACGGATCGGTGCTGCCGTCCAGCCCCAGAACCTCGGCTGCGATCCGTTCCTCGTCCGCCTTGGCCTGGTTATCTTTATGGCGATCTTGGGAATGGGATTCAGTCAACCGCCTCAGCCTCCGCCTCGCCCTCGCACAAGGGCGCGCTCGGTCATTGAACACTCAAAAAGCTCTACGGTTCATCCTTCGAAGCAGATGTCCGGCGCAGGGCGTGCGGTTCACCGCCACCCTTCGTTCAGAGATCCGACCCCCGCCACAGCCGCAGACCGTAAGCCACCAGAACCCTTAAAGAAACTTCCCTCGACCCGGAACCCGTTTGTGGATCGGTCATTATCTGCTGCGGCCCCTATTTCGGCGGGTCGGAGCAAGCAAGCCATGAAGATCGCGCAGGTCACTCCGCTTTACGAGGCCGTCCCTCCTAAGCTGTATGGCGGTACCGAGCGCGTCGTGGCGCATTTGACCGACGCCTTGGTCGATCTGGGTCACGACGTGACCCTGTTCGCCAGCGCCGACGCCCAGACCCGAGCGAGGCTGGTTCCAGTCAGGGACCAGGCGATCCGTCTTGATCCCGCCCCTTTGAAATCGGATCTCGCCGCCCACCTTTCGATGCTGGGCGAGGTCCTGGACCGGGTGGACGAGTTCGACGTGGTGCACTTCCACACGGACATGATTCACCTGCCCATGTTCCGCGCCTATGCGGACAAGACTTTGACGACCCTGCACGGCCGTCTGGACATGAAGGATCTGGCGGGCGTCTATGCGCGGTGGAACGAGTATGGGCTCGTCTCCATCTCTGACGACCAACGCAAGCCCCTGCCGCTCGCCAACTGGAAGGCGACGGTGCACCACGGCATGCCAGGAGATCAGTATATCTTCTCGCCCAGGTCGCAGGGCTATCTGGCCTTCCTGGGAAGGATATCGCCGGAGAAACGACCCGATCGCGCCATCGAGATCGCCACCAAACTGGGCAAGCCGCTGAAGATCGCGGCCAAGGTGGACGCGGCCGACAAGATTTACTGGGAAGAGACGATCCGCCCGCTGGTTGAGGCCAATCCTCTGATCGAGTTCGTCGGGGAGATCGGCGATCATCAGAAGTCGGCCTTCCTGGGCGGCGCCGACGCCCTGCTGTTCCCGATCGACTGGCCCGAGCCGTTCGGGCTGGTGATGATCGAAGCCATGGCCTGCGGGACGCCGGTCGTGGCATTCCGCTGCGGCTCCACCCCCGAAATCATCGAGGACGGGGCGACCGGCTTCCTGGTGGACACCATGGAACAGGCGGTGGCGGCCGCCAGCCGCGTCCATCTGCTGGATCGCGACGCCGTGCGGGCGCGGTTCGATCTGCGCTTCTCGGCCACGGCGATGGCGCGCCGGTATCTGGACGTCTACGGCGATCTGCTGGCGCGCCGCCCGTTCGCAGGCGCCGTGCTGGGCACGGAAGCGATCCTGGACGATGTGGTGACGCCTCTGCGTCCCCTGGCCGAAGACCGGAGCTTCGCCGCACTGGCCTGAGCCCCCGGCTTGCGGCGAGGCAAGCTGGGTATTGGCGGTTTGACGAAGAAAAACAGGCGGCGGAGCTGAACCCTCCGCCGCCTTTGCCATTAGGTTCTTCAAAGCGGCCGGCGGAAGCCGCACGGGTGGACACGGCTCTGGACCAGGCCTCGGAAAAGCAGAGAGAGACCGTATGGACGACGCCTACAGCACCCAGATCGCCGCCGGCGAATCCATCGAGGCGTCCGGTCTAGAACAGCTGATGGCCCTCAAGGAAGGCGACACCTTCCTGGTGGCGGACGGCTGGGGCGACATGACCGGCGGCGCCGACGGTCTGTTCGCCGGCGACACCCGGGTGCTTTCCCGCTGGACCATGACGGTCGGCCTGCAGAGGCCTTCGCGCCTGTCGTCAGGCGTCAGCCAGGACAATGTATTCTTCTCCTGCCACACCACCAACCGCCCCCTGCCCCCTATGGGCGGCCGGTCTGCGCCGGCCGGGGTGATGCACATCGAACGGCGCCGTTTTCTCTGGGGGCGGCGGATGTTCGAGCGCATCCAGATGGTCAACCACGGGGTCGAGGATATACTCCTGCCTCTCGCCTTCGACTTCGGTGCGGACTTCGCAGATATCTTCCAGGTGCGCGGCACGCGGCGCGCCAAGCGTGGGACTATTCACAGTCCCACGACGGACGGACGAAGGGTCAGCTTCCGGTATACCGGCCTGGACGGGGTGGACCGCCTCAGCTGCCTGGCCTTCTCGGAACCCCCGGCGCGTCTGACCCACCACCGAGCGGAGTTCATGTTCAGCCTGCCCAAGGGGCGGTCAATGGACCTGTTCATCGAATGCGGGGTGGATTCCTGCGAGGCGCCGGACGCCGCCCGCTGGCGACTCAACGCCATCCAGGCCCGATTGGCCATGCGCGCCAAGCGACGACGCGGGGCGACGGTGCGCGGGCCGCGCAGCCCCCGCTTCAACGACTGGCTGGACCAGTCGCGGGCGGACATGGCCCTGCTGACCACCGACCTGCCGACCGGCCCCTATCCCTATGCGGGCACGCCCTGGTTCTCGACCCCGTTCGGGCGCGACGGCATCATCGCGGCCTGGCAGATGCTGTGGCTCGATCCGTCCCTGGCCAAGGGCGTGCTGACCTACCTCGCCTCTCGCCAGGCGACAGAGGTCTCGCTGTATCAGGACAGCCAACCCGGCAAGATCATGCACGAGACGCGGGGCGGCGAGATGAGCGCCCTGCACGAGGTGCCCTTCGGGCTCTATTACGGCGGGGTCGACACAACCTGCCTGTTCATCGCCCTGGCCGGCGCCTATGCGGAACGGACCGGCGATCTGGACCTGATCCGCGCGCTCTGGCCCAATCTGATCGCCGCCGCCGACTGGATGCGGGACTATGGCGACTCCAACGGCGACGGTCTGATCGACTATCAGCGCGGCGCCGACACCGGTCTTTCGAACCAGGGCTGGAAGGACTCGGAGGATTCCATCTTCCACGCCGACGGGCGTTTCCCGACAGGGCCCATAGCCCTGCTGGAGGTCCAGGGCTACGCCTTCGCCGCCTGGCGCGCCCTGGCCGATCTCGGCCGGCGTCTCGGCGACGCGCGCGCGTCCGAATGGAGCGACCGCGCCGATCAGGTCCGCGACCTGGTCGAAGACCGGTACTGGATGGAGGATGAAGGCTTCTACGCCGTGGCCCTGGACGGAGACGGCGCACCCTGCCGGGCCATCGCCTCCAATGCGGGCCATCTGTTGTTCACCGGCCTGCCCTCCCCAGAGCGGGCGCGTCGTGTGTGCAAACGCCTTCTCTCGGCCGACTTCCGCACCGGATGGGGCATCCGCACCCTGGAGCTCGGCCAGGCCCGCTTCAATCCGATGAGCTATCACAACGGCTCGGTCTGGCCGCACGACACCGCCATGGCTGCGGCCGGCATGGCCCGCTATGGCGAACGGGGCGCCGTCGCCGAAATCCTCGCCGAGATCTACGCCGCAGCCGCCCATTTCCACCTGCGTCTGCCCGAGCTGTTCTGCGGGTTCCCCCGCGCGCCCGGGGAGCCGCCCATCGCCTATCCGGTGGCCTGCCTGCCCCAGGCCTGGGCGGCGGGTTCCGTCTTCCTGATGCTGCAGGCGTCGTTGGGCCTGTCGATCGACGCCTGGTCCGGCGCCGTCGAGCTGGCCGATCCTGTGCTGCCCGCAGGGCTGGAACGTCTCAAGATCTCGGGCCTGAAGGTTGGAGAGGCCGTGGTCGACCTTTCGATCCGGCATATCGACGGCCGCGCCGTGGTCATTCCGGACCATAGGCAAGGACGCGTCGCCGTCCGCACGCTGCGGTGACCGCACCATGAGCCTCGTCGCTCCCGCCGCATCGAGCCTGGAAAGGGCCTATCTCAAGGACCTGGGCCGCGCCTTCGCCGGGGCTCTGGTGTTCAGCATCCCCCTGCTGATGACGATGGAGATGTGGCAGGCGGGGACAGCCATGAACCCCTGGCGCCGGCTGCTGCTCGTCGGGGCGGGCCTGCCCTTTCTCTACGGCCTTGCCTTCTACGCGGGTTTCTCGGACCGCCGGGGCGTGCGCAACGACCTGCTCGACACCGCCGTGGCCCTGGCCGTCGGCTTCCTGACCGCCTTCATCCTCCTGGCCCTGTTCGGCGTGCTGACGGCGAGCACCTCGCCCCAGGCGGCGGCCGGCATGGTCGCGCTTCAGGCGATCCCCGGCGCCATGGGCGCGCTGCTGGCCCGCAAGCAACTGAGCGGCGGCCAAGGCCAGACCGATGAAGGCCAGGCCTCCTACAGGGGCGAACTGTTTCTGATGGCGGCGGGCGCCCTGTTCTTCGCCCTGAACGTGGCCCCGACCGAAGAGATGATCCTGATCGCCTACAAGACCACGGCGATTCACGCTCTGGGTCTGATCGGCCTGTCGGTCCTGCTGCTCCACGCCATCGTCTTCAAGGCGGGCTTCGCCGGTCAGGAGGAGGCGGATCATCCGGTCGAAGCCTTTCTGTATTTCACCCTGCCCGGCTATGCGATCGCCCTGGGGGTGAGCCTGCTCGTCCTGTTTGTCTTCGGGCGTACGGACGGACATTCGCTAGGCGGGATCGTGCACACCATGATCGTCCTGGGCTTTCCGGCCTCCATCGGCGCGGCTGCCGCCCGGCTGCTGGTCTGAGCCATGGCCAAGAAGGGGACCGCTCAGAAACGGCCGGTGCTGCAATGGACGATGGCCGGTGTCGGCGCGGCCGTGACTGCCGCAGCGATCGGTCTGATGGCCTGGGAGGCCGTGCAGCCCAGCGCCCCGCCTGCACTCAGCGCGCGGATCGTCAAGGTGGAGACGACCTCCGCCGGTCATGTCGCCACGGTCTTGGTGTCCAATGCTGGGGACGATACCGCCGCAGCCGTGTCCGTCGAGGCCGAACTGGGCGATCAGACCGCGACGGCGACCCTCGACTATGTCCCGGGCCACGGCCAAGCCGAGGCCTATGTCATGTTCCACGCCGATCCGAGGGCGGCTGCGGTGAGGGTCAAGGCCTGGTCCGCGCCATAGCCCTGGCAGGCGCACGGAAACGGTCGGGCATCTGCGGCGTTAGGTTCGGCAGACCGACGCAGGAGACGACCATGGCCGCGCGACCCACCTGGCAGGGACATCTGAAACTGTCCTTGGTGACCTGCCCTGTGGCCCTCTACACGGCCACCTCGTCCTCGGCCCACGTCAGTTTCCACCTGATCAATCCCGACACCAACAACCGCATCCGCATGGTTCCAACGGATCCGGACGCGGGGCCGGTCGAGCGGTCGGATCTGGTCAAGGGCTATGAGGTGTCCAAGGACGAATACGTCCTGTTCGACGACGCCGACTTCGACAAGGTCAAGCTGGAGACCACCCGGACCATCTGTATCGACAGCTTCGTCGACGAAGACGAGATCGACCGGCTGTACTGGGACGACCCCTTCTATGTCGTGCCGGAGAAGGGCGTGGGGGCTGAGGCCTTCGCCGTGATCCGCGACGCCATGAAGAGCGCGGGCAAGATCGCCATAGGCACTCTGGTGTTGCGGGGGCGCGAGCGCCAGCTGGCCCTGGAGGTGCGCGGCAAGGGCCTGGTGGCCTATTCGCTGCGCGCGCACGACGAGGTGCGCGAGGCTGAAGACTATTTCGACGATATTCCATCGGTGAAGGCCGACAAGGACATGGTCGATATCGCCGCCCGGATCATCGCCCAAAAGGAGACCGACTTCGACCCGACCACCTTCAAGGACCGGTACGACGACGCCCTGCGGGAGATGATCAAGGCCAAGC
>MGLN01000185.1:0-5395 GCA_001796045.1 Caulobacterales bacterium RIFOXYB1_FULL_67_16 | reverse complement strand
GGTGGTGGAAGCGCCCGAGCCGGACGACACCAATGTGATCGACCTGATGGAAGCCCTGCGCAACAGCCTGAAGGGCGCGGCAAGCGGGGCCAAGCCGGCGGCGAAGAAGAAGACCGTCAAGGCGCCGACGAAGACGTCCGCGAAGAAGAAGGCCGCACCGCGCAAGAGCGCGGCCTGACCGGGGAGGAGTTGCACTGCACGACCGAAATGGGTGCAATGTGCAAAAAGTGCAATTTCAAGCCGTCAGCGCCTCCGCCCCTTCGTCCGTTCGCAGTCCATTATAAGGGCGTTTTATAGGGTGTTTGGTAGAAGCGGATTTTGCGACGCTTACCCACTGACAATCCTGTTCTTTTCTTTCAGAATTGGGAGCGATTGGGCGTTCTGCCGCTATAGTCCCATGGTCTTCAGCACGGGGCGCAGGCTGACTTCTCCCGCACGAAATTCCTTCCAGGGATCCGCCTTCTTCAGCAGGGCGGGGGCGTCGTGCAGGGTGAAGACCTTGGGATCCAGCCCGGCCTTGACCTGGCTCCACGACAGGGGAAAGGCGATCCCTGCGCCCGGCCGCGCCCGCACAGACCAAGGCGCCACCGCAGTGGCCATGCGGCCGTTGCGCAGATAGTCGATGAA
Source organism: Caulobacterales bacterium RIFOXYB1_FULL_67_16 (assembly GCA_001796045.1). GTDB lineage: Bacteria > Pseudomonadota > Alphaproteobacteria > Caulobacterales > Caulobacteraceae > Brevundimonas. The sequence continues at coordinate 4,768 of MGLN01000185.1, read as the reverse complement.
GATCTTCCCGCCCCGCGCCTTCTTGGCCAGGGTGGTGGTGAACTTGTCGGGGTCGGCGCGCCGCACCTCTTCGGCGATAGCCTTTGCGAAGGCCTTGCACTGGTCCCACTCGATGCGGCTGCGGCCGTCGGACCGGATCGGCACGACGACATGAAGCCCCTTGCCGCCGGTCGTCTTGACGAAGGGGTGCAGCCCCCTTCGTTCCAGCTCGGCCTTGACCGTCTTCGCAGCGGCGATGACGGCCGCGAAATCCAGGCCTTCGTCCGGGTCGAGGTCGAAGGTGATCTGTTCGGGGGTCTCCGGATCGCCCGGCCGACAGCCCCAAGGGTGGAGCTCAAGCCCGCCGGACTGGGCGACCGCGACCAGGCCGCCCACATCGGTGACGGCGACATAGGGGTGGCGCTGCTGCACGTCGATCAGCTTCAGGCGCGGATTGGAGCCCGGCATGGCATGGCGCTGGAAGAAGGTCTCGCCGCCGATGCCGTCCGGCGCGCGGATGATGGAGACCGGGCGGTCGGCGACGTGCGGCAGGATGCGTTCGGCCGCAGCCTCGTAATAGCGCGCCAGATCGGCCTTGGTGATCGCGGGCCGCCCGGCCGCCGCCGGCCACAGGATCTTGTCGGGATTGGACAGGGTGACGCCGGCGACGATGACCTTGCCGGAGGGGGACTTCACCGCCTTTGAGGTCTTACGGGTCGCGGGCCGGAGGGGCGGGGCTTGCGGATCCTCGGTCACCTCCGGGGCCGGCTTGTCCTCGCGCAGGCCCTTATAGGCCGCGTGTCGCAGGGCGCCGCCTTCGGTCAGGCCGCCGTGTTCCAGCTCGGCGACCAGCACCGGCCTGACCCAGTGGATGGTCTTTCCGCCCTTCGGGGCGCCCTTGCCGACGAAGGGCGAGGCGTTTGCGGCGGCGCCTTCCAGCGCGGGAAGAAGGGTCTTCAGAAGAGGCGCGGAATAGCCGGTGCCGACCCGTCCGAGGTATCGAAGCCCCTCCTCCTCGGCGACGCCGACCAGAAGCGACCGGAACCGCGCGCCGCCCTCGGACGACCAGCCGCCAATCACCACCTCGTCCCGACCCCGGCACTTGGACTTGACCCAGGTCGAGGACCGACCCGCTCGATAGGGGGCGTCCAGCGTCTTGGAGATCACGCCTTCCAGGTCCATGCGGCAGGCGCTGTCCAGCACCGCCTGCCCCGTTGAGGCGAAATGATCGACGTAGCGCAGCCGTTTGCGGGCCTTGGCGGGAACCCGGTCGACATGGGCTTGGAGCCGGGCCTTGCGATGCGACAGGGGCAGATCACGCAGATCGTCCGCCCCCTCCCGCAGCAGATCGAAGGCGAAATAGACGAGGTCGCTCGTCTTGCCGTCGGCGATGGCGGCCTGGAGGGCGGAGAAGTCTGGCGTGTGATCGTCGCGCAGGGCGCAGAGCTCGCCGTCGATCACCCCGTCGGGCCAGGAGACCGCATCGGCCGCCAGTTCCGGAAACCGGTCGGTCCAGTCATGCCCCCGCCGGGTATAGAGGCGGGCCTTGCCGCCGCCGGTCGAGACCTGGATCCGATAGCCGTCGAACTTGATTTCGTGCACCCAGCCCGCGCCGCCCGGCGGGTGGTCGGCGACCTTGCACAGCTGGATCGGAACAAAGGCCGGGGGACCGGACAAGTTCGCCTCTCTCGCCCTGGCCTTGGGCTTGGCCGGCCCCTTGCGGGCGACCGCGCGGGAGGCGGTCCATTGGGTCTTGCCGTCGGCGATCTCGGCCAGGCTGCGACCTGAGGCGACGGAGGCGTCGATCTCCATATTGGCGTCGCCCTCCCCCGGCACGGCCGCCTCGTCCTTCTCCTTGATAAGCAGCCAGTTGTTGCGCTTAGACGGCTTGCCCCGGTCGGACTTGAGCCGGACCAGGGCCCACCCGCCGGCGAGCCGTTCGCCGTGCAGGATCATCTTCAGCGAGCCGCGCTTCAGCGCCGCTTCGACATCCGGCTCCTGCGGCTCCCACTCGCCGCGATCCCACAGCTGCACCGTGCCGGCGCCGTAGTTGCCCGACGGAATGGTCCCTTCGAAGCTCCCATAGTCGAGCGGATGGTCCTCCACCTCCACGGCTAGGCGTTTGACGGCGGGATCACGCGACGGCGCCTTGGTCACCGCCCATGACTTAAGCACGCCGTCGTGCTCGATGCGGAAGTCGTAGTGCAGTCGCGTGGCGGCATGGCGCTGGATCAGATAGGTCAGGCGGCCCTTGCGGGCCGCCTTTCCGTCGCCGGCGGGCTCAGGGGTCCGGGTAAAGTCCCGCTTGGCCCTGTAGGTCTGCAGCCTGTCCGCCATGTCTCGCCCTATTGCCGCGGCGCGATCCGCCAGACCGTGTTCGACAGGTCGTCGGCGACCAGGAGGATCCGGCGTTGCGGATCGAAGGTCACGCCCACCGGCCGACCGCGGGCCTTTCCGTCCTTGATGAAGCCGGTGGCGAAATCGACGGGCGGGCCCGCCGGACGACCGCCTGAGAAGGGCACCCAGACGACCTTGTAGCCCGACAGATCCTGGCGGTTCCAACTGCCGTGCTCGCCGATGAAGGCGCCCTGGCTGAAGCCGCCGCCGAAGCCGCCGTTCTGGGCGAAGCTGAGGCCGAGGGCCGCAACGTGGGAGCCCAGGGCGTAGTCCGGCTTCGTCGCCGTCTGCACCAGATCCGGCTTCTGCGGATGGACGCGCGGGTCCGTGTTCTGCCCCCAGTAGGAATAGGGCCAGCCGTAGAAGGCCCCTTCCCGCACCGAGGTCAGATAGTCGGGCACCAGTTGCGGGCCAAGCTCGTCCCGCTCATTGACCACGGCCCAGAGGGCCGCCGTCGTCGGCTCGATGGCCAGGGCGGTCGGGTTGCGGATACCGGTGACGAAGGTGCGGTGCGCGCCGGTCTGGCGATCAATGGCCCAGATCACCGCCCGGTCCTGTTCGACGTCCATGCCGCGCTCGCCGATATTGCTGTTCGAGCCTATGCCCACGTACAGGGTCTGGCCGTCGGCGCTGGCGGTCAGGGACTTGGTCCAGTGGTGGTTGATCGCCGACGGCAGTCGGGTCAGTTCCTGCCCCGGCGCGGTGATCCGCGTCTGGCCGGGCTGATAGGGGAAACGCAGCAGAGCTCCCTGTTCGGCGACATAGAGGGCGCCGTCGACGAATGCCATGCCGTAGGGCGCGTCCAGATCTTCGATGAAGGTGGTGCGGACTTCCGGGCGGCCGTCGCCGTCGGCGTCGCGCAACAGGGTGATCCGGTTGCCGCCCTTGACCGAGGTCTTGCCCTTGGCCTTGATCACCCCGGCGATAAAGTCCTTAGGTCGCAGCTTGGGCGCATGGCCGCCGGAGCCCTCGGCGACCAGAATGTCGCCGTTGGGAAGGACCAGAATCTGGCGGGGAATCCTGAGGTCCGTCGCCAGGGCGGTGACGACGAAACCGTCGGGCACGACGGGGGCCTCATTGTTCCAGCCCGTCGGCGTCGCGATCTTCATCGGAGGAACAAGGGTCTCGTTCTGGCCGGGCAGGTCGGGATCAGCGCCCGTCTGGTTCAGGTTGGGGTCGCTGCGGCTGCAGGCGGCCAGGGCCAGGACGGCGGCGGAGGCGCACAGAAGCGTCTTGATCATCACGCGATCTCCCGCAGGGTCGAATGGGAATAGGCGAACCAGCCGGCGACCAGCACCAGGATCATGGAGAGAATGGACAGGGTCAGACCAAAGGCGCCGACCGAGCTCCAGGCGTCCTGGCTGTGTTTGAAGGCGTTGATCAGGCCGATGACCCAGGCCAGGGCAAGGGCCGCCACGTGGATCAGGGCGGGGCGTCGCGCCGGGCCGCGCCACGACACGGCCAGGTCGATCAGGGCCCACAGGCCCGCAAATCCGCCGAACACCAGGGCGCCGACGATCAGCCAGGCCGAGAAGTTCGACCATTGCATCTGGGCAGACTGCAGATAGGCGATGTCGCTGATGACCGCCGAGGTGAACAGGGCGATGGGAAAGGCCATCAGAATTCCGCGCAACGGTTCGATGCGCGCGCGGAAGGCGGATGCGGGGTGCATGGGGATCTCCTCGGGCGTCGCCGACGACGGCGACCCGGGTCCAACCCGCAGCGTGGCCTTTAGTTCACCGGCAACGCACGGCCCGGTCGAGACCGGGCCGTGGGCCGCCGTTTTGGAGACTTAGAAACGCTTGGTCAGCTGGACCCCATAGGTGCGGGGTTCGTTGACGAAGGCGGTCAGGTTGTTGAAGTCGATGGCGCCGATGACGTTCTCTTCATCGGTGAGGTTGCGAACATAGGCGGCCGCTTCCAGCCCCCGGTTCAGATCCCGCCAGCCGGCGCGCAGCCCGCCTTCGAAGTTGGTGTCCTGCATGAACTCGACCGACTCATAGAGGAAGAGGTTGAAATCCTTCTGCATGGTCCAGTCGGTCGAGGCGAAGAACTCGGTGTCGTCGCCCAGGGGCAGGACATAGTTCAGCGTCAGATTGGCGGTGTATTCCGGCGCCTGCGGGAAGGGGTTGCCGTCGACGTTGGCGCGACGGGTCGTGCCCACGGTGACGATCGGATCGGTCACGGTGCAGTTGGAGCCGCAGATGGCGACCAGCAGGTCGCTGTCCTTGATCTCGGTGTGGTTCCAGGCCGCGCCGGCCGACAGGCTGAAGCCCGCGCCCAGGTACAGGTCGCCGTCCAGCTCCAGGCCGTAACCCTCGCCCTTGTCGGCGTTGATCAGGCGGTTGGAGTTGTCCGCGCCGCCGATGGCGGTGAACTGCATGTCGCTGAC
>MGLN01000184.1:5630-6274 GCA_001796045.1 Caulobacterales bacterium RIFOXYB1_FULL_67_16 | reverse complement strand
CGCTTCCCGGTCCGCTGCCGCATCGATAACCAGACCGAGATGGACTATCTGCTGGCCGGCGGCGTCATGCCCTACGTCCTGCGGAACCTGGCCCGCGGCCCGGAAACCGAGGCGCCGATCGCGGCTGAATGATCGGCGGCTGATCGCTGAAACAGGAAGGGCCGGCGGAGCGATCCGCCGGCCTTTTTTGGTCTCAGCCGCCGGTGGCGTTGTGCGGGCCTGGACGGCGAGGATTGCGGGCGAAGGCGGCGTCGCACAGCGCGCGGCCGAAAGCCTCCGACGCGATCATCTGCCGGTCACCCGCCAGACCGGCGATCCGGCCGCCGGCGCCGACGGACACTTCGATCGGATAGCGGCCGAGGATCTGGCCCTGACGGGCGGGATCGACGAGTTCGGCGACCGCGCGAAGCCGATGCTCGCCGGCGCCTCTGAGCAGGACCTCTAGCCGACCTGCGCGCTCGAGATCCTCGACATGGACGCGCACCTGCACCGGATAGGTGCCGTAGGCGCACATATCCAGTTCCTCCATCACTTCCTCCGAGAAGGTCTCGGCGAAGTCATCCTCTGCATCCAACCATTCGCTGGAGAGGACGACGGAGGTCACGCGGGCGGTTTCGGCCAGACCGGGCGGCAGATCCAGCGGC
>MGLN01000184.1:0-5608 GCA_001796045.1 Caulobacterales bacterium RIFOXYB1_FULL_67_16 | reverse complement strand
GTTTCATCGGCATTCTCCCTCGCCGCCGTCTGTGAACGGGTCGCCGCCGCCCCTCCAGTGAACATTGGTTTATGTAGGTGAATTCGCCGTAAGCTCCGACCGAACTTACAGCGCCGCCGCGGTCAGCAGGGCCACGATCAGGGCGTTGGCCGGGGTCGGGACGCCGTAACGGGCGCCCAGCCGGACGATGACGCCGTTGCGGGCGTCCAGCTCCATGGGGCGGCCGGCGGCGCGGTCGGCGTGGAGCGAGTTGATCCCGTCCGGGGCGGCGGCGCGATAGCCGGCGATCACCTGGTCCGGCAGATCGTCGGGCAGGACGGCGCCTTCCGCCCGACCCACGGCGACGCATTCGGCGACCAGGGCGCGCATGACGGAGGCGGCGCCCTCGTGATGGGCGATCTCCGAGGGCTTGAGGATCAGGGCGTTGACGGCTCCGGCGCAGTTCAGCGCCAGCTTCTTCCAGGCCTCGGAGCGAAAGTCGGGCGTGGTCTCGGCGCGGATCGGCGTATGGGCGAACAGGGCGGCGAAGGCCGCGCCTGCTTCGCCGTCTCGAATCTTGATCCAGCCGTCGCGCCTCTGAAGGATTCGGCCGGGCGCCCGGCGTTCGGCCGGTATGTCCACCACGGCGGGGACGAGTCGGTCGACGGGGACGCGGTCGGCGAACGGGGCCAGGTGTTCGACCCCGTTGCGGAGAATGGCCACCCGCGTTTCAGGGCCGACCAACCCCTCTAGCCAAGTCAGGGTCGAGGCGGTGTCATAGGTCTTGGTGGCCACGATCGCCCAGTCGACGGGTGTCAGATCGTCCGGGCGGGTCGCGATCCTCGGCGTGGCGCCGATCCGCCCGCCGGGGGTGTCGATCTCCAGGTCCGTAAACGGCGTGCGGGCGCAGACCAGGACGTCGATGTCCGCCCGCTGCGCCAGCCAGGCCGCGACCGTGCCGCCGACGGCGCCGGGGCCGACCACGGCGATCCTGAGCTTCCCGTCCGTCATTCTGCGATCCTCAATCCAGCTTCAGCGCTTCGGCCAGCAACCGGGCCTCCGCCGCGCGGCTGGAGCCGGAGCGCCAGGCGACAACGATTTCGCGGTGGGGCGGGGCGCCGTCGGCCTGGTTCTCGAAGGGACGGATCACGACGGAGGGGGTGTCGGCTAAGCCCGCCTGGACCGCCATCTTGGGCAGGAAGGAGACGCCGAGCCCTGAGCCGACCATCTGGATCAGGGTGTGCAGGCTGGTGGCGGCGAAGACGTCGTCGCCGCGCGGCGCCTCTATGTCCAAGGCCGCCAGGGCGTGGTCGCGCAGGCAGTGGCCGTCTTCCAGCAGGATCAGGTCCTGGGCCTGCAGCGAGCCCGGCCGGATCGGGCCGGGGGCGGCCAGGGCGTGGTCGGCCGGAGCGGCGGCCAGGATTTCGTCGTCGCCGATCCGGGCGTGTTCGACCCCCGGCGCCTCATAGGGCAGGGCGATGACGGCGGCGTCGATCTGGCCCGCCTTCAGGGCGGCGATCAGGCGGGGCGTCAGATCCTCGCGGATGAACAGCTTCAGGTTCGGATAGGCGGTCTTCAGCGACGGTAATTTGGCGGGGAGCAGGAAGGGGGCCACGGTCGGGATGACGCCCAGGCGGAACCGGCCCGACAGCAGCCGTCCGGCGTTCTTGGCCGCCTCGACCAGATCCTCGGTCCTGGCCAGGACGTCCTCGGCGCGGCGCACGGCCTCGGCGCCGACGGCGGTCATGATGACGGCGCCGCGCGCCCGCTCGACCACAGGGGCGCCCAGGATCCGCTCCAGCTCCTGAACCCCGGCGCTGAGCGCGGGCTGGCTGACGTGGGCGGCCTCGGCGGCGCGGGAGAAGCTGCCGTGTTCGGCGAGAAGCTTGAGATACTGGAGTTGACGCAACGTGGGGAGCATGGGCGCCAAATAGGCCTGGCCTATGAAGAATGCAAAGATAATCGATTGGCCTTATGAAGCTGAGCCGTGTTTGGATGTCCCCATCGACGGCAGGGCTTTCGCAACGGCCCGCCGCCTTGCGCCATCACAGGGAAGATCGCCATGACCACCGAAGCCAAGTGCCCGTTTTCAGGCGCGACCACCGAATCCGTCGCCGGCGGCGGGACCCAGAACCGGGATTGGTGGCCGGGTCAGCTGCGCGTGGATCTGCTGAACCAGCATTCGTCCCGCTCCAATCCCCTGGGCGAGACGTTCAACTATCGCGAGGCCTTCGCCAAGCTGGACTATGAGGCGCTGAAGGCCGACCTGCGGGCCCTTATGACGGACTCCCAGGACTGGTGGCCGGCGGACTTCGGCCATTACGGGCCACAGTTCATCCGCATGGCCTGGCACAGCGCCGGCACCTATCGCGTCGGCGACGGTCGGGGCGGCGGCGGCCGCGGCCAGCAGAGGTTCGCCCCGCTGAACTCCTGGCCGGACAACGTCAACATCGACAAGTCGCGCCGCTTGCTGTGGCCGATCAAGCAGAAGTACGGCCAGGCCATCTCCTGGGCCGACCTGTTCATTCTGACCGGCAATGTGGCGCTGGAGACCATGGGCTTCCGCACCTTCGGCTTCTCCGGCGGTCGCGAGGACACCTGGGAACCGGATCAGGACGTCTACTGGGGTCGCGAGACCACCTGGCTGGGCGGCGACGAACGCTATTCGCGCGGCTCGCACGGCGTCGAAAAGCCGGCCGACGAGGCGGTTCTGGTCGCTGACGACACGGCCGACGGGGTCCAGCATACGCGCGATCTGGAGAACCCGCTGGCGGCGGTCCAGATGGGCCTGATCTACGTCAACCCGGAAGGGCCGGACGGCAATCCCGATCCGATCGCCGCCGCGCGCGATATCCGCGACACCTTCGCCCGGATGGCGATGAACGACGAGGAGACCGTCGCCCTGATCGCCGGAGGCCACACCTTCGGCAAGACCCACGGCGCCGGGCCGGCCGAGCATGTCGGCCCCGAGCCCGAGGCCGACGAGCTGGAGGCGCAAGGGTTGGGCTGGACCTCCAGCTACGGCAGCGGCAAGGCCGGCGACGCCATCACCAGCGGCCTGGAGGTCACCTGGACCCAGACCCCGGCCCAGTGGAGCAACTTCTTCTTCGAGAACCTGTTCGGCTTCGAATGGGAGCTGGAGAAGTCGCCGGCCGGCGCGCATCAATGGGTGGCCAAGGACGCCGGCGAGATCATTCCCGACGCCCATGATCCGTCCAAGAAGCGGCGGCCGACCATGCTGACCACCGACCTGTCGCTGCGGTTCGACCCGGAATACGAGAAGATCTCGCGCCGCTTCCTGAACAACCCCCAGGCCTTCGCCGACGCCTTCGCCCGGGCCTGGTTCAAGCTGACCCACCGCGATCTGGGCCCGCGCTCGCGCTACATCGGGCCGGAAGTCCCCAAGGAGGAGCTGGTCTGGCAGGACCCCGTGCCGGCCGTCGACCATCCGCTGATCGACGCCGCCGACGCGGCCGCGCTGAAGGCGCAGATTCTGGCCACGGGTCTGAGCGTGTCCGAACTGGTCGGCGTCGCCTGGGCCTCGGCCTCGACCTTCCGGGGCGGCGACATGCGCGGCGGCGCCAACGGCGCCCGCATCCGCCTGGCGCCGCAGAAGGACTGGGACGTCAATCAGCCCGAGCAGCTGGATCGGGTCCTGAAGGCCCTTGAGGGGGTTCAGTTCGCCTTCAACCAGGCCCAGATCGGCGGCAAGAAGGTGTCTTTGGCCGACCTGATCGTGCTGGCCGGAAACGCCGGGGTCGAGGCGGCGGCCAAGGCCGCCGGTCATGAGACGACCGTGCCCTTCAATCCAGGGCGGACCGACGCCAGCCAGGCCCAGACGGACGTCGAGTCCTTCGCCTATCTGGAGCCGGTGGCCGACGGCTTCCGCAACTATCAGAAGGCCCGCTACAGCGTCCCGGTCGAGGCTCTGCTGATCGACCAGGCCCAGCGCCTGACCCTGACGGCGCCGGAGATGACGGTGCTGGTCGGGGGCTTGCGCGCCATCAACATCAATGTGCGGGGCTCGACCCACGGGGTGCTGACCGAGCGGCCCGGCGTCCTGACCAACGACGTCTTCGTCAATCTGCTGGACATGGGGGTGAAGTGGACCCCGACCAGCCCGGCGCGCGACGTCTTCGAAGGTCGCGACCGCCAGACCGGCGCCCTGCGCTGGACCGGGACGCGCGTGGACCTGGTGTTCGGTTCGAACGCCGTCCTGCGCGCCCTGGCCGAGGTCTACGCCGGCGCCGACGCCCAGAAGAAGTTCGTCGAGGACTTCGTCGCGGCCTGGACCAAGGTCATGGAGCTGGACCGGTTCGACCTGCGCGGCTGATCAGCCGCTCTGGAGCGACGAAGGGGCCCGGGCGCATGCAGGCGTCCGGGCCTTTTTCATGAGCTCAGCGCAGCCGGATCTCGAACAGTTGCGGCCAGCGCTTGCCGGTTACGAACAGCCGCTTGCCGCCGGCGTCCCAGGCGATGCCGTTCAGGACGTCGTCCCTGGGGTCCAGGCCGGCGTCCTTGGGGACCAGGTCCGTCAGGTCGATAAAGGCCTTCACCACCCCGGTCTCAGGGTCGATGCGGGCGATGCGGTTGTCCTGCCAGAGGTTGGCGAAGACCTCGCCGTCGATCCACTCCAGCTCGTTGATCTGGTCCAGAGGCCGGCCGTCGGCGGTCACGGAGACCCGGCCGGTCTCGGCCAGGGTGTCGGGGTCCAGGAAGCGCAGCTGGTCGGTGCCGTCGCTCATGATCAGCCGCCGCCCGTCGGTGGTCAGCCCCCAGCCCTCGCCCGAGTAGGAAAAGCCGCCCAGGGGCGAGAAGTCGTCCAGCTTGAAGACGAAGCCGATGTGGTTGCGCCAGGTCAGATTGTAGAGCTTGCCGTTCAGGGCGGCCAAGCCCTCGCCGAAATAGACGGTGGGCAGGTCGTGACGGCGCAGGATTTCGCCGTCCTCCAACCGCACCTGGCGCACCGACGACGGATAGAGGCCTGTGCTCTCGTAGAGGACGCCCTCGTGGAAGAAGAGGCCCTCGGTGAAGGCGGTGCGGTCGTGCGGATAGGCGCGTACGACCTCATAGGCCTGAACCGGAACCTCCGCCCGCACGGGCAGGGTCGCGCCCGCCGCCAGCAGCAGGCCCGAGAGCAGGCCGGCCAGCTTCAGGTAGGCGCGCGACACGGCTCAGGCGCCCTCGGCGGCGGCTTCCGCCTCGGCCTTGCGGGCGCGGGCCTCGGCCCGATCGGCTTCGGCGCGGGCGGCCTCGGCCTTGGCCTTCTTGGTGGCGGAGCTGCGCCCCAGCATGTTCAGGGCCTCCACCCCGGCCGAGAAGGCCATGGCGGCGTAGATATAGCCCTTGGGCACATGATAGCCGAAGCCGTCGGCGATCAGCACCATGCCGATCATCAGGAGGAAGCCCAAGGCCAGCATGACGACGCTGGGGTTGTCGTTGATGAAATTGGCCAGGGGGTCGGCCGCCAGCAGCATGACGGTGACGGCGGCCAGCACCGCGACCACCATGATCGGCAGGTGCTCGGTCATGCCGACGGCGGTCAGGATGGAGTCGATCGAGAAGACCAGATCCAGCAGGATGATCTGGAAGATGGCCGCCCCGGCGTTGGTGATCATCACGTCCTTCT
>MGLN01000183.1:1229-21015 GCA_001796045.1 Caulobacterales bacterium RIFOXYB1_FULL_67_16 | reverse complement strand
TCGACCTGCCCGATCTGGGCCTGGTCATCCACGCCGAACTGCCGATGAACCGTGCCGGCCTGCTGCACCGTTCGGGCCGCACAGGGCGGGCGGGCAAGAAGGGCGTTTCCGTCATGCTGGTCCCGCATTCGCGCCGCCGAAAGGCCGAGCGTCTGATGGACGAGGCCGGGATCGACGCAGTCTGGTCCGGCGCGCCCACCTTCGACGAGATCCGAAAGGCCGACGAAGATCGGCTGCTGTCGCCGTCGCATTTCGAGGCCGAGGTGTCGGACGAGGACATGATCGTCGCCAAGCGGATGATCGCCGAACGCACGCCGGACGAGATCGCCGCCGCCCTGGTGCGCCTGCTGCGCAAGGAACAGCCGGCGCCGGAAGAACTGTCCGATCCGGGCGCCGATCGCGGACCGGCCAAGCGAGACCGCGCCGCGCGCAACGTCGACGGAACCGCCGCCCAGCCCTGGCCGGGCGAACGCCTGGGCGCTGACGAGGTGGTCTGGTTCCGCCTGGACGTGGGCCGCAACAAGAACGCCGACCCGAAGTGGCTGATCCCGCTGATCTGCCGCATCGGCGGCATCTCCAAGCCTCAGATCGGCTCGATCCGCACCTTCCCGGAGGAGACCCGGTTCGAGATCGCCAAGACCCACGAAAAGGCCTTCCGCGAAGCCGTCGCGGCGTCCAAGGAGGAAGTGACGATCACCCCGTCCGAGGCGCCGACCCCCGGGTCGATGAAGGCGTCGCGCTTCGCCGGCCAGAAATCGGGCGGGCCGCGGCGAGAGGACGGCGACCGCCCCTTCAAGAAGACCCCCTACAAGCGCGCCGAGGGCGGCGAGGGCGACGCCCGTCCCCCGTTCAAGAAAAAGCCCTGGGCCCCGAAGTCGGACGTCGCCGCAAACCCGCGCTCGAACGCGGCCGGCGACAAGCCCTTCGCCAAAAAGCCCTTCAAGGCCAAGCCGGGCTTCAAGAAGGACGGATTCAAGGGCAAGTCCAAGGGCTGAGGCTTGCCCGATGACGGGCGGGGGCGCATCCTCCGCCCATGAGCCCGCCGTCCGAACCCCAGGGACGATACGCCTCGTTCGAGGCCTTTTATCCCTATTACATTCACGAGCATTCCAACCGGACCTGCCGACGGATTCACGTCGTGGGCACGGGGCTGGTGATCCTGGCCTTCGTCGCCTTCGTGCTGACGCTGAACCCCTGGTGGCTTCTGGCCATGCCGCTGGTCGGCTACGGCTTCGCCTGGGTCGGCCATTTCTTCTTCGAGAAGAACCGTCCGGCCACCTTCAAATATCCGGTCTGGAGCCTGATGGGCGACTTCCGCCTGTTTTTCGAGACCGTGTCGGGGCGGCGAAGATTCTAGCCCCTTCTTTGCGGTTTGAAGCTTTGCGGCTCCACGGAAGCGGATAAGATGAGGCAGGCGGCAGGGGGGCCGCAGGGAGGGACCTCACCAATGAAAAAGACCATCGCCTTGACGGCCATGGCCGCGATCGCCTTCGCGCCCGGCGTCAGTTTTGCGCAAAAGAACGGCGCACGGCCCGATTTCACGCTTGATCCCAACTATGGCGAGGTCTCGCTGGAGGCCGGCTTCACCCCGGATCCCTGGACCAAGTCCATCCTGGCCGGGGGTTCCGTCCCCGCCTCGTCCGCCCGCTCGGGCTGCGAGGGTTCGGTCAGCGCCGCGCCCGACCTGCAACTGCAGTATGAGGCCGGGGAGTTCGACCTGACCGTTCGCGCCCTGGCTTCGGAAGACACCACGCTTCTGGTCAATACGCCGAGCGGCCAGTGGCTGTGCGACGACGACAGCGGCGGCGACCTGAATCCCAAGGTGCTGATTTCCGACCCGCAAAGCGGTCGGTACGACATCTGGCTGGGCACCTATGGGAACGACATGGTGCAGTCGACCCTGGAGATCAGCGAACTGGGCGATTCTGGTTCGAGCGGCGGCGAAGCCCCCGATCCCGGTCTCGACCCCAATTTCGGGTCCGTGAATCTGGACACGGGCTTCACCCCCGATCCCCACGAAAAGTCGATCCTGGCCGGGGGCTCGATCACCGCCTCCGTCGCCAAGGCGGGCTGCGAAGGCAAGGTCAGCGCGGCGGCGGACTATCAGGTCTTCTTCGAAGCCGGGTCCATGGACCTGACCTTCCTGGTCGAAGCCTCCGAAGACACCACACTGCTGATCAATGCGCCGAACGGCCGCTGGTATTGCGACGACGACAGCGGCGGCGGGGTGAACCCGAAGGTGTTGATCACCAATCCGCAGAGCGGCCGCTACGACGTCTGGGTCGGCACCTACGGCGACGACATGGTCCAGTCGACGCTGAAAGTGAGCGAACTGGACTAGGCCGGGCGCAGGGGCCGGATATGAAGACGCCGGCGGCCCTGAGGTCCGCCGGCGTTTTTCGTTTTGGTCTTCAGTTGGACGCCTTTTCCCAGGCCGGGGGACAGCCGTCGAAGCGGCCGGCGTCCTCGATCGTCAGGGTCTGCATATTGAGGCGTCGCGCCTGGGCCATGGAGCCGCGGCCATGACCGGTGAACAGATCGATCTTCTGTCCCTTGATCGCCCCGCCGGTGTCGGAGGCGTACCAGTAGCCGTCATGGATCGAACCGTCGGCCAGACGCAGGCCGACCGTCTCGCGAATGAACAGTCGCGTGCGGCGGGGAATGACGCGCGGATCCACCGCGACGGTGCGCATGGCGACCGGCCGGCAGCCCAGGGAATCATTGCCCGTCGCTCCACCGCCGCCCGCGTGATACAGGCGGGCCGAGGCGCGCCAGTCGGGATCGCCGGCCATCAGTTCGGCCTGCTCGGGGCTGAGGCTGGGCGTGATTTCGGACGAGGCGTCGGTGGAACCGATCTCGGCAGCCGGGGTTTCCTCCCTGACTTGATCCGCCGCGACAGCGACATTGTAGGGGACCGGTTCGCTCGACAGCGAGGACACGGCGGCCCACAGAATGGCGAAGGCAGCGGAAGCGCCGATCATCCGATTTGCTCATGAAGACACCGGCTCCCAACGCCGCCGACGCTGGGTTTGTCTCGTCAATTTGGGGCCAGAAAGGGGCGATTGCCGGCGGACGGCGTCACCGGATCGCCGAGGCGCCGCTCTCCCCATTCGTCAAGCGCTTGAGACCTCAAGACTTTTTCCGGGCCAGCCCGGAAATCAGAATCTGTAGCTAAGCCCGATCTGGACGACCGGCAAAACCTTGTAGTCGTCCGCCTCTTCCTGAATGTCGCGCTCCTCGTCCGCCAGAATCTCCTGGAACAGGGGCGTATCGGAAAGGGTCCCTCCGGATGCGCTCAACCGAACCTGCGGCGCGTCGCCGAAGGCCGCGCCTGCCAGGACGCGGAACCCCCAGGCTCCGCCGCGCGTGAAGGTGTTGTCATAACCGACGCCCAGAAAGGGCGCGGTGCTCTCCAGGTCAATGCGGCCGGTGAGGCGACCCACCTGTTCCGGGGTGAAGGTGAAGCCGCCCAGCTCCACATCTTCGTCGGGATCAGACCTGAGGTCCACGACACGTTCGCCGAAATAGGCGCCGCCCGAAACGAAGAAGCCGTTGCCGAAGGGGTGAAGATCGACGAAGGCGCCCGGCGACTGGAAGTCGATGTCGGCCTTGTAGTCGATGTCGTCATAGGTGTCGTCCGCGTCCCACTGCAGCACGTCATAGGATCCGCGAAGGACGATGTAGTCATTCACCGCATACTGGGCCTGTAGGCCGGCGCCGGGGGTGCCTAACTGAGCGCCGACCGCGAAACGACTGCGGTCCTCCTGGGCGAAAGCTGCGGAGGCGGGCAGGGCCGCGACGGCGGCGAGTAAGCAGACGGTCTTCATGAGCGGCTCCGGAGACGGGGTCTTTCGTCCAAATCGCTCCGGCGTGATCAGGTTCCGTGGCGGCCGCTCAGGCGGCCTCCTCCCTGCGCGCCTCGGCCTCTCGGACGGCTTCGGCGGCGCGGTCCAGGACCTCCAGCCCCGCGCCCGGCCGGATCGCCTCGACCGTCAGGATTCGCCGGAACGCCCGCGCCCCCGGCCGTCCGTGCATCAGACCCAGCATGTGGCGGGTCATGGCGGCCAGACGCACGCCCTCGTCCAGACGGGCGGCCATATAGGGCCGGTAGCGCTCCAGAGCGGCGAAGGCGTCGACGTCCGCCGTGTCGGCTCCATACAGGCGACGGTCCGCCTGACCCAGCAGGGCCGGCTCATGATAGGCGGCGCGGCCCAGCATGACCCCGTCCAGCCGCACGCCGTCCGCATCTTCGGCCAGATGGACCTCGGCGGCGTCCAGATCGCCGATCCCGCCGTTGACCGAGATGTTCAGATGGGGCCGCTCGCGCTTGAGCCGGCGCACCAGGCCGTAGTCCAGCGGCGGCACGTCGCGATTTTCCTTGGGCGACAGGCCTTGCAGCCAGGCCTTGCGGGCGTGGACGATGAAGACCTCGACGCCGACGGCGGCGCAGGCGTCCACCGTGGCGAACAGGCTGACCTCGGGATCCTGGTCGTCAACCCCGATGCGGCATTTGACTGTGGCCGGGATGGAGACGGCGCCCCTGATCGCGGCCATGCACTCGGCCACCAGTTCCGGCTCGCGCATCAGACAGGCGCCGAACCGGCCTGACTGGACCCGGTCCGACGGACAGCCGACGTTCAGATTGATCTCGTCATAGCCATAGGCCTCACCCACCTTGGCCGCCTCGGCGAGTTCGTCGGGATTGGATCCGCCCAGTTGAAGAGCCACCGGGTGCTCCACCGCGTCGAAACCGAGCAGATAGTCTCTGTCCCCGTGCAGCACCGCCGGCGCCGTCACCATCTCCGTATAAAGCAGGGCGCGCTTCGTCAGAGACCGATGAAAGGCGCGGCAATGCCGGTCCGTCCAATCCATCATCGGCGCAACGGCCAGTCTACGCGCTTGATTTATAGGCATTTTTCTGTAGTTTCAGGCGATTGGCAGACGATGTTCGCCGACGCTTCTACGCGCATTTTCGACGGTTTTCGCCCCTCTACGACATCCTACTGCACCCTTTTTGCACTCAAATCATGGCCTCCATCCGCAAACAAAAATCTGGCCGGTGGCGCGTCCAAGTGCGGCGCAAGGGACAGGCTGTGAGCGAGACCTTCGTGAGGTACCAAGACGCCAAGGCCTGGACGGTCGATGCTGAGCGGCAAATTGATCGAGGGGAACACCTCGGGACTTCCAGGTTGCGCGGATTGTCGCCATCGTCAGTGTACGGTCACGACCGCTGAAAAGGCTTTTGCGCTCGTCGACCCTGAGGCCGCGGACATGCAATCCAAGCCTATAACCCGGACCTTGCCGCCGGACGGGGGCGCGGTCTCGCTTTTGGGGCGGAGGCGTCATACGGCCTGACTCTTCACCCCGTCGCTGATGCATCGCCCTGGGCGCCCAGCTTGGAACACTCGAGGAATGTCGTTTTCTTGGAGTGCAGCCGAGTTCCGCTCCTGGCGCGAAACGGCTGCGCAGGCTGTAGAATGGCGCGCGACGGAGACCGTGTCGGCGCCGCGATGCGGAACATCGGCGGGTCGTTCTACGACTTTGAGGCCATGGCCTTCGAGGGGGGCAAGCGGAGGGTCTTGGCGTCGCCGCCGAACGATTGGGGCGGACGCGCGGCTCAGGCCTCTGGGGGGCGGCCTTGGGAAGTGGCGCGCGATATGACCCGGCCGTCGAGGATCTTTTAGAAATCGCTCGTACGCTCGACCGGATTTACGCCGCTGCGGCTCGTTTGATGCGGCAGCTCAGCGGCTGACTAAATGGCGCGGTCGATGGAGGCCGACCGGACCGCCGGGTCCTCAGAAGGCCGGCGGCTGGGTGCGGAAGAAAGCCGTCGCCCCCACCCCGACGTAGAGCAGGGCGAAGGCGATCAACAGGCATACCGCAAGCCACGCCAGAAGGCGCCGATTGCGCAGGACCGGCGGTTTCCGACGTCTTGGCTCCGGCATGTCCTGGCTCACAGGCTGCGCGGCGAGCGAACTCCCGCTTCGGCGCGGGGTTCATCGGTCTTCAGAGCCGCCAGGAAGGGCGCGATCTGCCAGAGCGCCGAAAGGCCGACGAGGACATAGACGATGCGCGACAGGGCGGAACCGGCGCCGAACAGGGCGGCGACCAGGTCGAACTCGAAAGCGCCGACAAGGCCCCAGTTGACCCCCCCGACGATGACGAGGAGGAGGGTGACGAGGTTGAGGATTTTCATGATCTTCTCCGAAAGGACCTGTTGGAAAGCCGCCTCGGTCTTCCCTGTTCCCCGACAGCGGATTTCCAGTCGGTTCCGCCGGAGAACGAACACATGGGAACCTCAATCCGCCGTATCGCCTGTCGGATGCAGGACACGGGGCAACGGCCCCGCCGTGCCGGGACTTTGGCCCTCGACTTCATCCTGACAGGATAAGCCTTTGCTGCCGACCTATCCCGACATCCTCGTCCGCAGCATCGCCGTCTTCGAGGCGCTGCTGGGGGCTGCCGCTGCGGCCTGTCTCGGGGTGCTGGTTCTCGCCGCCTGAGCCTAGACGGAGCGCCAGGCGTCGAGAATACTGTCGACGTCGGCCGTTTCGATCTGCTGGCCGTATCGGCGGTGGTATAGGGCGATCAGGCTGTCGTGGTCCTCGTCAGAGGAACTGCACAGCGCGTCCGTGGCGACGACGACCCGGTACCCCAGATCGACCGCGCCCAGGACCGCCGCCAGGACGCAGACGTCGGTCTCCGCTCCCGTCACCACCAGAGTGTCGACGTCGCTGTCGCGCAAGGCCTGGTCGAGGCCGGTGTCGATCCAGGGCGAATACAGCCTCTTGTCGATCACCCGCGCCGGCGGCGCGAAGGGCTGCAGTTCGATCGCCAGATCCACCATGGGTGCGCCCAGGGCTTCTAGGGTCATGGAGGGCCAGCGCTCCCAATACTGACGCCACGTCCCCTGACCCTCGCCGGGCCGAGCGGCGGGGATGAAGCGGGTGAACCAGGTCTGCTCCGTCCGGCGCTCGCACAGGCGCACGATCACCGGCAGAACCCGCCCGGCCCAGGGCGTCCTCCAGTCGGTGTCCTCGACAAACATCCTCTGCATGTCGACGCACAGATGCACGGCGGAAGCCGGGATTTCGGCCTTGAGACCCTGGCTCATCACATCAATCCTCCGCGCGAGGTGCGCCGCCGTCGGCGTTGGGCGAGGAGGGCTGGACTTCCCTGGGCGAGGGGCGGGTCTGAGTGTCGGCGTGATGTTCGATCCGTCCGGTCTCGACTTCGGTGCGGGAGAAGACCTCTTCCTGCCCCGACTCCAGCAGTTCGTCTTCCGGCCCGCCCAGGCCGCCCTGCGCCAAGCCGGACCGGCCCGGCTCGGCCTCAGCCGACATAGCGTTGGTACTCTTCCGCATAGCGAGCCGTCAGGCGGTCCTGATGCTCGCCGTGGGCTTTCAGGTGCAGGAACCAGCCGTGTTCCTCCTCGTACATGTGCGTCAGCACGGCCCCTTCAATATGGCCCCATTTGTCGAGCCAGGCGTCCGAAGAGGGAGCGATGTTCTCAAGCTCGGCCATCTGCATCTTGGCCGTGGTCTGTTCGGAATAGGCGACACCCGCCTGCATCTTGTGCCCGTGCTGGGCCATGGCGGGGTAGAGGACGATCTCTTCGGCCAAGGAATGGCCGTTCAGGACCAGCGCCAGATTCTCCATCGCCGCCTTGCGGTCCGCCGCCGACTTGGCGGCCCGGCCCTGGGCGAAGGCGGTGCGGATCAGCTCGTGGTGATCCAGCGCCAGCGACAGCCAGTCGCCGGCCTGGGCTGCGGCGCGCGCCTTTTCGGTGGCCTCTCGGCGACGGTCTTCGGAGGGTTGGGGCGTGATGGCGGCCAGCGCCTTGTCGATGACGGACATGAATCCTCCAGGTGTGGGGTGAGAGCGCACAAGCTGGGCCCGGCGTTCCTGTGTCTGGAAGCCGACCCGGGCGTCAGTCGCCCGAGCCCGGCTCGGCCATCTTGCGGTGCATTTCGGCCAGAACCGTCTGCGGCGTCACCGCCGCCATGGCCGCCTGCATCTTGTTGCCGAGACCCGCGACCACATCGCCGTCGCCGCGTATCATCGCCTCATAGCCCGCCTTGGCCACGTCCGCCGGGTCGTCCTTGTTCTCGTCCTGACCCACCTTGGTGTCGGTCAGATCGCCGCGTTCGAAGAAGTTCGTGTCCGTCGGGCCCGGCATCAGAACCGTCACCGACACCCCGCTGTCCTTCAACTCATTCCTGAGGGCGAAGGAGAAGCTGTCCACGAAGGCCTTTGTGCCGTTGTAGACGGCCTGGAAACTGCCGGGCATCAGACCGGCGATGGAGCCTGTGAACAGGATCCGCCCGCGCCCGCGCTCGCGCATGTCCCGCCCGATCAGCTGCGCCAGACGGATCGTGCCGGTAACGTTGGTGTTGATCACGTGGACAATGTCTTCAAAGTCCTGATCCAGGAAGGCCTTGCCGAGGCCATGCCCGGCGTTGGCGGCAAGCGCATCCACAGGGCGACCGGCCACGGCCAGATACAGGGACTGAACCCCGTCCTCGGTCGCCAGGTCGGCCTGGACGGGGTCGACGCGGGCGCCGAGACTCTCCAGCACCTGAACCGCCTCGCCGAGCGGCGTGTCTGCCGCCACCACCAGATCATAGCCGTCGCCGGCGAAAAGCTTGGCCAGTTCGTAGCCTATGCCCGACGAGGCGCCAGTGACGACGGCGAGCGGTCGGGCGGTTTCGGCGGCGGTCTGGTCGAGGACGTCGGTCATGGGAAACTCCGGAGTGGTCCGCTGGGCAACACCGGCGGCGAGCCGCCGTTCCGTCCAAAACCCGACGGAACGAAGGAGAAGGGCTGTGGTTGACGAGGTCCAGCCGACCGGAGCGACAGCCATGTCCCACAGTGAAGTTTCAACCGACGCCGACGTCGGATCCACCGCCTTCGTCGACAGTGATCGGCGGGAAGGCGACCACGAGGCGTCAAGCCTTCAGGCGATCCTGATCAATCGGCCCCGACAGGAACTCTACGCCTTCTGGCGAGACTTCCGAAACCTTCCGGCCTTCATGGAGAACGTGAAGGCGGTGGAAGTGCTGGACGATCGGCGATCCCAGTGGACCATCGCGGGACCCGCCGGGGCGGACTTCGACCTCGTATCCGAAATCACCCAGGATGCCCCCGGCGAACGGATTGCCTGGACCTCGACCGAGGGGTCCGACGTCGATCACGAGGGCAGGGTCGAGTTCAGGGACAACGCCTTCGGCCGGGGAACGGAGGTGCGGGTCTTCATCAGCTACGACCCGCCGGCCGGCGTGATCGGCAAGGTCGTCGCCAAGGTGCTGCAGCGCGAGCCCCGCATCCAGGCGCGCCGCGAACTCCGTCGCTTCAAACAGTTGATGGAGACGGGCGAAATCTCGACGTCCAAGGCGCCCGACGCCGCCCCCCGCGCCTCGCGCCACTTCTGATCCCTTTCAAACTTCGACAAGGAGCCGCCCATGCGCGCCCTCACCTGGCACGGCAAACACAATGTTCAGGTCGACACCGTCCCAGACCCCCAGATCGTCAACCCGCGCGACGCCATCATCAAGATTACGGCCACAGCCATCTGCGGATCGGACCTCCATCTGTACGACAGCATGATTCCGGGCATGTCGAACGGCGACATTCTGGGCCACGAGTTCATGGGCGAAGTCGTGGAAGTCGGTCGGGGCAACACCAGTCTTAAGAAGGGCGACCGGGTCGTGGTGCCTTTCGTGATCGCCTGCGGCCAGTGCTTCTTCTGTGAACGCTCGCTTCCGGCCGCTTGCGACAACTCCAACCCGGCCGACAAGTCCGACGCCACCGAGATCGCCTACGGCCATCCTGTCGCCGGCCTGTTCGGCTATTCGCACCTCACCGGCGGCTTCGCGGGGGGGCAGGCCGAGTATGCCCGCGTGCCCTATTCAGACTACGGCCCGATCAAGATTCCGGACGGGATCGAGGACGAGCGCGTGCTGTTCCTGTCGGACATCTATCCGACCGGCTGGATGGCGGCGGAGAACGCGCAGATCCAGCCCGGGGACACGGTGGCGATCTGGGGCTGCGGACCCGTCGGCCTGTTCGCGATCAAGAGCGCCATCCTGCAGGGCGCGGGCCGCGTGATCGCCATCGACCGCCATCCCAACCGTCTCGCTCTCGCCAAGGCCAACGGGGCG
Organism: Caulobacterales bacterium RIFOXYB1_FULL_67_16; assembly: GCA_001796045.1. Taxonomy (GTDB): domain Bacteria; phylum Pseudomonadota; class Alphaproteobacteria; order Caulobacterales; family Caulobacteraceae; genus Brevundimonas. The sequence goes on along the minus strand of MGLN01000183.1, from coordinate 10,855 downwards.
GAAGTGTTGAACTATCACGAGGTCAAGGTGCGCGAAGCCCTGCTGGAAATGACGGCGGGTCTGGGGCCTGACAGCTGTATCGATGCGGTTGGCATGGAAAGCCATGGCTTCTCGCCCGACAACATCATCGACGCCGTGAAGCAGGAGACCCGTCTGGGTACGGATCGGCCCCATGTTCTGCGCGAAACCATCATGGCCGTGCGCAAGGGCGGCACGGTTTCGGTGCCCGGCGTCTACGGCGGGGTAGCCGACAAATGGCCGGTCGGGGCCTTCATGGAGAAGGGACTGACCCTGAAGACGGGCCAGACCCATGTGCAGCGCTATCTGCCGCAACTGCTGCAACTGGTCCTGGACGGCAAGATCGACACGACCGATCTGATCAGCCACCGTCTGCCGCTGGAGCAGGCGGCCGAAGGCTACAAGAACTTCAAGGAAAACCAGAACGAGTGGACCAAGGTGGTGCTGAAGCCGCACTGAGGCGGATCAGCAGCCGCAGGCGAACCGCTCAAGCTTCGCGGGGTCGGTCACGATCAACCGGCTCCGCGACAGGCGTACGGCCCCGTCGCGCTCCAGCGCCTTGACGGCCGCATTCACGCTGGTGCGCTGGACGCCCATGGCCTGGGCGAGGATCGCCTGGGTCGTGCGCAATTCCGGTCCCGCGATCCGATAAAGCCGCAGGACCCAGTTCGCCGCGCGTTGCGGAACCTGATGCACGGCGTTGCAGGCGGCCTCTGCCTGAACACGGGTGAGGCGGTCCAGCGCATGGCGGGCGAAGACATGTTCGATCCAGACCCGCCCCATCAGATCCGCCAGATCCTCCGCCGGCGCCTCCACCCATCGGGTGTCCAGCAGGGGCAGGAACCGGACAGGGACGAACGAAGAGGCCAGCGAGGCCTCCCAGCCGAACATGGCCCCCCTGCCGTGCAGCCCGACACAGGCGATGTTTTGCTTGTCAAACGCCCCCAGGGCGCCTTCCAGCACAAAGCCGACCGCGGCGCCGCCAGTGGCTGTCTCGCCGACAGCCAGACTGCGGGCTTGACCTCGCTCGCGGATCAACGCGCGCACCTCGTCAGGCATGAGCCTGAGGACGGGGTGGTCGAGAAGCGCCCTGCCGATCTCATCTCCTCGGACGTGATCGACGGGCAAGTCGCAATGGAAGGAAGCGGCGTCGAGCATTTCGCCACCTTGCGCGGGATGCAATGGCCAAGACGCTCACATGGGTTAAGGCGGATCTGTTAAGCCTCTAACGAGTCTGTCGATGGGCCTGCCGCGCTTGCGCCAGCTCCTGTGAGGCGATCAGGAAGTCGGCCTGAAACTCGGGATCGGCCTTCAGTCTTGCCACCAGGGCCGCCCCGACGATCCTCCCCGCCTCGACGTCGCTGGAGTAGTGGACGCCGCAGACCGCGCGGCTTTCGCCATAGGCCAGGCCGCGCGCCAGCAGGGCGTCGGCGCGGTCCGGCGCCATCTCCGTCAGCACCAAGGCCCAGGCCCAGCCCAATGCGGCGTGGCCGGACGGATAGGATCCGCTGGCGGCCAGCCAGGACTCCGGTGCGATACATGTCGCGCCCGGCTCCGTCACGAAGGGGCGGGGGCGGGTGAAGCCGCGCTTGGCGGGGGTCTGGATCGTCTCCAGATCACCCAGCATCCGACCCAGAAGGCGCGTCAGGGTCGGCATGTTTTCGGGATCGAACCGAATTCCCAAGGCGTCGTCGAACACACGCGGCGCCGACGGAGTCTCGATCTCGTTGTCGGCGCGGGCCTGGGCCCAGCGCGGCGTGCCTTCCAGCGCACGAGTGGCGCGATAGACAGCGAGGTCGTCCAGCGCGCGCGGCGAGTCGTCGGCGGGCGGTGGCGGCAGGAAGGCGGCGGCGTTCGGCGCGCCCGACTTGGCCAGATAGCCGTGGGGATGATCACGAAATCCGGTCCAGAATAGGGAGGACGGCGCCGGGGGCGAGGCGGGGGCTCCGGCGCAGCCCGCCAGGCCTATGAAGAGGCAATAGATGAAGGCGACGGCCGCCGGATGTCGGCCGTAGGAAGTGATGTGCATGAAAAGGTGAACTCTGGACGGGATAAAGGGGATCAGGCCGCCTGGGCGCCGGGCCGGCCGTCCTCGACCACCCAGCTGTTCAGGGTCGAGACAGCGGCCTTGGGATCGCGCACATCGGAAATGGCGCGGTAGCGCGTGTTCATCCGATGGCGGTCCATTTCGATGGACATGTAGCCGCGAACCCGGCTGTCGAAGAATTTGATCTGCGGATTGTTCGGCATATTGGCCATCAAGGCGTCATAGGGCGGTCCCGACGACGAGATGGAGGTGCCGACGAACTCGGTGGCCACGGTGGCGGACGCAGGGTCGGCGCTGACGCGCTTGACGTCGTTGGTCCAGAAGGAATGGTAGTCGCCGCTCAGCACGACGGGATTGCGGGGCTTCAGCGTCGCCAAGGCCTCCGTCATCCGATCGCGTGCGACCGGATAACCGTCCCAGGTGTCGGTCCAGTAGCGGGTCTCCGCGCCGCCGTCGCCGAACCGCAGACCGGCCATGACCAGATCCTGGCCCAGGATGTTCCATTGCGCTTGCGAACGGGCTAGGCCGTCGCAAAGCCAACGCTCCTGCTCGAAGCCCAGGAAGGTGCGGGCGGGGTCCAGCCGATCCGGACAGGCGGCGTCCGTGACCACCTGGCCCTTGCCGCCGTTGGGGCCGTCGCTGCAGGCCTGTTTCGACCGGTACTGACGCCCGTCCAGCATGAAGAACTCGGCCAGGCGGCCGTAGCGGACTCGGCGGTAGATCGGCATCTGCAGCCGGGCGTCCAGCCGCGTCCGGCGTATGGGCATGGCCTCGTAGAAGGCCTTGTAGCCCGCGGCGCGTCGCGACAGGAAATCGTTCGGGCTCACGCCCGGGGTTTTGGACCAGACGCCGGAATAGTCGTCCTGAATCTCGTGATCGTCCCAGACCGCTAGGCAGGGGGCGACGGCGTGCAGGCGCTGGAGATCGGGATCCGTCCGATGCAGGGCGTAACGGTTGCGATAGCCCGCCAGGGTCGTCGCCTCTTCCAGCCCGTAGGGCCGCACCACATTCGCCGCCTGGGCGCCCGTGCGGGTGTATTCGTAGATGTAATCGCCGAGGAAAAGGGTCAGGTCCGGCGCCTCGTCCGCCATATGGCCGTAGGCGCTGAAATAGCCCGACTCCCAGTTGGAGCAGGAGGCGACCGCCAGGCGAAGGCGGTCGATGTCGGCGTTCGGCGCCGGGGCGGTGCGGGCGCGGCCGACGGGGCTCTGCTGACCCAGGGCCGTGAATCGATACCAGTAGGGGCGGTCGAGGCGAAGACCCTCGACCTCGATGTGAAGACTGTGGGCGTTCGATGCGTCGGCCGTTGCCTCGCCGGCGGCGACGATGCGGTGGAATCCCTCGTCAGCCGCAATGTCCCAGCGCACCGCGACAGGGCCGCCCATGCCGCCCAATCCGTCCGGCGCCACGGGATTCATCGCCAGCCGCGTCCAGATCACGAAGCCGTCGGGCGCCGGGTCGCCGCTGGCGACGCCCAAAGGAAAGACGTAGGCGCCGCCCTGGGCCTGGGCGTGACCAAATCGCAGCACCAGGGGCGCCGCGACGAGACCGCCGAGCAGGAGGCGGCGGTTCATCGGAACAGTGGGCTTCAGCATCGGGGCGGCTTTCGAGCGATAGGAGCGCATGGGGCGGATCGGCTGCGCGCCGATCCGCCCCGGTCAGGTCTTAGAAGTCCATCGACAGACGGACGGCGACCGTGCGGCCCGGCTGCGGCGAAGTGGTCGGACGGGCCGAGCCGTTGAAGCCGTTGCGCGTCTCTTCGTAGTAGGTGTTGAAGAGGTTGCGCACCGACAGGCCGACGCGCCAGTTGGCGTTGGTGGGGCCGGTGGTGAAGTTGGCGTTCCACAGCCAGTAGGCCGGAATGATCGACGAGGCGCTGGTCGAATACAGATCGTCGCGGAAGTTGTAGTTGGTCTCCGCCCGCAGATCCAAGCCCGCCATCTCCCAGTCGTAGGCGATCGAGCCGCCGTAGTTCATCTTCGGGAAGGGCAGCTTCTCGCCCGACCGGTCCGTGTAGATGATGACGTCCCAAGGCCCGTTCGTCGGGTTGGCCGCGACCGTCGCGGTGGTGTCGACCGAGTTGTACTCGTCGTATTCGCCGTGTTTGTAGCTGATGTTCTGGCTGATGCTCAGGCCGGCGATGGGGTTCCATTCGAACTCCAGCTCGGCGCCATAGATGTGAGACTTCGGCACATTGTCGATCTTGCCCACCCGGCCGGCGGTGCGGTCGTACAGAACCGTTTGAACCTGCTGGTTTTTATAGTCGTAGTAGAAGACCGCGCCGTTCAGCCGCATGGAACGGTTGAGGAAGTCGGACTTCACGCCCGTCTCATAGGCGATCAGCTCTTCCGGCGCGAAGGGCGTGGCGGAGGTGGCGTTGTAGGTGGTGAAGCCGCCCGATTTCACGCCGCGCGCCACATTGGCGTAGAACAGGGCGTTCTCGCTCAGGTCATATTCGAGGCCGAGCTTCCCGGTCACTTCGGACATGTCGGTGGAATAGGTGACTTCCGCGCCCGGCGTGGCGTTCAGGCGGTAGGTGCCGGGGCTAGTCAGGCTGCGCTCTTCATACTCGTAACGCAGGCCAAGGATCAGGTTCAGGCGGTCGGTCGCTTGGAAGCTGTTGTTGGTGAAGACGCCGATCGATTCCACGTCCTGCTTGTAGGGGGTGTGGATCAGGGCGGCGACGCCGCGATACTCCGTGTAGAAGCCGCCGTCGTTGCTCTCGTTCGAATAATGGAGACCGGTCATCCAGTTCCACCGGCCGTCCGTGTTCGACGCCAGGCGCAGCTCCTGCGACAACACCTCGATGTCGTTGTAGAAATAGACGTCGGATTCCCGTGCGCTGGTGCCGTCCCAATCGTTGTATTCCGAGCGGGTGAAGGTCTGGTAGGCCGAGATCGAGGTCAGGTCCGCCCAGCCGAGGTTCGCCGTCACCTTGGCATTCAGGTCCAGGCCGTCATTGTCGCGGCCCGGCTTGTCGCCGACCGAACGCCCCGAGACCGCAGCCAGCTGTTCCGACAGCGACCAGCCGGTGATGCGCCAGGCGGTGTCCTTGGGAATGGTGACGCCGCCGGCGGTGGTGTAGTCGCCCAGAAGGCGGAAGCCCAGGCCGTCCGACTTGTCGACCATATAGGTCGCCGACAGATCGACGGTGACGTCGTCGGTCGCGTCCCAGGTCAGTCGGCCGCGAACCGCGGTCTTGTCCAGATCGCCCAGCTTCTGGCCGGTGTCGCGATTGTACTGCCAGGCGCCGCCCTGTTCGGTGACGACGGCGAGACGGCCGAGAAGGCCCTCGGCCAGTTGACCGGACAGGTAGCCGTCCAGCTTGTAGCGGTCGTAGGAGCCGTATTCGCCAGTGAAGCCTGCGCGGAAGTCTGCGGTCGGCGCATGGGTGATGATGTTGACGGCGCCGCCGGTGGTGTTGCTGCCATACAGGGTGCCCTGGGGACCGCGCAGCACCTCGATGCGGGCGATGTCGAACAGGGCGCCCTGGGTCGTCACCGTATAGGGATGGGCCACTTCATCGATATAGATGCCGACCGTCGAGGCGTTGTTGCTGGAGTATTCACGCGCGCCGACGCCGCGAATCCGGAACTGCGGCTGACCGCCGCCGAACTGGCTGTCGACCTCCAGATTGGGGACGACGTTTTCGAGGTCGTTGACGACCGTGATGTTCTTTTCGTCCAGCTCCTGTCCGCCGACCACGCTGAGCGAGGCGCCGACGTCCTGGCTGGCCTGTTCACGGCGCTGGGCGGTGACGACGATGTCCTGCACCGTCGTGGCGGTGGTCTGGGACGCGGTCTGGGCCGCAGCGGGCACAGCCGCCAGGGCGAGGACGGCGCCGGAGGCGCCGAGCAGAAGAGACTTCATTTGATCATCCTTCGGGCGACGCGCGGGGACACCCCCTCCCTCGTGCGTCGAAGCGTTTCGGGATGTTGTCGAACGGTCGCCTTGTTCGGCTGACGGGCGAGGCGCTGGGGCATGGGGAGGGAGGCCGGAGCCTTCCTCGCCTCACCGAAAAAACAACTGTTCGACAACGATCTGCAGATAGGCCTGCGAAGCTATGCTTTTGTGACGCTTATCAGAACAGTTTCTGTCATGCCTTCTAGGTGCGGCACGTGCGCCCGGATAACGCGTGTTCTATCACGCGGCGCGTGCGACCAGCTGAATGGCGCCAGCCACGAGGTCGGGGGTCGAAATCGGAACCCCCGTGGCGGACGCCATCAAGGACCGGCCCTTGATCCAGAGGGCGAACCGCGTCGCCGCCAGTCGGGTCAGATCGAACTCCGGCGGCCAGACGCCGGCGGCATTGTAATAGGTGCCTCCGCCTTCGGGGCCGCGCAGCAGCATGGCCAGGTCCCGCAGCGAAGGATCACGCCGCGCCTCGACGCAGATGCTGGCGATCAGGCGCGCATAGCGGACGTAAAAGCCCTCGATTTCAGGGGGTATGGAAACCGTGGGGGCCATGAGCCGCGTCCAGCTGGTGAGATCGGCGCGCGCGGGATCGCCTTCCGGGCGCTGACCGGCCAGATAGCGGGGCATGTCGCGGAAGACGCTGTGCCACACCGCGTCCTGAACGAACCGCCGCATGTCCGGCCAATGATAGGCGATGGTGGAGGTCGAGGTGCCCGCTACCACGCTGACGGAACGGTTCGTCACCGCGCCGATGCCCCCCGCCAGCATCTGGTCGGCGGCGATGTCGAGCAGCTTCCGCCGCATGGACTCAGCCTCCAGGCCTTCGGCCGGCGCCTGAGGCAGAACCAGATTCTCGCGATACCAGAAGGTCGCGGTCGCCTCGCGTTCGGGAAGACCCAGAATCCGGTCGACCAGACCGCCCAGTCCCTCCTCGGCGATCAGCTCGTAGTCGGCCCGTCCCTTCAGCGCGCCGGCGTAGAACTGCTCCAGGGTCAGGCACGCGACCAGAGGCTCTGCCGGGTCGTCCAGGGTTGGGGCGGTGGAGAGATGGCGGCGCCAGGCGTCGCGCCGCATGTCGTCCCATCGCGCCATCAGGTCGCGTCGCTCGGGGCCCGGCTCCGCATCCAGAAGCAACCCCTCCCAAATGCGCACGAAGCCGGCCTCTTCCGCCGCACGCCGGCGGAGATAGTGACGGACGAGGACCAGCAGGGTGTCCCGCCCCAGCGGCAGGCCCGCCACCGAGTCGAAGAAGCGGCGATGGAAGGCCGCGTCCTGCCGCAAGGCCTCTTCGCCTATGGCCTGCAGCAGGCCCGATTTGGAGCCGAACAGATTGACGATGACGGTGGTGCTCCGGCCGACGGCCTGAGCCAGATCGCGCAGGGTCAGGCTGCGGACGCCCTCGACCGTCGCTCTGGCGATGGCGGCGGCGATGATCTGCTGCGCGTCTATGGAGCTGTTGGAAGGAGAGGCGGCGGACATGCTTCCCCATGAAACGCCACGTGCGCCCTGTCGAGCGTCGAGACGAGAGGGCTTCGCCGTCGACGCGACGTCAGGCCTCAAAAAGCGCTGCAGCCGCCGCGCCCTTGACGCTGGACTGGAGGACTTCAGCGAACTGGAGCTCGGTCGTTCCGAAATATTCGGACGGGTGGGCCGCGCACCAATCGGTGGTGACGATCCGCGCGGTGCCGCCTCGCGCCGCCCGCACGCGCGATCTCGCGCCATAGACGAAGTCGCCGGAGCGTTCATCGAGCGGCATGGGGCGATCCTGGTTGGCGCGCGCCATCAGGATGGGCAGTTGAGCGACGGGTATGTCCGCCGTCATCAACCGCCCGTCGAAACGGACGACGGCGTCGAACCTGTGGCGGGTGACGGGTCCGACGGGAAGTCCGGCGCCCAGGGTGGTGTGTCCGATGAAGCCGGCGTCGGCGTCGGCGGCCTCGGCGAATCCGGCGGCGATCCGGCGGCCGGCCTCGCCCACCGACAGGGCCAGGGGCGAAACACCGATCACCGCCCGGTCCGACTCGGTCTGATGGGCTGCCAAGGTGGCGTCGATCAGCGGCTGCAGCCGGGGCGACGACGGCGCGTCGGCCCCTATCGGCACGGATCGCGCCGTCGCCGACCCGTCTTCCAAAAATTCGCCGACCGTATAGGCGCTGGTCCAGGAGCCGGTGTGGGCATAGGCGCTGCGGCCCTGGCGATGTTGGAACAGCAGATGGTCGTGCCCCCCGACCATCAGGGCGCCGTCCGGCAAAAAGGGCAGAATGCCGCGGTCGGCGACGACGCCGGCATGGCTGAGGGTCAGAACGGGGTCGGGGCCTTCCGTCAGTTCGGCCAGATGGGCGCGGGCCCAGTCTGCGGGAGCCGGGATCGACAGCTGATCACGCGACGCCCGAGGATAGGTGCTCAAGGCGTCGGTCGCGACCCCGACGACCCGCAGGCGGCGCGCGCCGAAGGGGACCGTGACGCTGCTGGGGGCGTAGTTCGCGCCGGTTCTCGTGTCCCGGATATTGCTGACGACCAGAACCCCCAGGCTCCGCATCCGCGTCGTCACCTCGGCGAGGTCCGGCGTCAGATCATTGTCGTGGTTGCCCAGATTGACGACCGTCGGCGCCAGCTGCGCCGCTTGCGCCAGAAAGGCCCAGTCGACGGCGCCGTCGGACCGGACGGAGACCGCATTGCCGTGCTCGAAGATGTCGCCGTTGATGGCGATGACATGCGGGAGGGCGACGGACGTCACCTCCCGTTCGAAGGCGGCCAGCAGCAGACCGGTCTGGTCATAGGCCGAGTGCATGTCGGCAATGGCCAGGACGCGGCCGATCGGGGCGGCGGCGGCGCGAGCCCCTGTCAGTCCCGGCGCCAGGACCGCCGCTCCGGCCAGTTGCAGCAGCGTGCGGCGAGACGGCGTGGCGAGGGGCATGCACGGACCTGAAGCTATCGGGGGAAGGATGCGGAACCCAGTCACGCAAGCTCTCAGTTTCGCATTTGAAATCAAGCTGCACAATATGGCGGGACGCCGCCCCGATGACCGACCGACCCATTTTCGGCGCCCTGTGTCCATGTCTCGAAAGGTTCAAAATTCCGCCGCCGTCTCTGCTGGCGACTCGGGCGGCGAGGGACTAGGGGGCTCGCGCGACAGCTTCCCATGTCGCGAAGGAAACATTCTCATGCTTCGTCAAGCCCTGCTTGCCGCCACCGTTAGCGGCGTCGCCCTGTTGGCCGCCGGCTCCGTCTCCGCCCAGACGACCGAGGTCGAACCGACCGGTGTCGAGGACATCGTGGTGACCGCCCAGCGCCGCAGCGAAAACATCCGCTCGGTCCCCTTCTCGGTCAGCGCCGTCAACACCCAGACGCTTCAGGAAATCTCCGCCGGCGGCGCCGACATCCTGTCGCTGGCCGGCCGCGTGCCCAGCCTGCAGGTGGAAAGCTCCAACGGCCGCTATGCGCCGCGTTTCTACATCCGCGGCCTCGGCAATGTGGACTTCGACTTCACCGCCTCGCAGCCGGTCTCGGTGGTGTTGGACGACGTGGTTCTGGAAAGCGTCTAACTGAAGGGCTTCCCCCTGTTCGACGTGCAGCAGCTTGAAGTCCTGCGCGGTCCGCAGGGCACCCTGTTCGGCCGCAACACCCCCGCCGGCGTGATCAAGAT
>MGLN01000183.1:0-1134 GCA_001796045.1 Caulobacterales bacterium RIFOXYB1_FULL_67_16 | reverse complement strand
CGCTGACCGACACCCTGTCGATGCGCGTGTCGGGCCTGTGGAACCACCGCGACGACTGGGTCAACAACGCCTATAATCCGTCCTTCGCCGATGCGGACGGCGATGATCTGGGCAATTTCGACGACGTCGCCGCGCGCGTCCACGTCGCCTGGACCCCGACCGACCGCCTGTCCACCCTGCTGACCCTTCAGGCCCGCGACTATGAGGGCACGGGCACGATGAACCGCGCCAACGCCCTGACCAAGGGCTCCAATGAACTGAACGGCAATTTCGACCGCGACACCGTCTATTACGACGGCGGCCGCAACAACTTCCAGAAGCAGAAGACGACGTCCCAGTCGCTGCGCGTCGCCTATGATTTCGGCGCCGCCACCCTGACCGGCATCGTCGGCGCCTATCAGGGCTCGTCCTCGGGCGACGGCGACATCGACGGCGGCGTGGCCAGCGCCGCAGCGACCGCCCCCTACAAGACGCCGTTCAACTCCGAGACCGGCACCCTGTCCAGCGACCTGCGCCAGAACACCTATGAACTGCGCCTGGCCTCGAACGGCGACACGCGTCTGGGCTGGCAGATCGGCGCCTTCTACTGGGACGAGCGGATCAACCTGGTCTCGGGCACCTTCAACGGCGTCGGCGGCCTGCAGCCGACCCGCGTGACCGACATTACCCAGAAGTCGGACTCCTGGTCCGTCTTCGGCCAGGGCAGCTACAAGCTGACCCAGGCCCTGAAGCTGACGGCCGGCGTTCGCTACACGGACGACAGCCGCGACTACAACGGCCGCATCGTCTTGGGGACGGGCGCCGGGGGCACGGGCGCCGTCTCGGTTGGCGACGAGCAGGTCAGCTGGGACGTCAGCGCCCTGTACGAGGTCAACGACAGCCTCAACCTGTTCGCCCGCGTGGCCAAGGGCTACCGCGGTCCGTCGATCCAGGGCCGCAACCTGCCGGTCCTGACCACGGCCGATTCCGAGACGGTCATGTCCTATGAGACCGGCTTCAAGGCCCGCCTGTTCGACGGTCGAGGCCGCCTGAACGGCACGGCCTACGCCTATGAGGTCAGCGACATGCAGTTCACCGCCATCGGCGGCGCGGACAACTCCAACCGCCTGATCAACGCCGACAAGGGCGAGGGTT
>MGLN01000182.1:7670-8472 GCA_001796045.1 Caulobacterales bacterium RIFOXYB1_FULL_67_16 | reverse complement strand
CGCCTGGCAGGCCTGGTTCGGCCAGCCCTTGATCGCCACCGCGCGCGCGCATGGTTCGACGCTGGAAGCGTTTGCCCGCCAGTTGCTGGAGGTCGATCGCGGTGCCCGTCAGTCGCTGGCGCGCGCGCTCGACGGCGCCAGTCAGCCGATGCGCGCGCTGTCGCTGCAGCCGGCCGAACACGGCGGCGCGGCACTGCGTTTTGCCGCCAGTCACGAACCGCTGCTGAACGACCTGATCCGCCAGCTGCGCAGCGAGCGGTCCGACGCTGCGGCGGTCACGTTGAGCACGCACGGCAGCCTTGAATCGCTGCTCGCGCTGGCCGCCCGCCGTTGCGAAATCGCTGGCTTCCATTGCCCGGTTGGCGAACTGGGGCGCGACATCTGGGCGCTCTACCGCGCGCAGCACGGCCTGCCCCGGCTGCGCCTGATCGGCTTCGCCCGCCGCCGTCAGGGTCTCATCCTGGCGCGCGGCAATCCGAAGAAGGTGAGCGGCCTGGCCGACCTGTCGCGTACCGACCTGCGCTTCGTGCACCGCCAGCCGGGCGCCGGCACGCGACTCGCGTTCGACCTGCTGGCGCGTCGCGCCGGGCTGGATACGCGCGCGCTGAACGAGGGCGACGAAGAGCACACGCACGCCGCGGTGGCGGCGCTGATCGCCAGCGACGAAGCCGACGCCGGCCTCGGGCTGGAAGCTTTCGCCCATCGCCTCGGACTGGACTTCATCCCGCTGTTCGAAGAGATGTACTTCCTGGCGATGCGCGACGCGCCGACCTCGCGCGACACGGCGCAATCGCTGTCCACG
>MGLN01000182.1:4532-7528 GCA_001796045.1 Caulobacterales bacterium RIFOXYB1_FULL_67_16 | reverse complement strand
GCCGCCGGCGCCGTCGTCCGCGCTGGACCCGGTTCAGTCGGATGACGGCTATGACCGCCACGTGACCATCAAGAACCGCACCGGCTGGACCATGCTGCGCTTCTACGCGTCCGACACGCGCACCGACGATTGGGAAGAAGACATCCTGGGTGTCGATGTCTTGGAGAGCGGGCAGGACGTGGAGATCAATATCGATGACGGCTCGGGCGCCTGCCTTTATGATTTCAAGGCCGAGTTCACCAACGGTCAGGTCCTGACCCGTCGCCGCATTAATGTCTGCCAGATCAGCGAATACACCTACACCCGCTGAGTTCACGACCGCCGTCGAGGGCTTTCGGCTGTGGCCGGGGGCTCTCGATGCCGCGGCCCAAGCCGATCTGGTCGGCGCGGTCTTCGCGCGGCTGGAGGCGGCGCCCCTCTATCAGCCGAAGACTCCCGGCGGGCGGCCGTTTTCCGTTTCCATGAGCAATTTCGGGCCGCTGGGCTGGGTGTCGGACCGCAACGGCTATCGCTATCAGGCGACCCATCCGCAGACCGGCCGCACCTGGCCGGATATTCCGCCGGCGCTGCTGGACCTCTGGGAGGCGACGGTCGGCGGCCCTCGGCGGCCGGACGCCTGTCTGGTCAATCTCTATCGCGAGGGGGCGAAGATGGGTCTGCACCAGGACAAGGACGAGGCCGATCTGAGCGCCCCGGTCCTGTCGGTGTCGCTGGGCGACGCCGCCCTGTTTCGTATCGGTCCCGCCGAGGGCGGGCGCACCGTCACGCTGAGGCTGGACAGCGGCGACGTCTGCGCCCTGACGGGACCGGCCCGTCTGGCCCGCCACGGCGTCGACCGCGTGCTGGCGGGCTCGTCTCGCCTGATCCCCGGCGGGGGTCGGCTGAACCTGACGCTGCGCGTGGCGGGGGTCAGTCCTCGATGACCTCGTGGGCGCCGGCGCCGCCCAGTCGCCAGTAGCCGGCGGCCTTCATGGATTTGGCCGAGAAGCCGAGCGCCAGCACCTGCGCGCGCAGGGCCTTGGCCACGGCGGATTCGGCGGCGATCCAGACATGGGCGTCGCGCCGGTCCACCTCGGCCAGGGCCCGATCTGCGGCCGTCAGCAAGGCGTTGGACCGGCCCCGAGGGGCGCCGTCGCGGATCGCCCAGGTGACGGCGACCTCGGCGGCGCTGTCGAAGGTCCATGTCGATTCCATATCCGAGACCTCGACCACCACATGGGCGCGCGCGCCGGCCGGCAGTTCCTCCAGACGGCGGGCGATGGCGGGCAGGGCGGTCTCGTCGCCGATCAGGACATGATCGGCGAAGGCGGTGGGCAAGATGAAAGAACCGCGCGGCCCCCCGACGCCCAGAACCGAACCCGGCTTGGCCGCCACGGCCCATTCGGTCGCCGGGCCGCCGTGGCCGGTGACGAAGTCCAGGGTCAGCCGACGGGCTGCGCCGTCGTAGGCGCGGGGAGTGTAGTCGCGCATCACCGGCCGCGGTTCGGGAAAGACCGGCCCGTTCGGGCCGAGCGTGGGCCTGACCGGCGCCTGCCCCTCGGCGACCGGGAAGATCTTCACATGGTCGTCGAAACCCAGGGAGACGAAGCCGTCCAGATCCTCGCCCCCCAGCACGATGCGGCGGTAGGTCGGGCTCAGGTCCTCGACCGAGACGACCGTCAGTGTACGGAATTTTAGCTCGTGCCGCACCCGGCGGGGAATGCGAAGCGCGTCAGTCATGCCCGTTCCACCTTTTCGGCGGCCTCGGTCAGGATGGCGGCGATGGCCTGGATCTGGACCTCGGTCAGGGCGGTTTCGCCTGTCAGTCGGCCGTGGATGGTCGTGCGCAGGCGGGCGATGGCGTCCTGAAGGACGGCAGGCCTGAGAGCGCGGGCGGCGAACTTGTCCATGGTCGCCTCGGCGGCGCGCAGGATGGCCTCGTTTTCCGCCAGCAAGGCGCGCCCGGCTTCGGTGATCGAATACAGTTTCTTGCCGCCTTGGGTCTCGGAGTCCAGCGCCCCCATTTCCTCCAGCAGGGTCAGGCTGGGATAGATGACGCCGGGGCTGGGGGAATAGGCGCCGCCCAGCCGGGTCTCGACCGCCTTGATCAGCTCGTAGCCATGGCTGGGCTTTTCGGCGATCAGCGACAGCAGGACCCAGCGCAGGGTCCCGTGGTCGAACAGGCGGCCGCCGCCGTGGCGTCCGGGCCCATGGCCGCGCCCTCGCCCTTCGCCGCCCCAGCCCGGACCGAAGCCCGCGCCGCGTCCGCCGCGCATGCCTCGCCCGAACCCCATTCCGAAGCCGCGGCCGAAGCCGTGACGGCCGTGTTTTTCGCCGCATCCGTTGCGGCCGTGGAAGATCCCCTTGGACCTCATCATAGCTTCCTTTTCGATATATCTATTCACAAGCACTCAGATATATCGAAATATCGAAATCCGCAAGGGGGGCTGGTTTTCGGCGCGCCGCTGCGGCGTATGTCCGGGATGGACGATCTGAAACGCCGCTGGGCCCGCCTCGAACCGCATCTGACCGTCGTCGGCCCGGACAACGACCGGCCCCGCCCGGCGGTCCTGCTGTTCCACGGCTGCGGCGGTCTGCGCAGCCACCTGCCCCGCTACGCCGAGGCGGCCAAGGCAGCCGGCTGGCGGGCCTTCATCGTCGATTCCTACGGGCCGCGCGGCTGGGGCCGGGCCTTTACCCTGGCGGCGGTCTGCACCGGTCTGGCCTTCCGGGGATACGAGCGGGCCGGCGACGTCCTGGCGGCGATCCAGGGCATATCGGCCCGGCCGGACGTGGACGCGACCCGTCTGGCCCTGGCCGGATGGAGCCACGGCGGCTGGTCGATCATGGAGATGATGAGCGCCGACCCGGCGCCCCATAGCCTGGGCGTGGCCGATCCCGGAGCCGCGGATCTGTCGGGCGTTCGCGCCGTCTGGCTGGCCTACCCCTATATCGGGCCCTTCGCCTTCAACCGGATGAAGCCGTGGCGGCATTGCCCCCGGGTGCTGGCCGTCACC
>MGLN01000182.1:0-4506 GCA_001796045.1 Caulobacterales bacterium RIFOXYB1_FULL_67_16 | reverse complement strand
TGCCCCCGGGTGCTGGCCGTCACCTGCAAACGCGACCATCTGACCACGGTGCGCAACGCCGAACTGGTCAACGCCATGATCCGCAACTGCGGCGCCGAGGTCGAGAGCTGGGTCGCCGCCGGCACCCACGCCTTCGACGAACCGACCAACAACGGCCCGATGCGCCACGACCCCGAGCTGACGGAAGAAGCCCTCCGCCGTTTCCGCGCCTTCCTGACGGATGCCGCGCCGCACGCCTAAAAAGAATCCTGGCCGGCGCCTTGACGCGAAGACCATCACGTAACAATTGAAGTTGCATGAAAAGGGACTCCCGCCTCTCCAACATTCTCCACGCCCTGCTCCACATGGCCGAGTACGAGGCGCGGACCGGCGCGTCCATGACGTCGGATCAGCTGGCCGTATGCCTGTCCACCCATCCGGTCGTGGTGCGGCGGACCATGGCCGGCCTGCGCGAACAGGGGCTGGTGGTCTCGGAAAAGGGGCGTGGCGGCGGCTGGCGGCTGGCCCGGCCGCTGGATCAGGTCACTCTGGGCCAGGTCAACTCGGCTTTGGGCGGGCCAGGCCTGTTTCCCGAAACCCCGCCGGTCGAGGCCGACGGCTGCCTGGTGGAGACGGCGGTCAACGACGCCCTGGCCGAGACCTACGCCGAAGCCCGCGCCCTGCTGGTCGCACGGCTGAACGACATCACCCTGGCTGATCTGGCGGCGGACTTCGCGCGCCGAATGGCCGAGCACCCCAAAAAGGATCTGCTGAATGCCCGTCTCAACCCCCATCGTCCCGAGTGAGCCCATGCCGCATGACGCCCTGATCCTGGGCGGCTCCTACGCCGGCCTGTCCGCCGCCCAGCAACTGGTCCGCGCCCGTCGCCGGGTGTTGGTCATTGACGACGGAAAGCCGCGCAACCGGTTCGCCGCACGCGCCCACGGGTTCTTGAGCCACGACGGCAGGCCGGGCGCCGAGATCGCCGCCGCCGCTCGGGCCCAAGTCGCCGCCTATCCTACCGCAGCCTTTCGCATGGCTGAGGCGGTCGAGGTCGAGCGGATCGACGGCGGCTTTTCGGTCGTCTTCGCCGACGGGACGCGGACCACTGGCCGCCGTCTGCTGCTGTCGCACGGGGTCGAGGACGTGCTGCCGGACATTCCGGGCGTGAAGGAACGCTGGGGCCGGACGGCGCTCCACTGTCCCTGGTGCCACGGCTATGAGATCGGCGGCGGCCCGATCGGGGTGCTGGGGCGCGGCGACCATGCCGTTCAGTACGCCGCCACGGTGGCGGAGTGGGGCCAGGTCACCCTGTTCATGGGCCTGGACGTCGGCTTGTCGCCCGAGGACGCCCATCTGCTGTGCCGGCGCGGCGTGACCATCGAGACGACGCCCATAGAGCGGCTCGAGGGCGACGCCCCCACCCTGACGGGCGCGCGCTTGGCCGACGGGCGGTTTGTGGCGTTGAAGGCCCTCTTCGTCGGAGCCCAAATCCAGGTCGGCAATCCTTTCGCCGCGCGCCTGGGGTGCGAAATGACCGACACGCCCATGGGCCGGGTGATCAAGGTAGACGGCCTGCAGCAGACGACCCAGCCGGGCGTCTTCGCCGCCGGCGACCTGGCGCGGGCCGCTTCCAACATCACCCTGGCGACCTCGGACGGCATGGTCGCCGGGCACGCCCTGTTCCGCTCGCTGGTTGAGGAGGAGACGCGTCACGCCGCCTGATCGGCGAGGCGACAACATGTCGCCTTTCGAGGGAGCCGGATTGGCCTCAGGTTGTGTGTATGCAGACTCCCGCCAAGAAATCCCTCGCGCTGAAAGGGCTGCTTGTCCTGGGAAGCATTGTCGCGGTCGTCTCGGCCCTTGGCATCCTCGGCGCGCCGGTCCTCATGGCCATGGCGCTGAAAGGCTAGGTCAGCCGATCGTCGCGACCGTGGTGATCGTCGCCCGGACGGAATGGGCCATTTCACAGTGGTCGTGGGCCTGGTGGTGCAGGGCGTCCAACTCTTCCTGCGACGGCGTCCGGCCGGTGAAGCTGGTGCAGGGGTTCAGGGTCACCTCGGCGATATAGCTGCGGCCCTCGTCGTTCTTGCCCATCTTGCCGAAGGCCTCGTCGACATAGGTGTCGACCACCAGGCCGGCGTTGGCGGCGAAGGCCAGGAACCACAGCATATGGCAGCTGGACAGGGAGGCGATCATGGCCTCCTCGGGGTCGACCGCTGAGGGGTCGGACATCGGCAGGGGCACGCTGACCGGGGCCGAGGACCCCGGCACCACCGCCCCGCCGTCGAAAGACCAGCTGTGGGCGCGGCTGTAGCGCTTGTCGAGGAAGGGCTGATCGCCCCGGCTCCAGGCGATCTTGGCTTCGTACTTGCCCATGGTCTTCCCCTTCCGTTCGCCGATCCTAGAGGCCGCCGCCCGTCAGACCAGAGCCCCGTGGCAGTGTTTGAACTTGCGGCCCGAGCCGCAGGGGCAGGGCGAGTTGCGGCCGGTCATTTCCCAGCCCGGCGGCAGGGCTTCGACCGGCAGCTTGGAACGGTCGTCGCCGATCAGGGTCCCTTCGGGATTCTGGGCCGACGGATTGGCCATCTCGTTTTCGCCGGTGCCGGGATTCAGGTGGATTTCCTGGAACTCGGGCATTTCCGGCGGCGGCTGGAAGCGGAACTCGACCGTCATCAGCCAGCGGGTCACATTGTGACGCAGGTCGTAGAGCAGGCTCTCGAACAGGTTGAAGGCTTCGGTCTTGTACTCGTTCAGCGGATCGCGCTGGCCGTAGCCGCGCAGGCCGATGACGCCGCGCAGATGGTCCAGATGGACCAGGTGTTCGCGCCATTGCATGTCGATCATCTGGAGCATGAACTGCTTTTCCAGACCGCGCGTCTGTTCGGCGCCGATCAGTTCCAGACGTTCGGCGGCGCGGGCGTCGGCGGCGGCTAGGATCCGCTCCTCGATCTCCTCGTTGGACACGCCTTCCTCGGCCGCCCAGTCGCGCAGGGGCAGTTCCAGGCCCAGGGTGGAGCGGACCTTGTCGTCCAGACCCTCGATGTCCCACTGCTCGGCATAGGCCTTGGGCGGCATGTAGCGCTCGACCAGGTCCGAGACCACGTCGCGGCGGAAGTCGCCGACCAGTTCGGACAGGTCCTCGGAGTCCATGAACTCCTGACGCTGCTCGAACACGGCCTTGCGCTGGTCGTTCACGACGTCGTCGTACTTCAGCAGGTTCTTGCGGATGTCGTAGTTGCGGGTCTCGACCCGCTTCTGGGCGGTCTCGATGGCGCGGTTCAGCCAGGGATGGGTGATGGCCTCGCCCTCGGCCACGCCGAAGGTCTTCATGATCGAGTCCAGACGATCGCCGGCGAAGATGCGCAGCAGGTCGTCCTCGCAGGACAGATAGAATTTCGACACGCCGGGGTCGCCCTGACGGCCGGTGCGGCCGCGCAGCTGGTTGTCGATCCGGCGGCTTTCGTGGCGTTCGGTGCCCAGGACGAACAGGCCGCCGGCGGCCAGGGCCTTCTCGCGGTTGACGGCGATCTCGGCCTTGAACTCGGCCTCCTTGGCCGCGTGCATCTCGGGCGTGACCTCGACAGCCATGTTCCGCTGTTCCAGCAGCCATTTCTGCATCTTCATCTCGAGGTTGCCCCCGAGCTGGATGTCGGTGCCGCGGCCGGCCATGTTGGTGGCGATGGTCACCGCGCCCGGCAGACCGGCGTCGGCGACGATATAGGCCTCCTGCTCGTGCTGGCGGGCGTTCAGCACCGAGTGGGGGATGCCGCGCAGCTTGGTCTCGTAGGTGATGTCATAGGCGGCGTCGCCGATCTTCTCGGCCTCCTTGGCCTTGCCCTCGTACTGGGGCTTCAGCTTGCGCGAGACCTCGACCTTGTACTCATAGGTGCGCAGCAGCTCGGACAGTTGTTCGGAGCGCTCGATCGAGACCGTGCCGACCAGGATGGGCTGGCCCGCCAGGTGACATTCGGCGATCTGTCGGGCGATGGCCTGGCTCTTTTCCGCATGGGTCCGATAGACTTCGTCGTCATAGTCCTTGCGCTGGATCGGCCGGTTGGTCGGCACCTCCAGCACCTCCATCTTGTAGATGTCGCCGAACTCCTGGGCCTCGGTCGCGGCCGTGCCGGTCATGCCGGACAGCTTCTGATACAGGCGGAAATAGTTCTGGATCGTGACCGAGGCCAGGGTCTGGTTCTCGGGCTGGATCTTGACGTCCTCCTTGGCCTCGATGGCCTGGTGCAGGCCTTCGGACAGGCGCCGGCCGGTCATCATCCGGCCGGTGAACTCGTCGATCAGAATGATCTCGCCGCCCTTGATGATATAATCCTTGTCCCGCTGATACAGGGTGTTGGCGCGCAGGGCCTGGTTGGAGTGGTGGACCAGGCTGATGTTGGCGGCGTCGTAAAGACCGGTGGTGTCGGGGGCGAAGTGGCCGCCCTTCTCCAGGGCCTCTTCCAGACGCTCGGAGCCCAGCTCGGTCAGCAGAACCTGCTTCTGCTTCTCGTCCAGCTCATAGGTGTCCTT
>MGLN01000181.1:160-10243 GCA_001796045.1 Caulobacterales bacterium RIFOXYB1_FULL_67_16 | reverse complement strand
CGGACTGTCATGTAAAGGGGTTTTTTCGTGGCCAGAGTTTAATGTAACGGCGTTCTCCCCCCCTTCCCTGCAACCCTTAAAGGGTATAAATACATCCTGGGTGCGAGGGGACGACATGCACATTTTAACCGGACTGTTCTTGTTGGGGCTATCAGCCTCGGGGGCGCAGTCTGAAAGCGACGGAGCGAGCGCCGCTCGCCTCGACATCCTGCCGATGCTGGACGTGTTTCGCTGCTCCAAATCGGACGACCGTGACAGCCGGTGCGAAGAGGCGAATCCCACGCCTCAACAACAGTCGCCACAACAGCAGCAGCGACCTGGGGCGAACAGGGCAGAATCGAACGCCTATATCGGCAGTTACACGCGTTTCGTTATTGAAGAAGTGCCGATGGGAGGCGAGGCGGACCGGGGACGTTACGACAGGGAAGCCCGACGTGCGATAGATCGGTTCATGTCCGCGCGGTCTCTGACCCGAGTGTTGTCCATCCGCACGGTCCTGTCGCGGCCAGCCGTAAGCACGACGACGACCCTGATGTCCGCTAATCAGGAGAGCAACAGCCGCCAGGGCGAAAGCTGGACGACCGAGCAGAACGAAAGGCTTTATCTGACACCTTATTTCAGGGTCAGCCCCACCAGCGCCTCGACGGTCGAAGTCAGCCTGAACGCAAGCAGCGCCATACAGGGCGAGATCACCGGGACGGTCATCGGCATGTTGATGCAGGGCTCGAAACTGGTGGCTCCCAGTTCTACTCTGATCACCTCGGCCTCGGAAGCACGGCTGATCCAAGCTTCGGATTATTTGAGCAACACGGTTTCGAGACTCTTCGCTCAGAATCTTTCCGAAAAACGCTCCATCCAGTTCGGGCCGGGCGAATGGGCCGATCAGACGGTCGTGATCGAGGCGCGACTGCCCAGCCATCGACGTATTTCCAGCGAAGACGTGCCGGTCGTGGGACGATGGCGCGTCAGCGCCGAGCCGGCCGTTGTCTCCATTTTCAATCCCCTGCCCTATTGCGACAAAGGCGACTGCTCCGGCGCCTCAACGGAAAAGCAGGCGAAGAAGGGCTTCGAGAATCTGTCGCCGCTAACGGTGCTCAACTTCGACCTCGACGGCGCGCAAACCGTCGTACAGGCCATCAGATCAGACCCCGCCGTGGCGAGAGCCTTGGACGGGCTCGCGCGGGTGCCGCCGGAAACCAACCTGGAGGCGGACACCCAGGCCGCGCCGGCAGGGGCAGCGCAATCCCGTGAAACCCAAGACGCGAGGGCCGAGGAGTCCGGCGGCCCGACTGAAGGAGAGCCGAGTCAAAAAGAGCTGAGCCCGGCGCGTCGGGCGGCTGTGAACGTGCTTTGCAATGTCGTCGCTGCCAAGGCGGAGTCCCTCGGCTTCAATCGGTTCGACGTGGCCGCCATCGTCTGGGCGGTCGCCCACAGCGACGTCATTCTGAACGACGACGGCAGCGCTCTGCTCGAAGAAGGCGCCTGCACCCATTCCACGCTCGCACGCAGTCTGGGTTTACCGACACGACCAAAGATCAATCGGCCGACGAGCCTGAAGGTGGCCAAGGGCAATCAAGCTCCGTCGCCCGGCGCTGGAGCCACGACGCCGGCTCCTTCGCAGCCTGGCGGCGGTTAGCCATTCTGAAGACCTACCGTCGCGAACTCCCCTAGCCGCGGCTGAGTCGGACGCCGCACTGGACGAGATTGCGCCCGTCGTGCGATTAAGACTTGCCCAAACGCTCCTGTCGCGTCATGCGGCGCCCGTTCGCCACAGCCTCCCAGCGAGTTCATGAATTCATCCGCAGCCGCCGTCGCCCCAGGCCTGGTCCTGGCGCGTGACGTGTCGAAGACCTTCGGATCGCGAAAGGCGCTGGACGGCGTCTCGATTTCCGTCGCCTCAGGCGAGATGGTCGCCCTGATCGGCCCGTCGGGATCGGGCAAGTCCACGCTGCTGCGTTCGATCACCGGGCTTCAGTCCATCGACGCCGGCCCGGGGACCATCGCCGTGTTCGGCGAGACGGTGCAGAAGGACGGGCGGCTGACCGGGGCCGTGCGCAAGGCGCGCGGGCGGCTGGGCATGATCTTCCAACAGTTCAATCTGGTCGGTCGTCTGAGCCTGTTCTCCAACGTCATGCTGGGCGCCCTGGGGCGTTTGCCGTCCTGGCAGGGACTGCTGGGCCTTTGGCCCCAGGCCGACAAGGAGCGCGCCATGGCCGCCCTGCATCGGGTCGGGGTCAGCGACTACGCCGGTCAGCGCGCCAACACCCTGTCCGGCGGCCAGCAGCAGCGCGGCGCCATCGCCCGCGCCATCGTCCAGGGCGCCCAGGCCATTCTGGCCGACGAGCCGGTCGCCTCGCTGGACCCGGTGTCGGCCCGCAAGGTGATGGAGCTGCTGGTCGAACTGAACAAGCGCGACGGCATGGGGGTGATCGTCACCCTGCACCAGGTCGACTACGCCATCCGCTACTGCGACCGCGTGATCGCGTTGCAGAGCGGCAAGATCGTCTATGACGGTCCCGCCACGGGCCTGGATCACCAGCGCCTGATCGACATCTACGGTCCCGAATTCGAGGACGCGTTCTGGGAGACCAAGGCATGAGCCCTTCCCGCACATCCCTGTCCCGCCGTCTGTTCGCAGCCGCGGGCGCCGCCGTCCTGCTGCTGGGCGTCGCCTCGTGCGGCGGTGGCGAGGAAAAGAAGGCGTCCGGCGCCATGCCGTCGGAGCTGACCTTCTCCATCCTGTCGGCGGAAGGCCAGGCCTCGTCCGGGCCGCTGTGGCAGCCCTTGCTGGACGACATGTCCAAGGCGATCGGGGTTCCGGTGAAGCCCTTCTTCGCCGGCAACTATAACGTCCTGATCGAGGCCATGCGGTTCAACCAAACCCAGGTGGCCTGGTTCTCGGCCAAGCCTGCGCTCGAAGCCGTGGACCGCGCCCAGGGCGAGGTCATCGCCCGCATCGTCGATCCGGAAGGCCGCGACAGCTACACCTCGACCCTGATCGTGAGGAAGGGCTCTGGCATCACCCTGGACAAGGTGCTGGCCTGCGGCAAGCAGTACGACTTCGGCATCGGCGACGCCCAGTCGACCTCGGGCACCCTGGCGCCCCTGACCTTCCTGTTCAATCCGCGCGGCATCGTGCCGAACCAGTGTTTCAAGACCGTGCGTTCGGCCAGCCACCAGGCCAACGCCTTCGCCGTGGCGACCGGCGTCGTGGATGTGGCCACCTCGAACTCGGTCAATACCGTCTTCATGCGCCGCGAGAACCCGCAGCTGGCCTCGCAGATCGAGGACATATGGGTCTCGCCGCCGATCCCGGAATCCGGCATCGTCATTCGCGAGGATCTGGATCCCGCGCTGAAGGAGAAGCTGCGAAGCTTCTTCCTGACCTACGGCCAGGGCCAGGGGCCTGAAGCCGACCGCCAGCGTCAGGTGCTGGCCGGGCTGAACTATTCTTCAATCCGCGCGGCATCGTGCCGAACCAGTGTTTCAAGACCGTGCGTTCGGCCAGCCACCAGGCCAACGCCTTCGCCGTGGCGACCGGCGTCGTGGATGTGGCCACCTCGAACTCGGTCAATACCGTCTTCATGCGCCGCGAGAACCCGCAGCTGGCCTCGCAGATCGAGGACATATGGGTCTCGCCGCCGATCCCGGAATCCGGCATCGTCATTCGCGAGGATCTGGATCCCGCGCTGAAGGAGAAGCTGCGAAGCTTCTTCCTGACCTACGGCCAGGGCCAGGGGCCTGAAGCCGACCGCCAGCGTCAGGTGCTGGCCGGGCTGAACTATTCGATGTTCCGCGCGGCCGACGATTCCTACCTCGATCCGGTCCGTGAGATGGTCGCCGACCAGAAGCTGAGCGAGGCCAGGGCCAAGAACGACCAGGCCGGCGTCGCCGCCGCCGAGCGCGACCTGGCCGCCCTGCGCGCCAAGCGCGAGGTCCAGCCTTGAGCGACGTGACCGCTGACATGGCCGCCCGCGGCGGGGTGGCGCCGGGGACCGTGCCCTCGGCCCCCACCAAATCCCTGTCCTCGACCCTGTTCGACGTCCTGCTGTGGGGCGGGCTGGCGATCATCCTGATCGCCAGTTTCGGCAAGGTCGACATGCAGAACATCGGCCGGCTCTTCTCGGGCTCGTCGAACATCTCGACCTATGGGGCGGATCTGCTGCGGCCGGACTGGGGCGCCATATTCCCGCCCGGCGATTTCTGGACCTCCTTCACCCACATCTTCACCCAGCCGACGGCCAGCCTGGCCGGTCAGATGTGGCTGACGGTGCAGATCGCCCTGTGGGGCACCTTCCTGGCCGTCTTCCTGGCCCTGCCGCTCAGCCTGATGGCGTCGCGCAACATAGCGCCCGGCTGGATGGTCTTCATCGTACGCCGGATCATGGACCTGTTGCGCTCGATCCCCGACCTGGTGATCGCCACCCTATTCATCGTCGCCGTGGGACTGGGCCCCTTGGCCGGCGTCCTGGCCCTGGCGCTGAACACCGGCGGGGTGCTGGCCAAGCTGTTTTCCGAGGCCGTCGAGTCGATCGACAAGGGACCGGTCGAGGGCGTGCGCGCCACCGGCGCCGGCAAGCTGCACGAGATCGTCTGGGGCGTCTTCCCCCAGGTGGCCCCGCTGTGGACCTCCTTCGCCCTATATCGGTTCGAGTCCAACAGCCGTGCGGCTACGGTTCTGGGTCTGATCGGCGCCGGCGGCATCGGCCAGACCCTGTTCGAAAGCATCCAGGCCTTCGACTACAGCCGGGTCGCCGCCATCGCCATCGTCATCGTGGTCGCCGTGACCCTGATCGACACCCTGTCCCAGGTGATGCGCAAGCGCCTGCTGTAAGGGGCCGACCGGCGGCGAGACCAGCAAAAGCTTCACAATCCTCTGGTCTAAACTTCGCGAAATTCATGCTCAGGGAGAGCGCAGAATGATCCGCACACTGAAACTGACTACGGCGGCGGCCGCCCTTCTGGCCCTGGCGGCCTGCGGCGACGGCGGTTCGGGCGGCGGCGCCTCCAGCGCCCGCTCCGGCATCTGGGCCGCCGGCTCATCGACGGTCTTTCCGTTCGCGACGCGCGTGGCCGAGAACTTCTCGCGCACCTCGGGCGGGGCCGCGCCTCGCGTCGAGTCCCTGGGCACGGGCGGGGGCATCCAGGCCTTCTGCCAGGGCGTCGGCCCGACCACGCCGGACATCGCCAACGCCTCGCGTCAGATGAAGGCCTCGGAGTTCGACCTTTGCGCCAAGAACGGCGTCACCGAGATCGTCGAGATCAAGATCGGCTTCGACGGGATCGTCATCGCCACAGCGCGCAACGGCAACAGCTTCAACTTCGAGCTGAACGACATCTACGAAGGCCTGGCCAAGGAAGTGCCGGGGCCGAACGGCCAGTTCGTCGTCAACCCGGCCAAGACCTGGAACCAGGTCAATCCCGGCCTGCCGAACCAGCGCATCCAGGTCTATGGCCCGCCGCCCACCTCGGGCACCCGCGACGCCTTCCTGGAGCTGGGCATGACGCCGGGCGCCAAGCTGGTGCCCGCAGCCGCCGCCGTGGAAGCGGCCGACAAGGACCGTTTCGAGGCCCTGGCCCACACCCTGCGTGAAGACGGCGCCTGGATCGACTCGGGCGAGAACGACAACGCCATCGTCCAGACCCTGACCCGCACCCCGGGCTCGCTGGGCGTGTTCGGCTATTCCTTCCTGGAACAGAACCTGGACACGGTGAAGCCCGAGACCATCGACGGCGTCACCCCCAACGCGGACACCATCGCCAGCGGCGAGTATCCGCTGTCGCGCAGCCTCTACATCTATGTGAAGAAGGCCCACATCGGCGTCATCCCCGGGCTGCAGCAGTTCGTCCAGGAATTCCTGTCGGAAGGCGCGGCGGGTCGGGGCGGCTATCTGGCCGACCGCGGCCTTATCCCCCTGCCGGAAGAGCAACTGGTCGCCCAGCGCGCCGTCATCGCTGCGATGACGCCGATGCAACGCCCCGCGAAGTAACATCGCTTTTCCAGCCTGTCTCGCCCCTTTCCATGACCGATCCGTCGGTTATGATGGGGGCGGGATAGCAATCAGGAAAACCCTATGACTTCTCAGCCCGCGCGTCTGCGCAAGGCCGTGCTGCCTGTCGCCGGTCTCGGCACTCGTGTCCTCCCCGGCACGAAGACCACGCCCAAGGAACTGCTGAACGTCGTCGATCGGCCGATCCTGTCGTATATCGTCGAAGAGGCCCGCGAGGCGGGGATCGAACACATCGTCTTCGTCACCGGCCGGTCGAAGGGGGCGATCGAGGACTATTTCGACCACCAGATCGAGCTGGAGAGCCAGCTGGAAGCCAAGGGCAAGACCGAAATCCTGGACCAGTTGCGCGGCGAATTGCCGAACGCCGGCGAGATGAGTTTCACCCGCCAGATGTCGCCCAAGGGCCTGGGCCACGCGGTCTGGTGCGCGCGCGACATCGTCGGGCGCGAGCCTTTCGCGGTCCTGTTGCCCGACGTCATCGTGGACGGACAGCCCGGCGCGCTGAAACAGCTGATCGACGCCTATAACGAGGTCGGCGGCAATCTGATCGGGGTCGAGGCCGTACCCGAGAGCGAGACCCACAAATACGGCATCGTCGATCCGGCCGGCCGCGACGGCCGTCGCATCACCATGAAGGGCATGGTCGAAAAGCCGGCCAAGGGGACGGCGCCGTCCAACCTGTCGATCTCGGGCCGCTACATCCTGCAGCCGGAAATCTTCGATCTGCTGGCCACCCAGGAGCGGGGCGCCGGCAATGAAATCCAGCTGACCGACGCCATGGCCCGCCTGATGGCCGACCAGCTGTTCACCGCCGTCGAATACGAGGGGGTGACCCACGACTGCGGCGACAAGATCGGCCTGTTGCGCGCCAATGTCGCCCTGGCCCTGAAGCGCCCGGATCTGGGCGAGGCTGCGCGGGCGGCGGTTTCGGGCCTGCTGTGACGCAAGGGAAGGCGGCAGGGGTTCCGGTTCGCGCCGACCCCTGCTAACCCTCCGCGCAAATCATCAGGAGACGAACCATGGCCACTTCCGAAGGCTGGGACATGCCGACCGGCGACCTCATGAAGGGCAAGAAGGGCCTGATCATGGGCGTGGCCAATTCCAGCTCGATTGCCTGGGGCATCGCCTCGCAACTGGCGGCCCAGGGTGCGGAACTGGCCTTCACCTATCTGGGCGAGAGCCTGGAGCGCCGCGTGCGCCCGCTGGCCGAGAGCGTCGGCGCCAAGCTGCTGATTCCGGCCGACGTCACTGACGACGCCTCGATGGACGCCGCCTTCGCCGAGCTGGAGAAGACCTTCGGCACGATCGACTTCGTCGTTCACTCGGTGGCCTTCGCCAACAAGGACGAACTGAAGGGCAGCTTTGTCGACAACACCACGCGCGACAGCTTCCTGCTGGCCCTGAATATCTCGGCCTTCAGCTTCGTGGACGTGTCGCGTCGCGCCGCCAAGCTGATGCCGAACGGCGGCAGCCTGATCACCCTGACCTATCTGGGGTCGGAACGGGTCATTCCGAACTACAACACCATGGGCGTGGCCAAGGCTGCGCTGGAGGCGGCGACCCGCTATATCGCCCGCGACCTGGGGCCCAAGAACATCCGGGTGAACGCCATTTCGGCCGGCGCCATGCGCACCCTGTCGCTCGCCGGGATCTCGGGCGGGCGCGGCCTGCACTCCAAGAGCGCCCAGTTCTCGCTGATCAAGGAAGAGACCTCAATGGAGGGCGTCGCCGGCGCCGCCCTGTGGCTTTGCTCGAACCTGGGTCGATCGACCACCGGCGAGGTCGTGCACGTCGACGCCGGCTTCCATGCCGTGGGCCTGCCGGAAGACATCGAGGGCTGAACCCGCTTCCGCCCCTTCCGGCGACGGTTTAAGGCCGGGGCATGACTGCTCCGGCCTTTTCCATGCGCGCCCCGCCCGCCTCCGCCTTTTCATCGGCCGCCGTGGCCACGGTGATCGGCTTCGGCGGGACCGTGGCGCTGGTGGTTCAGGCGGGACAGGCCCTGGGCGCGGACGCCGGGCAGATCGGCTCGATGGTGACGGCCCTTTGCCTGGCCATCGGCGTTCCGGGCGCCCTGCTGAGCTGGCGGCTGAAGATTCCCGTGGTCCTGGCCTGGTCGACGCCGGGTGCGGCCCTGCTGGCCGCTTCGACGCTGGGGCTGTCGTGGCAGACGGCGGTCGGCGCCTTCGTCTTTGCCGCCCTGCTGATGATCCTGACCGGCCTGATCCCGGCCCTGGGGCGACTGGCGGGGCGGATCCCGTCGGCCATAGCCTCGGCCATGCTGGCGGGCGTGCTGCTGCCCTTCGTGATGCGACTGTTCAAGGTCGTGCCGGACGAGGCGGTTCTGGTCGTGGGCCTGATCGCGGTCTTTCTGGTCTTCCGGCGGCTCTGGCCGACCTGGGCCCTGCCCGCCGTGTTGGCGGCGGCGTTTGCGGTTCTGGCTATGCGGGGGCAGTTGGCGCTTCCTGCCGGAACCGGCCTGTTCGGGCATCTGCAGCCCGTTGCGCCCGCCTTCGACTGGAAGGCGGCGGTCAGCCTGGGCTTTCCCCTGTTTCTGGTGACTCTGGCGGCGCAGAACCTCCCGGGTCTGGTGGTGCTGCAGAGCGCCGGCTATCCGCCGCCGGCCAACCAGCTGATCCTGTCGACCGGGATCGCCAGCCTGGTCGCCGCGCCGTTCGGGGCGCACGGCGTCAATCTGGCCGCGATCACGGCGGCGATCTGCACGGGGCCGGACGCCCATCCGGATGCGGGCCGGCGCTGGATCGTCGGCGTGATCTACGGCGGCTTCTATCTGATCACGGCCGTGTTCGCCGCGCCGCTGGCGGGCCTGTTCATCGCCATGCCCCCGGCGGTACTGGCGGCCGTGACGGGTCTGGCCCTGATCGCCCCCCTGACCGGCGCCTTGCAGAGCCTGACGGCCGAGGCGCCGTCGCGCGAGGCCGCCGTCCTGACCTTCGCGGCGACGGCCTCGGGCCTGGCCCTGTTCGGGGTCGGATCGGCCTTCTGGGGCCTGGTGGTCGGGTTCGCGGCCCTGGGCGCGGGCCGCTTCCTCCGGCGCGGTTAGTCCCGCGCCGGGATGTTCAGGCCGCGCTGGACGGCCGGACGCGCCAGGCCGCGCTCCAGCCAGGCGGCGACGCGCGGGAAGTCCTTGAAGCCGACGATCTCGCCCGCCTCGTAGAAGCCGATCAGATTGCGGACCCAGCCCAGGGTGGCGACATCGGCGATAGAATAGTCGCCCATGATCCAATCACGGCCTTCCAGGCGCGTCTCCAGCACGCCCAGCAGTCGGCGGCTTTCGGCGACGTAGCGGTCGCGCGGACGCTTGTCCTCATAGTCCTTGCCGGCGAACTTGTGAAAGAAGCCCAGCTGGCCGAACATCGGGCCGATCGCCCCCATCTGGAACATGACCCACTGAATGGTCTCGTAGCGGGTCGCCGGATCGGCCGAGAGCAGTTGGCCGGTCTTCTCCGCCAGATAGATCAGGATGGCGCCGGATTCGAACAGGGCCAGGGGCTGACCGCCCGGGCCGTTCGGGTCGAGGATGGCCGGGATCTTGCCGTTGGGGTTCAGCGACAGATACTCCGGCCCCCAGGTCTCATTGGCCATGATGTCGATCAGGTGCGGCTCATAGGCCAGCCCGATCTCCTCCAGCATGATCGAGACCTTCACCCCATTGGGCGTCGGCAGGGAGTAGAGCTGGAGCCGGTCTGGATGCTGGGCCGGCCAGCGTGTGGTGATGGAGAAGGCGGACAGGTCGGTCATGGCGAGGCCTCGGCTTTGCGATACGCCTATGTCGGCGCCCACCCCGCCATTCGCAACACCAGTGAGCGCGAATACCTCAGTCCGGTTCGCCTTCGCCCACCTCGTTCGGGGGAACGGCCGTCAGCCACCCCTCGGCGATGCGCAGTTCGGGCGTCGCTTCCTTGGTGAAGGGCAGGTACCAGGTCGGGCCGCCGGCGGCGGGGGCGATCTCCAGCATGTCGTCGGCGCCGAAGTTCTGGACCGACTTGACCGAGCCCATGACGGCGCCCGCGATGTCGCGAACCTCCAGACCAATAAGGTCGGCGAGATA
>MGLN01000181.1:0-128 GCA_001796045.1 Caulobacterales bacterium RIFOXYB1_FULL_67_16 | reverse complement strand
CGCGCGGCACATAGAGTTTCAGGCCCCGCAAGGCGTCGGCCTGTTCCTTGGTGGCGATCTCCCTGGCGCGCCCGACGACGCCGTTCTTGTCCGGCCGCGTCGAGGTCAGGGTGAGGGCCACCGAACCG
>MGLN01000180.1:829-5439 GCA_001796045.1 Caulobacterales bacterium RIFOXYB1_FULL_67_16 | reverse complement strand
TTCTAAAGATGCTGGAGACGTCTCGCGTGCCCGATTCCGACCTCTACCCCGTTCCCGCAGACTTCGCCGCCAAGGCCCATATGGACCGGCGAGCCTATGAGGCGGCGCGGATCGCGGCGCGCGAGACGCCCGAGGCCTTCTGGTCCGAACAGGCGAAACGCCTCGACTGGATCAAGGCGCCGACCAGGATCAAGGACGTCTCCTTCAGGAAAGAGGATTTCCGTATCCGCTGGTTCGAGGACGGCGTCCTGAATGTCGCCGCCAACTGCATCGACCGCCACCTGCCCCACCGCAAGGATGAGACCGCGATCATCTGGGAGGGCGACGACCCGGCGGACAGTCGTCACATCACCTACGGCGAGCTGCACGCGCAGGTCTGCCGGATGGCCAATGTGCTGAAATCCCACGGGGCCAAGAAGGGCGACCGGGTCACCATCTATCTGCCGATGATCCCCGAGGCCGCCTACGCCATGCTGGCCTGCGCCCGGATCGGGGCGGTCCATTCCGTGGTCTTCGGCGGCTTTTCGCCCGACAGCCTCTGCGGCCGGATCGAGGACTGCGGCTCGAACCTTGTCATCACGGCCGACGAGGGCCTGCGCGGCGGCAAGATCGTGCCGCTGAAAGCCAATGTCGATGCGGCCCTCGAGAAGGTGAAGGTCGACACGGTCCTGGTGGTGCGCCGCACCGGCGCCGACGTGCCGATGATCGACGGCCGCGACATCGACTACGCCGTCGAGGCGGCCAAGGCCTCGACCGACTGTCCGCCCGAGCCGATGAAGGCGGAAGATCCGTTGTTTATCCTCTACACCTCAGGTTCGACAGGAAAGCCGAAAGGCGTTCTTCACACGACGGGCGGCTATCTCTTCTGGGCCGCCTGGACCCATGAGCTGACGTTCGACTATCGCCCCGGTGAGGTCTTCTGGTGCACGGCCGACGTGGGCTGGGTCACGGGCCATTCCTATCTGGTCTATGGTCCGCTGGCGAATGCGGCGACCACCCTGATGTTCGAAGGCGTGCCCAACTATCCCGACGCCAGCCGGTTCTGGCAGGTGGTGGACAAGCACAAGGTGGAGGTCTTCTACACCGCCCCCACGGCCCTGCGCGCCCTGATGCGCGAAGGCGACGGCCCGGTGAAGGCCACGTCCCGCAAATCGCTGCGGGTGCTGGGCACGGTCGGCGAACCGATCAATCCGGAGGCTTGGCGCTGGTATCACGAGGTGGTCGGAGACGGTCGATGCCCCGTCGTGGACACCTGGTGGCAGACCGAGACGGGCGGGCATCTGATCACCCCCCTGCCCGGCGCCACCGACCTGAAGCCCGGCTCCGCCACCCTGCCCCTGCCCGGCGTGGAGTTGCAGATCGTCGATGCGGAGGGCCAGGAACTGGTCGGCGCCGTCTCGGGCAATCTGTGCATCACCGACAGCTGGCCGGGCCAGATGCGCACCGTCTACGGCGATCATCAGCGCTTCTTCGAGACCTATTTCTCGACCTATCCGGGTCGGTATTTCACCGGCGACGGCTGCCGCCGGGACGAGGACGGCTATTACTGGATTACCGGCCGGGTCGACGACGTCATCAATGTCTCGGGCCACCGGATGGGGACGGCCGAGATCGAGAGCGCCCTGGTGCTGCATGACGACGTGGCCGAGGCGGCTGTGGTCGGCTATCCGCACGACATCAAGGGCCAGGGCATCTACGCCTATGTCACCCTGAACAAGGGGGTCGAGGCGACCGAGGATCTGCGCAAGGCCCTGGGCGCCCACGTCCGTCGCGAGATCGGCCCCATCGCCGCCCCGGACGTGATCCAGTGGGCGCCCGGCCTGCCCAAGACCCGATCCGGCAAGATCATGCGCCGCATCCTGCGCAAGATCGCCGAGAACGAGATCGGCTCGCTGGGCGATACCTCGACCCTGGCCGATCCGTCCGTGGTGGAGGATCTGGTCAAGAACCGCGCGGGCTGATCAGGCCGGACTTGTGCGCCGCGCCCGGCGTCGTCAAAACCCGATGAAAGGGGCCGGCCCTGGAGCCGAACGCCCCAGTTCTTGGGTGGAGACGACGAGATGACGATCCGGTTTGACGGTCAGGTGGCCATTGTAACGGGCGCGGGCGGCGGTCTGGGGCGGCAGCACGCCCTGGCCCTGGCGGCGCGCGGGGCCAAGGTGGTGGTCAATGATCTGGGCGGCGCCCGCGACGGTTCGGGCGGTTCCGCCACCGCCGCCGAGGCTGTCGTGGCCGAGATCGAGGCCGCCGGCGGCGAGGCCATGGCTAATGCCGCCTCAGTCACCGACTTCGCCGCCGTTCAGGCCATGGTGGAGGCGGCCATGGCGAAATGGGGCCGGGTCGATCTGCTGGTCAACAACGCCGGGGTCCTGCGCGACAAGAGCTTCGCCAAGATGGAGCTGGAGGACTTCCGCTTTGTCGTGGATGTCCACCTGATGGGGGCGGTCAACTGCACCAAGGCGGTGTGGGAGATCATGCGCGGCCAGAACTACGGCCGCATCGTCATGACCACCTCGTCCTCGGGTCTGTACGGCAATTTCGGCCAGTCGAACTATGGGGCGGCCAAGATGGCCCTGGTCGGTCTGATGCAGACCCTGTCGATCGAGGGGGGCAAGAACGACATCCGGGTCAACTGCCTAGCGCCCACGGCCCATACGCGCATGACCGAAGACCTGGGCGCCGCCCTGCCCCTGGACGCCCTAGATCCGGCGCTGGTGACGCCGGGCCTGCTGTATCTGCTGAGCCGGGACGCCCCCAGCCGCTGTATCCTGGCGGCCGGCGCCGGCGGGTTCGAACGCGCCTATGTGACGCTGACCGAGGGTGTCCATGTCGCCGGTCCGGACGCGCCGGAGCAGGTGGCGGCCCGGTTCGACGCCATCTCCGACCGTTCGAAAGAGATTGTGCCGGAGATGGGCGCCGCCCAGGGGATGATCGAGCTGACCAAGGCCCAGAAGGCGCACGCCTCCTGAGCCTTCATATCGGCGCGGTCAGCCGATCGCGCCGACGCAGCCCTCAGCCTCGCCGGGCGTCAGTTCGGCGTCGGTCAGAGCGATGGTCCAGCCGTGGTGGGTGTTCAGGCCCCAGCGACGCGCGCCGCCGCCGTCGCCGGCATCTCCGCCGGCGGTGACGACCACGCGGCGGCCCTTCGGCAGGGCCGGCGGATCGATCTTGCCGACGGCCAGAGACGTCGGCGTCTCGCCGCCGTAACCGTCGAACACGCTCAGCATCGACCATTCGCGACGCAGGCCCATCCACCAGGCGTCCTCGGTATTGATGGCCAGAACGGCCACGCCATGGCCCTCGGCGGCGAAGGCTAGGGCCTTCTGCGGGTCGCGCACCATCTTGATGTCGGCGGCGGCGCCGAAACGCAGGCGGGCGCCGTCATAGGCGCGGGTCGGTTCGATCGGGGCCCAGACCTGGACCTGCAGCCGGCCCTGACGCGCCAGCCCCCAGCCGACGATCTCGCGCCAGAGGTGTTCGACCGCCTCGGCGTTTTCGGGGCGGCACTTGGACAGCATCCGCGACAGGACGGTCTGCTCGCGGTCGGGGCGAAGCTTGGTGTGGGGGCCCGTGGGGGCGTCCTTGGCGCGGCCGACGGTGGCGGCGACGGCGAGACGTTGTTCGAACAGGGCCAGAATTTGATCGTCGATGGCGTCGATCTCGGCGCGCAGGGCGGCCAGGGCCTGTTGTTCCGGGGTCAGTTCGACCACTTCGGGCCACACTTTCTGGACGTTGGAATGGGACATGGATTCGGGCTTTCGGCAAAGGGAGGATTTCGATGTGCAGGGGCGAACAGCCGCTCTGGTCCAGAGCGGTCGCCGGCGAGACAGTCAGGGACGGAGAGCGCCTGACGCCTCAGCCGGCGTATCGAAAGCCGTAAAAGCCGTAGCCGAAATAGAGGCCGGACACCGCGCGCGAACGGTCGAAGGAAACAGAAAGAACGCGCTGGCGGGACATGGGTCCGGGTCCGGTTATGCGGATCGTTCGCGATCCGTGCGGCCTTAAAGCACGCAAAGACCGTGCGCCGTCAAGCCCTCTCGGCGCCCAAGAGGACGAAACGCGTCCGGTTATCGCTGGAATCCTGAAGATCGTTGCGCAGGATCGACAGGCCGTAGACCTCGGCGGCGCCCATCGGGGCGATCGCCGCCTGGGTCGGATCGCCCGCCTCGGCGACGTCGCGGGCGGCGCCGGCGGTGTCGAAATGCTCGACCACGTTCAGCTTCAGGCCCTTCAGCGTCTGTTCGCACTGAGCCAGGGCGATGGGGTGGCTGAGCACCCGCTTCAGATCGGCGATGCGCGCGCCGTCCAGTCCCATCAGGGCGTGGCGGATCGGCCGCCAGGCTTCGGCGACCACGCGAAGGCCGGAGTCGCGCACCAGGGTCGCGGCGGGTTCGACCACGCCGATGGAGGAGTTCTCGACCGGGATCAGGGCGCAGTCGCAGTCGCCGCCCTTCAGGGCTGCGATGGCCTCGGCGAAGGTCTCGAACGGCACAGCCTCGTCCCAGGGGCGAAGGGCCGTGCAGGCCTCATGACTGAAGGCGCCGGGCGCGCCCTGATAGGCGACCCGACCGGGCTTGTCGTCTTGCTGTGCTGGCTTGTTCATTTCGTCA
>MGLN01000180.1:0-821 GCA_001796045.1 Caulobacterales bacterium RIFOXYB1_FULL_67_16 | reverse complement strand
GTCTAGCCCGAAAGCCTTCCCTTTGCTGGCCGCGATCAGACGGAGCATAGTTGTCCGAGCCGTGACCGTTTCGCGCCGTATCTGCGGCGCCGCTTTCGTCCCCACAAGCCGAATGTGATCGTGGGGTGCTTTCGGGCCGCGCATGGTGCGGGTAGCGTCGCAGTTCGCATCTTCCGGAGCCGCTCATGTCCGTCGTCACCAGCTCCAACCGTCGGGCCGTGTTGACGGGCCTGGCGGGAGCCCTTGCAGGCTGCGCGCCGACGCCTGCCGTCCTGCCGACGACAGGGTTTGCCCCGCGCCGGATCGCGCCGATCCTGATGACGCCCGAGCGGATCATACGCATCACCGTCTGCACCCGTCCTTTTCGCCCGACAGGCCCGCGCCTGAACGTGGAGGCGGTCGGCGAGACCAAGGTGGTTCACAACTATGGCCACGGCGGCAGCGGCTGGTCTTTGTCCTGGGGCTCCAGCGCTATCGCAGCGCGCAAGGCCATGGCCCTGGCGGGTCTGGCGGGCGGTCCGCCCGTGGTCGCGGTGATCGGCAGCGGCGCCCTCGGCTTGACGTCGGCGCTCCAGCTTCAGCGCATGGGCGCGCGGGTGACCATCTATGCGCGCGAACGCGCCGCCTTCACACGATCCATGCGCGCCACAGGCAGTTGGACGCCCGACAGCCGTATCGCCGACGCTGATCGGGTTGCGGCCGACTTCCCCGCCCTTTGGGAGCAGATGGCGCGCGAGACCTACGCCACTCACCAAACCTATCTGGGGACAGAAGGCGATCCGGTCGTCTTCAGCGACCACTATATGCTGTCGGGCGCGGCC
>MGLN01000179.1:21278-25138 GCA_001796045.1 Caulobacterales bacterium RIFOXYB1_FULL_67_16 | reverse complement strand
CGCACCCATCGCAGCTGGTGGGTCGCCCGCCCGGCGGTGCGCGGCGTCGACCGCGGCGACGGCCGCGCCACCCTGACCCTGGAAAACGGCCTCAGCGTCCCCGTCAGCCGCCGCTACGCCCGCGCCCTGCGCGAAGCCGACTGGTGGTGACGCCGGTCAGGGCGCCGGCGCGACCGCCAGGGCCGAGGCGGCGTCGGCGCAACCGTTCAAAGTGTCGTCGCCGATTTCGACCCGCGCGGTCAGGGGATAGGTGCGGTCGCTCATCCCGTCCGAACATTCCGTGGCGATCAGCGTCAGGTTGAACGCCATCTTCAGATCGGTGGAGGTGGCGTAGGTGGCCATGGTCCCCTGCACCGTCGCCCCGTGATTGGGCGCCCGCTGGGTCGGCTGGTCCATCCGCGTATAGACCAGGGCGTCCGGCGTGACCTCGACGCTCCAGAAGGGTTCGGTCCCCACCGCCCGGACCGGCCGGCCCAGATCGACGCCGCCCAGGGTGGCGGCCGTCTCGGGCGGGGGCGCCGATTCCGGTTCCTTCTCCTTGCGGTCGTAGCAGCCGGCCAAGGCCAGGCTCAGGCCCGCGACGGACGCGGCCATGAGGACGGATCGGATCGGACGCATCGGCGGGCTCCCCTGGTTCGCCGTGCAGGTGTGGGCGGGGGCGGCCTCGGTCAAGGGCGCGGCCTGGGTTAAGCTGCACGAATGTCGATTCGCCCGACCGCATTCGAATTCTTCGCCGGCGGCGGACTCGCCGGCCTCGGCCTGTCTGGAGCCGGCGCGACCGGCCCGAGCCTCTCCGGCCTCGACACCGTCTTCGCCAACGATATGGATCCCGCCAAGGGCCGGGCCTTCGTCGCCAATCATCCCGACATCCCCTTCCGTCTGGGCGACGTTTGGTCCCTGACCCCGGCTGACCTGCCGGGCTCACCCGATCTGGCCTGGGCCTCCTCCCCCTGCCAGGACGTCAGCCTGGCCGGCGCGCGCGGCGGATTGGAAGCCGGCCGCTCCGGCGCCTTCTGGGGCTTCTGGCGTCTGATCCAGGGGCTGGCGGCCGAAGGCCGGACGCCGCGCGTGATCGTGCTGGAAAACGTCATCGGTCTGCTGACGTCGGGACAGGGGCGGGACTTCGCCGCCGTCTGCGCCGCCATGGTCGAGGCCGGCTACCGCGTCGGGGCGCTGGAGATGGATGCGGTCCACTGGCTGCCCCAATCGCGTCCGCGCCTGTTTGTGGTGGCGATGCGCGATACGGCCCTGGACGGGGCGCCGGAAACCGCCGGCCCATCTGGCCCCTTCCACTCCCCTCGCCTGATCGCCGCCCACGCCCGCCTCCCGCAGGCGGTGCGCGACGCCTGGGCCTGGTGGCGCCTGCCGGTCCCGCCCCGGCGCAACCTCGATCTTTCCGCCCTGCTGGAGCCGGACGACGCCGTCGACTGGCTGGACGACGGCGAGGCCGTCCTGGCCCTGGCCGCCCCCCTGCACCGCGCCCGGATCGCGGCCGCCGTCGCCTCCGGCCGCCGCACGGTCGGCGCCGCCTACCGCCGGGTCCGGACCGAGAAGGGCGTAAAGGTCCAGCGGCTGGAGATTCGCTTCGACGGCCTCGCCGGCTGCCTGCGCACCCCGGCGGGCGGCTCGTCGCGCCAATATGTCGTCGTCTGCGACGGCGGCCAGGCCCGCGTCCGGCGCCTGACCGGGCGCGAGGCGGCGCGTCTGATGGGCGTGCCCGACGACTATCGTCTGCCCTCCAGCGAGAGCGCGGCCCTGAAGCTGATGGGGGACGCGGTGGCGGTTCCGGTGGTGCGCGCCCTGACCGAGGGCCTGCTCCTGCCCGCCCTCACGGCGCATCGCGCAGCCGCCTGATCTCGCGCCGGCGCGCCTAATTCCGGAAAGAAACCCAGGCGATTTCAGCCGCCTGACATCAAAAACCCGCCTTCGACCTCGCACGCCTCAAATCGGGGCTAGGATGGGGTCGGGTCTTTGACAATCGAGGAAGCGGCGCGACCGCGTCGCCGGTTTTGGCGCTTTTGGCGCCTTGTCACCCTGTTTTCAGGGCGCCAAAGCGCCAAGTCCTGCAGGCGTAGCCCGCCGGGGTCAGCCGCGTCTCAGCGCTGGACCCACTGCCCCTGGGCGTTGCGGTACCACTGGCCCGACTGGATGCGCGGCAGCAGCTGGCTTTCGAACATCCGGGCGCCGGCGACGTCGGCGGTGGTGCCGGCCTCAGCGGCGCTGCGGGCGTAGGCGGCGCGGCGGCCGGCGTTCATGGCGTCCACGGCGGCGCGCAGGGCGGCGTCGGAGGTGCTGACCCGGAAGCCGACATAGCCGTCGGCCTGTTCGCCGACCGTGCCGGCGGCCTTGGCCTGGTCGACCAGGGTCTTCTGGGCGGCGGTCTGGGCCAAGGCGGCGCCGCCGAGCGAGACGGCGGCGGCCAGGGCGCCGACAGCGAGGAATTTGCGAAGGCTCATATCGGCCTGTCCTTTCAAAAGAAGCGAGGCGATCAGAAGAGGTTCGGGTTCTGCTGAAGCAGTTGCTGCAGCTCCTGATCCAGCCGGACGCGGACGTCGGCGTCCAATTTGGCGTAGATCTGGATCGGCGCAACCTCCAGCCGGATCGTCGGGGCGCAGGCTGCGACCGCGACGACGACCGCTCCCAGGCCGACACCGGCCAACTGGCGCTTGTTGATCATGGGCGAAAACTCCGGGTCGGTCATTAGGATTGGGGTCCATTAGCACGGCGGCGCGTGAACCGTCGCTGAATGGTTTGGCTTAGGGCTGAGGCGCTGGGGCGGGCGGTTGGTCGCCCTGGCCCTGGCGCGCCCGGTTCACCGCCATGATGTCGGCGAACAGCTGGTTGGCGTTCAGGGTGGTGTCCAGGGTCAGGTCGATCTGGGTGCCGGACGGCAGGGGCAGTTCCCGGTTCAGGAATTCCCGGCTGAT
Organism: Caulobacterales bacterium RIFOXYB1_FULL_67_16; assembly: GCA_001796045.1. Taxonomy (GTDB): domain Bacteria; phylum Pseudomonadota; class Alphaproteobacteria; order Caulobacterales; family Caulobacteraceae; genus Brevundimonas. The sequence goes on along the minus strand of MGLN01000179.1, from coordinate 22,211 downwards.
CAGCTCGGCCAGGGTCAGGCGCAGCTCCTGCCGCTGCGGCGGTTCGTGCCGGCCCCGGATGTGGAACAGCACCGCGACCCGCCCCCCGTCCAGGCTGTTTACGTCGGCGGTCAGCTGGTCGAAGGCCAGGTTCTCCATCGCCTGATAGGCCAGGTCCTCGACCATGCCCGGCGGCACGGCCTCGCCCCCGCCGCCGGCCGCTACATCGGTCAGCACTTCGCGCTTGATCGACAGCCGGCCCGGCTGGACCGCGCCCAGGCTGCCGGCAGTGATCTTCAGCCCGGCCTTCGGATCCATGAGGAAGGGCAGACGGCCCGAGACCAGGGCGTCCAGCTGGACCTTGTCGGCGAAGCCCGCATCGGCCAGCAGTTCCCCAAGCTGAACCCGGTCCAGCACCACCACCCCGCTGTAGGCTTGGGTCGGGTCCAGGGGCACGACGAAGGGCTCGACCGAGACCGTCCCGCCCCCGGCCTGGATCGAACCGCCGGCGATGCTGATCCCGGCGGCGTCGATGGCGAAGGTCAGGTCCAGGGCCGTCGCGTCCGCACCCACGTCCAGACTGTCGATGGTCAGCCTCTGGTTCGGGGCGGTCACCACCGGCGCCAGGCTGGTGAAGACGATCTCCCCCCGCGCGCCCTTGACCGGCCCCGCCGGGCTGACGAAGTCCAGGCCCGGCACGCTCAGCAGGCCGCTGGAGGTCGGCTCGGCCTCCTTGGTCCAGTCGAACCGGCCTTGGAAACCTATGGACCCCGTCACCGGCGACTGGACGAAGGCCTCGACCATCGGGCTCAGCATCGACGGTTGCAGCCCGCCTTCGACGAAGGTCACCTCGGGCGCCGCGATCTGGATCCCCCCCGCCCCGGTCCGGCCGTCGTGGGCCAGGGTCAGCCGGCCGAGGGTGGTCGCCGCGGCCTTGCCGGTTCCCTTCAGGTC
>MGLN01000179.1:3484-21208 GCA_001796045.1 Caulobacterales bacterium RIFOXYB1_FULL_67_16 | reverse complement strand
GGCGTGGTCGCATCCACCACCTGGGCCTCGGCCACCGTCGCCGTCAGCCCGACCCCGGCCTTGGTTCCGTCCACCACGACCCGACCCGCGGCCTGGTCGAACCGCATTCCCAGGAAGGGCGCCTGGGCCGAAACGCCCTCGAAGCCGCCGGCCACGCGCCAGATCCCGTCCTTGGACGTCAGCAGCGGCCCCGTCTCGGGACACAGCTTCCCGGCCACCTGATGGACGTCGTTCTCGTCCAGCTCCAGACGCTCGACCGTCAGATCGACGCAGTCGGGAGTGACATAGGTCAGCCGCCCGTCGGCCATGGCCAGAAGACCGCGCGTGCGAGCGTCGATCCCTCGCGCCAGGTCGAAGTCCAGCCGCGCCCGTCCGTCCAGCAGGGCCTCGAACCCGCCCTCGGTCAGCCGCCACCTGGGCACGGCCACGACCAGCTCCGGCAGGCCCCGCCCCCGCGTCGCCGTCAGGTTCAGCGCCCCGCCGCCCAACCGCCCAGGCTCCGACTGATAAGCGGCCTCCCCGGCTTCGGCCACGGTCAGCACCCCGCCGTTGGCCGGGCTCAGGGTCGCAGGACGGACCAGCCGAACCTCGGTGCCCCCCGACCCTGTGACGAACCGGACCGAGGGCGCGTTCAGGGCGAAATCCCCCAGTGCCCGCTTCATCTCGGCCAGTTCGGCGATGTCGTCCGACCCGACAGGCCCAAACAGGGGCCAAGCCCCGCCCGCCGAGCGCACCGATCCCTCGGCCGCAATCCGCACCGCCTCGTCCTTGACGACGTCCAGGCTTAGATCGCCCCGCGCCTGTTTCAGCGCCAGATCCCCGAAGCCGATCCGGTCGAACCGGGCCTGCACCGGACCCGTCGCCTCGAAGGCCGCATCCCGTCCGCCCATCGACAGACCGCCGGACTGCAGGAACAGGCCCTGCGCGCGCGCCTGCCCGGCCTCGCCCGAGGCCGCCGTCAGCTGAAACGGCGTCTCCAGGCTCCAGCGCAAGGCCTCGTCCCGCGCCACGCTCAGCCGCCCGCCCTTCGCCGAGGCCTCGACCCGCTCGGCCTTCAGCCCCGGTCCGTCGATCCGCGCCGCCTTGATCCCCAGATCGGTCGCGCCCTCCAGCTGGAAGGTCTCGATCCAGCCGGTCGTCGCGCCGTCGAACCGAACCGCGACCTCCGCGTCCCGCGCCTCGGTCTCGCCCAGGCCCAGCACACCGCCGACCAGACGCGCGTCAATCACCGCCCGACCGTCCCCACGCCGGGTCTTCATGTCGGGATAGGGCAGATCCCCGGTCAGGCTCAGCCGCGCCGCCTCGCCCCGGACGCCGCCGCCGGTGAACCGATCCGCCCCGACCTCGATCTTCAGGGCCACCCGGTCGCCGGTCGTGGTCAGGTCCACGGTCCCGTCCAGGCCTCGCGCCTCGACCTCGCCGCTCTTCAGGCTCGCCGTCGGCATCCGCGCGCTCAGCCGCATCAGCCTGCCGTCGTCCACCCGCGCATCCGCCAGGATCTGAACCGGCCCGTATTCCGTCTCCAGCCGCCCGCGCCCGCCTTCGACGATCACCAGCGGCCCGCGCGAATCCGGCCGCGGCGGCCCGCCCGTGAACCGCTCCACCAGAGGATCCAGCGAACCGAACGACAGCTTGCCCTTCTTCCAGCTGGCCCGCATCACCGGCCGCACCAGCCGGATCCGGCTGGGCCTCACGCCCAGCCCCGTCTTCGACCAGGGCGCGGCGACCGCATAATCGACCTCGACCCGCTCCACCGTCACATCCGGTTGTCTCGGGTCGCCGATGCGGATCCGCCCCACGAAGCCGTCAAGCTCGATCCGCTCGACTTCGACCTCGCTCTGGATTCCCTGCCGCTCCAGCCAGCCGACCAGAACCTCGCGCGCGGCCGCCCGGCGGTTCAGGTAAAGGGCCGCCGCCAGAACCGCCGTGATCGCGACCAGGATGAGAACGACCAGACCGACGCGGCGCAACAGGCTTCGCCCGCGTCGCGCGCGGGGCCTCTGGTCATTGGAGTTGGCCGGGGCCTTGCTCAAGCGGACAAGCCGTATCGAATGAGAACACTATGCCGAACCACCATCGCCACCCTCGACGCGAACACAAGTCTCAAGCTTGGCCAAACGCGGCCAGGCGAAGCTTGGTTGCAACCCAGCACGGCGACAAGAAGGCGAAGCTGCGGATCAATCGCATGAGTCTGCGGGACTTTTTTCCGCCCACGTTCGGTTCTTAACGGTTTGTAACGGTCTGTCTTCCCAAACTGAGACAGGCAAGGTATAGCCGATGACTTCGCGCCACGGGGTCTGATCGGCGCGATCTTTGGCTTAAGACGTTTGGCGCCCCTGGCGTCGCAACACGACGGGACCGATGGCTCAGTTCGACCCACGCCGGCAACCGATGCGCCTTGCGCCGCATGTCGTCACCGCCGCCGCCGCCGTTTCGGTGGCTCTGCTTGCGGGACGAGTCTACCAACCCGCCCAGGCGGAAGAGGTTCCCGTGATGTCGCCGGCCCAGATGGCCGCCATGGAAGCCCAGGCCTTCGCCGCCGCCAACGCCCCGGCCGGCATGACCGCCCCCGAGGCCGTTCCCGTCCAGATCCGTCGCGGCGAAACCTTCGAACAGGCCGTTCGCCGCACCGGCGTCGCGCCGGAAGAAGCCAGCGCCGTCGCCGCCACCGTCGCCAACGCCTTCGATCTCGCCGACCTGCGCGCCGGCCTTCGTTTCGAAACCGCCATCGTCAAGCCGCGCGACGGCCGCGGCGACGCCCGCCTCATCGGCCTGACCATGCGCACCGGCCCCGCCAGCCAGCTGACCGTGTCGCGCAGCTTCGACGGCGCCCTGCGCCTTCGCTCGCTGGAAGAAAAAGTCACCCACGAAACCGTCGTCCTGAAGGGCGAGGTCGAACGCTCCCTGTCCGCCAGCGCCCGCGAACTGGGCGCTACCGCCTCCATCGTCCGCGCCGCCAGCCGACTTTTCGCGACCAAGTTCGATATGCAACGCGACATCCGCGCGTCGGACGAGTTCACCATGGTCTTCGACCGCGACGTGACCGAGGCCGGTCGCACCGTGGGCGTCGGCGACCTGATGTACGCCGAACTGCGCGGCGTCACCTTCTACCGGTTCAAACCCGCCGGGGCCAAGGAGGCGCAGTTCTTCGACGCCTCGGGCAAGAACCTGCGCTCGGCCATGATGCGCACCCCGCTGCAGAACTTCCGCCGCGTCTCTTCAGGCTTCGGTTTCCGCACCCACCCGATCTCCGGCTACAAGAAAATGCACCAGGGCATCGACTTCGCCGCCGGCACCGGCACGCCCGTCGTCGCCCCCGCCGACGGCGTCGTCGTCGAGGCCCGCCGCTGGGGCGGCTACGGCAACTGGCTGCGCATCCGCCACAACAACGGTCTCGAGAGCGGCTACGGACACCTGTCGCGCTACGGCTCGGGCATCCGGGCCGGGCAGCGGGTCAGCCAGGGCCAGGTCGTCGCCTATGTCGGCTCGACCGGCGCCTCCACCGGCCCGCACCTGCACTATGAGCTGTGGCGCAATGGCCAGCGGATCAATCCCGCCGGCGTCCGCACCCAGGAAGGCACCGAACTGTCCGGCGCCGACCTCGCCGCCTTCCGCGCCGAAAAGGCGCGCATCGACCGGATCATCGCTTCGGGCGGTCAAAAGCGCCCCGCCCTGCAACAGGCTTCGGCCGAAGGCCTGCGTTCCGCCCAGGGCTGAACCCGCTCGATTCCCGGCAGAGTCTGCCAAACGCCTGCAGACACGCGGCGAGCCCTTCTTGACGCCTAAAGCCCAAGCCGATCAGGCCGGACCTCGCGCCAGCGGGGCTATGAGGCGGCTTCAGATGGCCCTGAAAACTTGATGGCGACCCCGGCAGGACTCCAACCTGCGACCTCGGCTTTAGGAAAGCCTTGCTCTATGCGGCTGAGCTACGGGGCCACTCGGGATCACCTAGCGGGTCCACGGCGAAGAGGAAAGATGGGGTCGGGTTGAACCGGGTGTTTTTCAACCGCAGCGGACCAGCCGAACCTCTGTTGTGGTTAATCCGCTTTAAGATACAACATGTTGTCGTGAACAAATCACGAATCGGAGCGAGTCGCCGATTCGGTCCTGATTCGTTTCATCCCTGTTCCGCAGAGTGGTGATCGGCGTTAACCGGGCTGATGCGTGTGCTGGACGACGGCCCGCAACCCCGCCAGGAGCTCCTCTATGGCTTCGCTCGTCTGGCAGTCGTTGGCCAGGATCAGGGTCAGGGCGTGGGCGTGGACTTCGACTTCCGGCCAGGACCAGGCCTTTGCGGCCGTCATCTGGTGGGCCGTCTCGCACAGGCTGTAGGCGGCCGTATAGAAGGGCGGGATGTCGAGGAACCCCGCCATGTCGACCAATGCGGAGCCGAGGGCGTAGACCTTGGCGTCGGCGCGGGCCGGGCGGCGGCGGCACAGGCTGCTGAGCAGATCCACCTGGGCCTGAAGCAGCTCCATGATCCGGTCGCGCTGGCTCTCCAGGCCCTGCTCCGCCCGTTCCACCGCCTCTTCGATGGTGATGCCGCCCGGACGCGCCATCTGGCGTTGCAGCGAGGTGCGGATCTTGCGGATGCGGGGCGCTTCGGACGGGGGTTCGGGGGAGACGGTCATGGGGCGGTACTCACAGATTGACCTTCATCGGCTTCAGCATCATGTCGATCGAATCCTGGTCCATATTGGCCTCGACGGCCTCGCCCAGTTCTCCCGACAGATCGGTCGAGCGACGCCCCTCTTCGCCCGGAGGCGGACCGTAGTTGCGGACGCGGCGGTCGGGCCCGACATAGGTCTCGACCTCGACGAAGTCGCGGGGATGGGTTCCCAGCCAGGCGATGCGCTTCAGCAGGACCGAAGGGGTGAGAGGCTTGGCCACGATATAGGAGGCGCCGCAGTCGCGCCCCTTGGCCACCCGCGCGTGGGCCGCATGGCCCAGGATCATGATCACGGGGGTGAAACGCGTCGGCTCGACCGCCTCGCGGCGCAGCCAGCGGACGAAATCATAGCCGTCCATCTCCGGCATGGCGCAGTCGACCAGGATCAGATCGACCGAGCGCCGCTGCAACAGATCGACCGCGTCCTTGGCTGAGGGACATTTCAGCTGTTCGCGAACGCCGAACCCCTGGACGATGGAGCTGAGGAGATCCAGCGATGTCGGCTGGTCGTCGACCAGCAGGACCGTCGAATGCGCCAGATTGATCCTGTCCGGCGTCTTCGTCACGAGATCAGAACAACATCAGATCGCCCGCGTCCTGCGCAGCGGAGGTCTGGACGCCGGCGGCGGGACGCAGGCGACCCGCCATGTCGGCCAGGGAGATGCGGCTGACCGATTCCGCAGGCGTCGCCCCGTTGCCCAGCATGCGCAAAACGCCGGCAAGGGCTTCGAGCCTTTGGGTCAGGGCGTCGAGGGCCTGGGCCTCGGTCAGAGCCTCGGCGCGATCTTCCGGCGGCGCACGACGCACCAGTCGGCTGACCAGGGCCTCTACGTGATCGATCCCCTCGCGCACGCCCGTGAGCTCGTCGGCTATGGCGGCCAGAAGCAGGGCATGTTCGGGGGGGGCGTGCATCAGAACAGCTCCAGAGCGCCTGTATCGACGGGGGGCGGGGCGACGGGCGCCGGCTTGGGCGCCACGGTGTCGGTGACCGCGCGTTGCATGGCCTTGCCGGTGACCGGCCAGTAGTGCAGACGACGACCGCCGTCGCCGCGCAGGCTGCCGCCCACGACCGGGATGCCTTCGTCCCGCAGGAATTTCTCGGCGAAGTCGGCGTTCGAGCGTCCGACGTCGCGTAGACTGTCGAACATGCGTCCGCCGCCGAACAGCTTGGCCTCAAGCCGGTCGCGCCGACCGCCCGCCTTCAGCAGATCGTTGATCAGAAGCTCCATCGCATAGGCGCCGTAGCGACGCCCGGCGTCGGTGCCGGCGCCCGAGCCCTCAGGCAGCAGGAAGTGGTTCATGCCGCCGATGCCCGCGACCGGATCGCGCAGGCACATGGCGACGCACGAGCCGAGAATCGTGCTCAGCACCACGTCCGGATCGGAGGTGATGTGGTGCTCGCCCTGGCCGACGTGCACCCGCTTTTCCTTGCTGTCCTTGAGAGCCGCGAAGGTCATGTCAGCGCGCCGAACACGGCTTCCAGCTTCCCCTTGAGCTGGGCCACGGTGAAGGGTTTGACGAGATAGTTGTTCACCCCGAACTGCACGGCGCGTTGAACCAGCTCGCGGTCGGCCCGGCCGGTCAGCATGATGAAGGCGGTCTTGGAGGTCGGCGGGTGGGCGCGGACGGCGCGCAACAGGCCCAGACCGTCCAGGTTCGGCATATTATAGTCGGAGATGATCAAATGGGCCGGCTTCTGGATGATGTCGCGCAGGGCGATGTCGCCGTCGGCGGCTTCGCGGATCTCGCGCACGCCCAGTTGTTGAAGGCTGGTGCGGACCAGAGAGCGCATCGTCATCTGATCGTCCACGACCAGGCAGTGAAGAGAGGCGGCTGCGGGCATGGGGGCGCTCCCGGGTTCAGGCGATGGACCGTGCGCCCGTTTCAGCGCACAGTTCAAGAATGGCGGGGGACAGGCGGTGCAGCGGCAGTTGCCGCTCCACGGCGCCCATTTCGAAGGCGGCTTTCGGCATGCCGTAGACGACCGAGGTCGCCTCGTCCTGACCCAGGGTGCGGCCGCCGGCGTCACGAATGGACTTCAGCCCCTTGGCGCCGTCGCGGCCCATGCCCGTCAGGATCACGCCGGTCATCGGGCGCTTCAACCGCACGACGGACTCGAACATGACGTCGACCGAGGGGCGATGGCCGTTGACCGGATCGCTCTGCACCAGGCGACAACGCGGCGTCAGGCCGGGCGTGACTTCAAGGTGGGCGGCGCCGCCGGGCGCGAGATAGATGTGGCCCGGCTTCAGCTGGGCGCCTTCGTAGGCCTCGGTGACCGTCGGGGCGCAGACCCGGTCCAGGCGCGCGGCGAAGCTGGAGGTGAAGGTGGCGGGCATGTGCTGGGTGATGACGGTCGCCGGGCAGTTGGCCGGAAAGCCGCTGAGCACGGTCAGCAGGGCCTCGACCCCGCCGGTGGAGGAGCCGATCGCGAGAACATGGTTGGCCGCAGGACGATAGGCGCTGGGCGCGGCCGCCGCCGTCGGCACGTCGGTGCGGGCCCGGACGCGAGACCGGGCGGCCGTCTTCACCTTGTCAATCAGATCGTGGAAGGCGTCGACGCTGGCCACGGCCGGCTTGGCCACCGCGTCGACAGCCCCGATTTCCAGCGCCGCCAGGGTCACGTCGGTGCCTGCCGCCGTCAGGGTCGAGACCATGACCACCGGCATGGGCCGTAGCCGCATGATCTTCTCGAGGAACTCCAGCCCGTTCATGTTGGGCATTTCGACGTCCAGGGTCAGGACGTCCGGGTTCAGTTCCTTGATGGCGGCGCGGGCCTCGATCGGATCGGCGGCCGTGCCGACCACTTCCAGTTCCGGATCCGACTTCAGGGCGGCCGAGATCAGGCCGCGCATCGTCAGGCTGTCGTCCACCACCAGGACCTTGATCTTGGCGCTCATCATGCGGCTCCCAGGCGGTAGGTCGTCAGACCCGCGGTGTGAAGTTGACGGGCGGCCGGTCCGGCGACGCGCTCGGAATGGCCGATGTAGAGTGTGGCGCCGGGCTGCATCAGCGGCACGAACCGGCTCCAGACGCGCTCCTGCGTCGGGTCGTCGAAATAGATGACGACGTTCCTGCAGAAGATGACGTCGAACTTGCCCTTCATGGGCCAGTCGCCGATCAGGTTCAGCTCCTTGAACGAGACCAGACGCTTCAGCTGGGGGCCCGCCGTCCAGTTCCCACGGTCGGCGCGGTTGAAATATTTCCGCCACAGGGTCGCGGGCGCCGGCTCCAGAGCCTCTTCTGAATAGGTGCCGTCATGGCCCTGGGCGACCATGTTCGGGTCTATGTCCGTGGCCAGGATGCGGACATCCAGGTCTGCGGCGTCGGGCAGAACCGAAAGCAGGGTCAGGGCCATCGAATAGGGCTCCTGCCCGTTCGAACAGGCCGCGGACCACAGGCGCACGCGTCCGCCGGCTCGGGCGCGATCGACCAGCTTGGGCAGGACCCGGTCGCGCAGGTCGTCGAAATGATGCGGCTCGCGGTAGAATCGGGTGACGTTGGTCGTCAGGGCGGCCGTCATCTTCTGACGCTCGTCGATGCCGTCGACGCCCTCCACGAGGGCGCAATAATCGCGGAAGCTGGACAGACCCAGGGTGCGCAGGCGTTTGGCCAGACGCGAGTAGACCAGAGCGGCCTTGCCCTCGTTCAGCGCGATCCCGGCGTGGGCGTGCAGCATTTCGGCGATTTGACGGAAATCCTCGGCGGTGAAGGCGAACTCGCCCTCGACGATGGATCCCCGTCCGGGAGCGGGGTTCATGCGGCTTCGGCCTCGACCTGGGGCAGGATGTGATCCAGTTCGATCAGGCTGATCATGCGGCCGTCGATGGAGAAGATGCCCTTGACGAAGGTCTTGACCTGGTCGCTGGCCACATCCGGCGTCGCCTGCACCGAGGCGTCGTTCATCTCGAGAATATCCGAGACGGCGTCGACCAGCAGACCCACCATCCGGCCGCCGATGTGGGCGACCATGATCACGTGGCGCGCCGTTGGCTCGGAGGTTTCCAGGCCGAAGCGGGCGGCCAGGTCGATGATCGGCAGAACCGTGCCGCGCAGGTTGATCACCCCCTTCATATAGCCCGGCGAACGCGGCAGGGGGGTGGCGGGGGTCCAGCCGCGAATCTCTCGCACCGACATGATGTCGACGCAGAACTCCTGCCGGCCGATCCGGAAGGCGATCAGTTCGCGCTGGGAATCGTTAGCTTCGTTCATGAATCAACTCGCAAGCTTGAAATCGGGGCGGGGCGCCTTGCGGCGCATGTCGGTGACGAGGACGTCGACATCCAGGATCAGGGCCACGCGGCCGTCGCCCAGGATGGTGGCGGCGGCGACGCCTTCGACCTGCTGATAGTTGGTCTCCAGGCTCTTGATGACCACCTGGCGCTGGCCCTGAATGGCGTCGAACAAGAGGGCCGCCTGCTGGCCGCCTTCGGTCTCGACCACCACGGCGACGCCTTCGGAGGGAACGACCGGCGTGTCGCGGAAGCCCATGGTCATGGCGACGTCGATCAGGGGCAGGAAACGCTCGCGGAACCGGATCACCGGATCGACGCCCCCGACGAAGTGCAGATCGCCTTCCTGCGGCGTCAGGCTTTCGACGATGGCGGGCAAGGGGGCGATCAGGATCTGGTCGGCGGCGGACACCACCATGCCGTCCAGAACCGCCAGGGTCAGCGGCAGGCTGAGGGTGAAGGTCGAGCCCTTGCCCGGGACCGAGCTGATCGAAATGCGCCCGCCCAGGGCCTGGATCGACCGCTTCACCACATCCATGCCGACCCCGCGGCCGGAGATGTCGGACACGACGGCGGCCGTCGAGAAGCCCGGCAGGAAGATGAGGTTGTCGATCTGCTCGTCGGTCAAGGCGGCTTCGGGTGCGATCAGCCCCTTGTCGATGGCGATCTTCTTGACCCGCTCGCGGTTGATGCCCTTGCCGTCGTCGGCGATCTCGATGACGATCCGGCCCGACCGGTGCAGGGCGGCGAGCCGCACCGTGCCCTCGGCCGGCTTGCCGGCGGCGACGCGTTCCTCGGGCGTTTCCAGACCGTGGTCGATTGCGTTGCGCAACATGTGAGTGATGGGCTCGGCCAGGCGTTCGACGACGGTCTTGTCGACCTCAGTGTCTTCGCCGGACGTCACCAGACGGACCTGTTTGGAGACCATGTCGGCGACTTCACGAACCAGGCGCGGCATGCGCTGGAACACCGACTTCACCGGCTGGGCGCGAATGGCCATGACGCTGTCCTGGATCTCGCGCGTCAGCAGCTCGAGGTCTTCCAGACCGAGCGCGATGCCCGACGAACGGGCCAGGCCGCTCTCAAGCACGCGCTGAGACAACATGGCCTGCTGGATGACCAATTCGCCGACCACGTTGATCAGGCGGTCCACCCGATCCAGATCGACGCGGATGGTGACCGGCGCCGGCGCCACGGGCGCGGCGACCTGGGCCGGCGGTATGGGGGCGGCAGGCGCGGGCGCGGGGGCCGGAGCGGCGGGCTTGGCCGCAACGGGGGCAGGCGCCGGCGCGGGGGCGGGGGCGGGGGCGGGGGCGGAAGGCGCGGGAGCTGTCGGCGCAGCCTCTGCAGGCGCCGCACCGCCTGCCGCCTTGGCCAGGATCGCGGCGACGTCGAGCTCGTCGGTGGCCGGCAGAACGGCGGGCGGCTCTTCTTCGAATTCAAGGGCGAGGGCGGGTTCGCCGCCCAGAGGCGAGACCGTCAGATCGCAGTCCGCCTCGACGAAGTCGAAGACCTCGCGGACGACCTTTTCCTCGACCTCGGCGGTGAGGTCGATGGTCCACGTGAGATAGCCTTCCTCGGCGACGAGAATGTCGAGCGTCGGCAGGCTGCTGTCGTCGACGGAGACGGCGATCGGTCCCAGCCGACCCAGTTCCCGCAGCAGCAGCCCGGCCTCGTTGGCGCTGCCGTACATGCGGCCGTGCGGCTTGAACAGGACCCGCCAGCCGACCTGAGCCTCGGGCGCGGCGGCCTGTGCGCCGGGCGCGTCGAGATCGGGCAGTTCCGGCAGGGGCGCGTCGAGGGGCGCATCGAACGCCATCGGCGTGAAGCCGAAATCGTCCTCTTCCTCCTCCTCGGCCGGAGGCGCTTCTCCCCCATGGGTCAGAACCTGAAGTTCGTGAACCAGGCCGGCGGAACGTTCCTCGTCCACGGGCGGGGCCAGGCCCTGAGCTGCCTGGATATGGTCGGCCAGAACGTCGGAGGCGCGCAGCAGGGTCTTGATGGTCACCGGGTCGCAAGGCTTCCGCCCCGCCCGCAGCTCGTCCATCAGGGTCTCGAAGACGTGGGCGAAGCGGACCAGAGCCTCCAAGCCGAAGGCTCCCGCCCCGCCCTTCACCGAGTGAACGGCGCGGAACACGGCGTTGATGGTCTCAAGGTCGGTCTGACCCTGTTCCAGCAACATGAGCTTCGATTCCAGTTCCGCGAGCAGTTCGTCGCATTCCTGGAAGAAGGTGGCTTTGATGGCTTCGAAGGCGTCCATGGCTTGCGGCCCGACCGATCTTTGGGGTTAGGCCGCGACGCGGCGGACGGCGTCGACCAGCTTGACCGGATCGAAGGGCTTGACGATCCAGCCCGTGGCGCCGGCGGCGCGGGCGCGAGCCTTCTTCTCGGCGTCGCTCTCGGTCGTCAGCACCAGGCAGGGCGTGGTCCGATGGTTCGGGTCGGCGCGCATGCCCTCGATGAAGCCGAAGCCGTCCATGCGGGGCATGTTGATGTCGGTGATCACCACGTCCGCGCCCTGCGCGGCCAGGGTCTCAAGGCCGTCGATGCCGTCGACCGCCTGGATGACGTTGTAGCCTGCGTCCTCCAGCGCCATCAGCAGCATGTCGCGCATGGTGCGGGAATCATCGACGGTGAGCACTGTCTTTTTCACGCGAGCGTTCCTTCAATGAGGTCTTGAGCGTTGAGATCGGGCGCGCCGAAGGCGGCCCATTGTTCAGAAAAGCCTTCCGATCGGGGTTCGATCGTCAGATCGGCGCCGTCGGCGGACCAGGTCTTCTTGGCCGACAGCAACACCTGCAGACAAAGACCGCCCAGTCGTTCGACATTGGAGGCGTCGAGAGTCACCGCCTGCCCTCGCTTGGCCAGCAATTCGGCCTTCAGCGGCTCGGCGGCGTTCATGTCCAGCACGGGCGCAAGCACTATGGCGTCGCTCACGGGAACAGCCCTCCCTTCATCTCAAGACCAAGCTTGGCATGCCGTTGGTAAATATGGCTTGAAGAGCGCGGCATCAGAACTCTTCCCATCCGTCGGCTTCCGCCTCGACCTTGGGCGCGGCCCCGCCGCGACCGACGGACTTGAGCGCCTGGATCACACGGCTGACGGGCTTGCTCGGTGCGGCTGCCGGCGTCGGCGCGGCTGCGGCTGACGCTGCGGTCCGACGGGCCGCCGGCGCGATGTCCGCGCCCGACCCCACCTTGAACTGGGCCACCGAGGCCTGAAGCGCCTCCGCCTCCTGAGCCAGCGAATGGCTGGCGGCGGTCGACTGTTCGACCATGGCCGCATTCTGTTGCGTGACCTGGTCCATTTGGTTGACGGCGGTGTTGACCTCGGCCAGGCCGATCGCCTGTTCTTGGGCCGAGGCGGCGATTTCCGACACCAGGCCGTCGATCTCGGCCACCCGGTCCACGATCCGCTGCAGAGCCTCCCCGGTCTGGCCGACCAGCTTGACCCCCGATCCCACCTGCGCCGTTGAGGCCGAGATCAGGGTCTTGATCTCCTTGGCCGCTTCCGCGGAACGCTGGGCCAGGGCCCGGACTTCCGAGGCCACGACCGCGAAGCCGCGACCGGCCTCGCCCGCTCGGGCGGCCTCGACCCCCGCGTTCAGGGCCAGCAGGTTTGTCTGGAAGGCGATCTCGTCGATGACGCCGATGATCTGGTTGATCTGGTTGGAAGAGCCCTCGATGGCCTGCATGGCCTCCACCGCGTCACGCACGATGACGCCGGAGTTTTCAGCGTCGCCCTTCGCCGCCTGAACCACGTCGGAGGCCTGACGCGCCCCGGACGCCGTCTTGTTGACCGTTGCGGTGATTTCGTCGAGCGCCGCAGCGGTCTCTTCCAGGCTGGCCGCCTGCTGTTCGGTGCGGCGCGACAGGTCGTCGGCGGCCTGCGAAATCTCTCCGGCGCCCGAGCGGATGCCGGCCACATTGTTCAGCACCACGCTCAGCGCCTGCTGCAGCTGGGCGATGGCGGCGTTGAAGTCGTCCTTCAGCTGTTGCGAACGCGGCGCCACCTCGACGGTGAAGCGGTGCGTCAGGTCGCCGTTCGACATGGCCGCCAAGCCCGCAGCCAGGGCGGTCAGGGCCACACGATCTTCCTCAGCGATCCGCGCCTTTTCGGCCTCGTTGGCGATGCGTTCCTGCTCAGACATGGAGCGCGTGGCGGCGGCCTCTTGCTCCACGCGAAGCTTGTCGACGGCGGCGTCGCGGAAGGCGACGATCGCTTGGGCCATCTTGCCGAATTCGTCCTTCCGATCGGCGCCCTGGATTTGAACGGACGTATCCCCGCCCATCAGTTTCTGCATATAGCCGATCATGTTGAAGGTCGGCCGCACGATGGCGCGCGTGACGATCAAGCCCGCCACGAGAGCGATCAGAATGGCGCCGGCCAGACCCGCCACAACGGCGATCAGCGCGGCGCGGGACGCGGCGGCCTGGGCGACGCGCGCCGCTTCCAGGGCCTCGGCGTTCTTGGTCTTCAGCTCGTCGATCGCCGCCTCGACGGGCTCGATGTACTTGTCGGCGGTCCCGGTCTGGCCGACCATCTGGATCGCTTCGTCACGACGGCCCTCGGCCAGCAGAGTCTTGCCGACTTCGAAGATGTTTGCGTACCAGCCGTCATTGGCCTGCAAGGCCTTGTCGACAATGGCGCTCTGGTTGGCGGGAAGGTCGGCGCGCGCTTCCTCGAGCGCTTCCCGATATTTGCCCCGGTGAACGTCCAGCCGCTCGGCGTAATAGGGATCCTGCGACAGCAGATAGCCGCGCAGGGAGTTCTCCTGCTTGGAAAGCCGGAACTCAGCCGTGGCAAGAGCGCGGTTGACCTTGTTCTCCACAGTCCGCGCTTCGTCGGCCTTTTCAAGAGCAAACAGATTGACCGTCACGACGGCGCCCATGACGGCGATCGCCGCGAGGACCACCCCGAAAGCAAGAGCGAGCTTGCGCCCGACCGGCATGTTTTCAATGAAGTTCAACTGACTCTCCCAAGGCCAAATCGACGACCCGAACCAAACCCGCGAGGTGGAGCACTCCCTCCCCGCCGTTAAAGCCGCATCTGCTCTTGAAGGATGGAAGGATGATTAATACGAAATCTGAACCGCCGGTTAGGTAAGAATGCGTAGCTTGGCCGTCGCGGGAAAATGCTTCTCGCTCAGCAGGATAGCGGATTGGAGCGGAGCCAGGCGGGCGCAAGACATCAGGCCGGAGTGCTCTTGGGCCTGATCTTCTGCATGAGATCGACCATGGCGATCGTCGAACCGGCGACGATCCGACTGGCGGCCAGGCCGATCAGCAGAGCCAGCAGAATGACGCTGGCGAGTCCCCCCGTCAGGGCGATCACGGCGTTGCGGGCCGCCTGCGTCTGCGCCCTGCGGGAGCCTTCCAGGGCGACGCCGTTCGCATCCTTGAGCGCATTGATCGCGCCGTCGACCGGCTCCAGATACCGCTCCGACTGGCCGATCTCGCTGACCAGCCGCTCGGCTTCGGCCAGGCGGCCCTCAGCGATCAGCCTTTGTCCGGCCACCGCGACATTGAGCCGCCAAGCCTCAGCCGACTGCAGCGCCTTATCGACCTCGCCCCGATAGGCGGACGGCGTGTCCGTCCGCGCGGCCGCCATCGCAGTCTTGAAAGCCTCGCTATGGCTTTCCAGCCGACGGACATAATAGGTTTCGCCGGAGAGCAGATAGCCGCGGTAGGAGTTTTCCTGCCGAGCCATGCGGAACTCGGCGTCCGCAAGCGCCGCGTTCAATCTCTCCTCCCGCGCCACGGCGGCATTGGCCGCCTGCAGGGCGAAGAGATTGGCCAGCACCAAGGCCCCCATCAGGGTCAGAACGGCCAGGGTGGCGGCCCAGGCCATCATCAACTGGCGCCGCGGCGGGACATCGCCCCAGATCTTCATGCAAACACTCCCTCGTTCGAAAGCCAGCACAAACTCACAAGACGACGCCGCAACGACTCGCGGATATCAGGTCCCCCTAGGGGCGCAGTGGGCTTCAAAACCCCCTGCCCCCGACACAGCGCATGCGTCCGGAGGCCACGGCGAAGCATGGAAGGCCGCCCCCCTACGAAATCTGAATTCCCCATTAAGCCTGGGTTGAAGAATGCACACCCAAGCGAAGCTGTGCAATAAACAGCGTTCTTTGCCGCAGCCGATCAATAACCGCTTTTCACCGCAGCAGAGCCGGGTAGACAAAATGGGTCAGAAAAGCGGCAAAGGCACGGCAGGATGATTTCGCACCCGCGAGATCCTACATGAAACGGACGCAAGAGAACGTCTTTACTGAATTTGCGAGAGGGTCGAGCCGGCGATATGCCCTAACCCTTCCGAAAAACGGCGTTCTTATTGCGTGCGTCTGCGTATCGATTGCAGCTGTAATCAAAGTCGGTCTGTCAGGCGTCGAACACGTCCACTATATGCCCCTGCTGGGCGCGGTGATGCTGACCGCCTTGATCGGGAACCGTCTCGCCACTTTTGTCGCCATCGTCCTGTCCGTCGCCGTCGATCTGATCACCACGGTTCGGACCGGCTTGATGGAGGTTGCGGCCAACACACTTCTCTTCGTGATGGTGGCCCTGATCGTCGGCGAGGTCTGTCACAGGCTCACAAGCCGCACGGCGCTTCTGCACAGCATCCTCACCTCTGTTCCCGTGGTGACGCTGGACGAGGCCGGACATATTCTACGCATCACCGACCCCGCAGCCGAGATGTTAGGCGTGGCGCCCAAGCACGCCCTCGGCCGCGCCTTCAGTCTCTTTGCGCCGGACTTCAATCTGGGCGCCCTCACCAAGACCGCCAATGGCGAGGCGCTTCCTGCCCCGTCCGCTGGGTATTGGCTGGCGCGCCGACCGGACGGCGAAATCGTTCCTTTGATCATCCACGCCAGCCTGCTCCGCCATGGCGGGGACAAGGAGCGGGTCATCCTGTCCCTCGCGGATCAGCGCCAGGCCCTTGCCGTCAACGATCGCATGAGGGAGCTGATGGGGCAGCTCAGCAAGAGCTGGCGGCTGAACTCTCTGGGTGAAATGGCCGCCACCCTGGCGCACGAGTTGAACCAGCCTCTCACGGCCGCGACGGTCTATCTTCACGCGGGTCAAGCCGACATCGCGAGGGCCGGACCGCTTGGAGACAGCGCCACCCGGACCCTTGATCTGGCCAAGACACAGCTGCTGCGGGCCGGCGACATCATCCGTCGCATGCGCGAGCTGATCGCCACGGGCGGTCCCCAACTCAGCGAAGAGCGGGTCTCGTCGATGATCGAGGATCTATCCCCCCTGTTCGACCTAATACGCCAGGACACCGGCGTGAACATCCATATCGACGTCGAGCAGTCGGGCGACCGGGTGCTGGCGGACCGCATCCAGTTTCAGCAGGCGATCGCCAATCTGGTGCGAAACGCGGTGGACGCGGTGTGCGGCCGCTCACGCGGCGTGGTGAAGGTCACAGGCCGAAATCTGGCCCATGAGGGTTATGAAATTCGCGTCGAAGACAACGGGCCCGGCATAGCCGAAGACCAGATGGATCGGATTTTCCAACCCATGATGACGACCAAGGCGGGCGGCATGGGCCTTGGCCTTTCGGTGACCCGCTCGATCGTGGAGAGCCATGACGCCGTCCTGGCCGTTGGCCGCAGCGCCCTAGGGGGCGCCGCCTTCTCCTTCAGTCTTTCCCCTGTTTCGGAGCTCGAAGCCGCATGACCGACCATTCCGTCTTCGTCGTCGATGATGATCAGGCCATGCGGGATTCGCTCCTGCTGCTGCTTCGAGGCGAAGGCATCCGGGCCAGAGGTTTTCCCAGCGCCGCCGCTTTTCTGGAAGCTCTACCGGACGAAAAGGCCGCATGCGTCATCACCGACCTGCGTATGCCCCAGATCGAGGGCGCCGAGCTGATCCAAAGGCTGCGGACCCTGCGGGGCGACACCTGGCCGGTCATCGTCATAACGGGCCACGCCGACGTACCCCTTGCGGTTCAGCTGATGAAGGCCGGCGTCGTCGATTTTCTGGAAAAACCTTTCGATCCCAATAGAATATTGGAAGCAGTGCGAGGCTGCCTCGCCGTGCTTGAGCGCCACGGCACGGAAAACGAAGCCCGTGAACAGGCGTCGATGCGTCTGGCCACCTTGACCCCGCGCGAACGCCAGGTGTTCGACGCCCTGATCGACGGCAAGTCGAATAAGGAGATCGCCCTTATCCTGGACATCAGCCCCAGGACGGTGGAAATTTTCCGGGCCAAGGTGATGCAGAAGATGCAGGCCTCGAGCCTGTCCATGCTGGTCCGAATGGGACTGAGCGTGGCCGAGGCCTGACGGTACGGGCGCCTTTGCCCTTGAGCCGCGCCCCGATCATCGCCAACTTGGAAGGGTCATGAGCGACCGGTCCGCAGGCCTCCCCCCCTCCCGCGTCACTGCGGTGCTGGGTCCAACCAATACCGGCAAGACCCATCTGGCGGTCGAGCGGATGCTGGGCCACGCCTCCGGCATGATCGGTCTGCCCCTGCGGCTTCTGGCGCGCGAGATCTATGAGCGGATCGTCAAGCAGCGCGGAGCCGCCGCCGTCGCCCTGATCACCGGCGAGGAAAAGATCGTCCCGCCGCGCCCCCATTATTTCGTCTGCACCGTCGAGGCCATGCCGCTGGAGCGGTCGGTCGAATTCCTGGCGATCGACGAGATCCAGCTGGTCGCTGACCCGGAGCGAGGCCACGTCTTCACCCAGCGTCTGCTGCACGCGCGCGGGCGGTTCGAAACCATGTTCCTGGGCGCCGGGACCATGGAGCCCCTGATCCGCCGCCTGATCCCGGACGTCGAGATCGTCACCCGCGACCGCCTGTCCACCC
>MGLN01000179.1:0-3298 GCA_001796045.1 Caulobacterales bacterium RIFOXYB1_FULL_67_16 | reverse complement strand
CATGGGGCTGAACATGGACGTGGACCATGTCGCCTTCGCGGGTCTGCGCAAGTTCGACGGCCGGCGCACCCGCTGGCTGCACGCCCATGAAATCGGCCAGATCGCCGGTCGGGCCGGCCGCCACCTGCGCGACGGGACCTTCGGCGTCACGGCCGAGGCCGAGGATCTGGACGTGGACCTGGTCGAACAGGTGGTCGAGCATCGGTTCGATCCGGTCGAGGCGGCCGAATGGCGCAATGCGCGGCTGGACTTCGACACCCTGCCCGACCTGTTGCGCTCCCTGACCGTCACGCCCCAACGCAGCGGCCTCAGCCTGACCGCCGAGGCCCTGGACGAGACCCTGCTGCGCCGACTGATCAAGGACGAGGAGATCGCCCGCATCGGCCGGTCGCGCGGGGCGGTGATGCGACTGTGGGAGGCCTGCCAGCTGCCGGACTTCCAGAAGACCACGCTGGACGAGCACGCCCGCCTAGCCAAGGACGTCTTCCAGGCCCTGACCGGCAAGCGAGGGCGGCTGACGGACGACTGGATGGCGCCGCGTTTCGCCTTCGTGGACCGCGACGACGGCCAGATCGACCAGCTGTCCGCACGGCTCTCGGCGGTGCGCACCCTGTCCTACATCGCCAACCGGCCCGACTGGGTCCATGACGCCCAGGGCTGGCGCGAGCGGACCCGCGCCCTGGAGGACCGGCTGTCGGACGTTCTGCACGAGCGGCTGACGGCCCGCTTCGTCGATCGCCGCACCACCGCCCTGATGCGGGCGCTAAACGTGCGCGAGGACGCCTTCGCCGGCGTCGCCGAAGACGGCGAGGTGACGGTGGAGGGCCAGGTGGTGGGCCAGCTGGAAGGGGTTCGCTTCCAGCTGGAGAAGGGGTCTTCCGCCCTGGAGGACCGCACCCTGCGCCAGGCGGCGGTTCGCGCCGTCACCCCGGAGATAGCGCGCCGCCTGGGCCGCCTCGGCGCGGAGGACGACGACGCCTTCGCCGTCCTGCCCGACGGCGCCGTGCTGTGGCGGGGGGTGCTGACCGCCCAGGTCCAGGCCACGCCCCAGGGCGCCGACCCCTTCGCGCCCTCAGTCCGCCTGCTGGGCGACTTGGGACCGACCCCGGCGCGCGAACGGGCCCAACGGAGGATCGAAGCCTGGCTGGCGGCCGAGGCCGGTCGGGCGCTGCGCGATCTGCGTCGCCTGCGTCAGGCGGTCGAAAGCGGCGCCCTGAAAGGCCTGCCTCGCGGCATAGCCTTTCGCCTGATCGAGGCCGGGGGCCTGATCGATCGGCGGGACGTGGAAAGGGATCTGGCGGCCCTGAGCCAGGCCGAGCGCCGCACGCTGCGAAGCTTCGCCGTTCGCGTCGGCGTCCATTCCGTCTGGCTGCCGGGGCTGCAGAAGCCGCGGCCCCGCCAGTTCGCCCAAGCCTTCGTGGCGGCCCCTCTGATCGCCGCGACGCCGGACCTGATCCCGGCGCCGGTCGAGCCACCTTCGGCGCGACTGCTGTCCGCGCACGGATTGCGTCTGATCGATCGCTGGCTGGCGCCGGTCGAAAGGCTGGAGACGATGGCGGAGCTGCGCGTGGCCGACGCGACGACGCGCGGGCGTCTGTCCGATCAAGCCCTGGCGGAACTGGGCTGGAGCGCCGACCAGGCCCGACAGATCATCGCCGCCCTGAAGACCGATCGGGCGCGTCGCCCCGACAAGCCCGGGGCCGCGCCTCGACCGGTGAAGGATTCGCCCTTCGCCGCCTTGGCCGCCCTGACCGAAGCCCCGCCGCCGCGCGCGAACCGTCGTCGCCCGCGCCGAAAGACCGCCTGTTGAGCGAGAGCGCCTGTCGTATCGATGTCTGGCTTTGGCGCGCCCGCTTCGTGAAGACGCGCGGCCTCGCCGCCGCCCTAGTAGAGCGTGGGGCCGTGCGATTGACGCATCAGGGGCGGGAGACGCGGCTGGACAAGCCCAGCCGCTGCGTCCACGTCGGCGACCTCCTGACCTTCGCCCAGAACGGACGGGTCACCAGCCTGCGCGTGGAGGCTCTGGGCGAAAGGCGCGGACCCGCCGAGGAGGCCCGCGCCCTCTACAGCCTTACTTCTGAATGACGAACTCGCCTTCGATGTGCAGTTGCACCTCGTCGGACACGGCCGGCAGGGCGTAGTTGATGCCGAAGTCCGAACGCTTGATCGTGGCTTCGCCGTCGAAGCCGGCCTTGTAGGCGCCCATGACGGTTCCGGCGCCGTTGAACTCCACCTCGATGGTCACCGGCTTGGTCACGCCCTTCAGCGTCAGATCGCCCACCACGGTCGCTTCGTTGCGGTTGGCCGGATCGACGGTCACCGACCGCGAAACGAAGGTGGCGGTCGGATATTTGGCCGTATCGAAGAAGTCGGCGGTCTGGAGGTGGGCCTTCAGCCGGTCGTCATTCGGGGCCACGTCGGTCAGCGGAATGGTCGCGGTCAGGGTGGAGGCGGACGGGTTGGCCGGGTCCAGCTTCAGCTCGGCCTTCACGTTGACGAACTGACCCGTATAGGTCGACAGGCCGAAGTGATTGACCGACCAGGTGATCTTGCCGTGGCTGGATTCCAGATCATAGTTTCCGGCGGTGACTTCGGCCGGGTTCCGGGTCAGAGCGGCTTGGGCCACCACCGCGCCGCCGGCCACGAGGGAGAGGGCCAGGGCGCCGGCGACGGCGGACTTCAGAAAGGGTGTGCGCATGAGGGGATGTCCTTGGGATGAAGGCTGGATATGCAATCGATACAGTTGCGATTTACACTGACGCTTGTCAAGCGGCTGAAACCGGCTTGCGAACGTCTCTCGGTTTAAGCCCGGCTGTTGACAGTTGGTTGCGTCGCCGCCATGTCGCAGGCCTCCCGCTCACAAATCCAGCCTCTTTCGCCGCCCAATGACCTACATCGTCACCGACGCCTGCGTGAAATGTAAGTTCATGGACTGCGTGGAGGTGTGTCCGGTGGACTGCTTCTACGAGGGCGAGAACTTCCTGGTCATCGCCCCGGACGAGTGCATCGACTGCGGCGTCTGCGAACCGGAATGCCCTGTCGACGCCATCGTGCCCGACACCGAGGACGAGCCCGACGGCAAGTGGCTGCAGATCAACGCCGAATACGCCAAGGTCTGGCCCAACATCACCGTCAAGGGCACGCCCCCTGCGGACCGCGAACAGTACGAGCGCGAAACCGGCAAGTACGAGAAGTACTTCAGCCCCAAACCGGGCAAAGGCTCCTGAACTCGGCGGCGGCGCGCAAGGCGTTTTGAAAATCCGTCATTTTGTGATAGGGTCTGTTTCATTGGATCGGG
>MGLN01000178.1:339-7649 GCA_001796045.1 Caulobacterales bacterium RIFOXYB1_FULL_67_16 | reverse complement strand
GATCATCTGGAACACCGCGCCCTGCATGCCCTGATAGTTGCCCGAGAAGATGCCCAGGGTGACGAAGCCCATGTGGGCGATCGACGAATAGGCGATCAGCTTCTTCATGTCCGTCTGACGCCAGGCGACCAGCGAGGTGTAGACGATGGCGATCACCGACAGGGTGAAGACCAGGGGGCGGAACATCTCGGAGGCGACCGGGAACATGGGCACGTTGAACAGGATGAAGCCGTAACCGCCCAGCTTCAGCAGGATGCCGGCCAGGATGACCGAGCCCGCCGTCGGCGCCTGCACGTGAGCGTCAGGCAGCCAGGTATGGACAGGCCACATCGGCATCTTCACCGCGAAGGAGGCGAAGAAGGCCAGCCACAGCAGGGGCTGAACGGCCGGGCTGAAGGCGTACTGCTTCAGCTCGGGAATGCTGGTGGTGCCGGCGGTGTGCGACATCCACAGCATGGCCAGCAGCATCAGCACGGACCCCAGCAGGGTGTAGAGGAAGAACTTGTAGGCCGCGTAGATCCGGTTGGCGCCGCCCCAGATGCCGATGATCAGGAACATCGGCACCAGGGTGCCTTCGAAGAAGATGTAGAAGAGATACAGGTCCAGGGCCGTGAAGACGCCGATGACAAGGGTCTCGAGCACCAGGAAGGCGATCATATATTCGACGACGCGCGTCTCGATCGACTTCCAGCTGGCCAGGATGCAGATCGGCATCAGGAAGGCCGTCAGCAAAACGAACAGGATCGAGATCCCGTCGACGCCCAGATGATAGCTGGCCCCGGCGAACCAGGGGACCATTTCGACGAACTGATAGGCGGTGTTCGACGGATCGAAACCGGCGACCAGCACGACCGAGACGCCCAGAACGACCAGGGTCGTCAGCAGAGCGATCCATCGCGCGGCCGGGGCGGCGGCGTCCTGGGACTTGGAGGCCAGCCGGGCGAGATAGATCGCCAGGGCGCCGACCAGCGGCAGGAAGGTAACGAGGCTCAGGATGTAGGGCACGGGATCAGGCTCCCCACGCGAGGATGGCGAAGGTGAGCAGACCAGCCACCCCGAGCAGCATCACGAAGGCATAGTAGTAGAGGAATCCGGACTGGAACTTGGACAGCCAGCCGGCCGATTTCAGCGAGGCCCAGGCGGCGCCGTTGGGACCGAAGCCGTCGATGATCTTCACGTCGAAGATCTTCCAGAAGGCGTCGCCCAGGGCCCGGAAGCCGCGCACGAAGACGAAGTCGTACAACTCGTCGAAGTACCACTTGTTGTAGAGGAAGCGGTAGATCGCGCCGTCCCGCTCGGCCATGCGACGGCCCATGCCCTCGCGCGCCACATAGATCCAGTAGGCGAAGGCCGTACCGATCAACGTCAGGATCAGCGGCGACCACTTCACCCAGGTCGGAACCTCGTGGCTTTCGTGGAGCACATGATTGTGCTCGCCGGTGAAGATGGCGCCACGCCAGAACTCATGCTCGTGGTGGCCGATGAAGTGCGGCGCGAAGACGAAGCCCGCCGCCACGGCGCCGACCGACAGCAGGATCAGCGGAACCAGCATGACCCAAGGGCTCTCGTGCGGGTGCAGCGGGCCGTGGTGGCCGTGGTCGTCGTGGGCATGGTCGTCGTGACCGTGCGTGTCGTGACCGTCGGCGATCGGCTCGGAATGGGTTTCCAGCTGGGCGTGCGAGGCGTGGTCGTCGGCGTGATGAGCGTCGCCCTCTTCCTTCCAGACGGGCTTGTTGTGGAAGGTCATGAAGACCAGGCGCCACGAGTAATAGGCCGTCAGACCGGCGGCGATGATGCCGACGAAGAAGGCGAACAGGCCGACTGCGCTATGGCCGCTGGCGGCCGAGGCGTAGGCGCTCTCGATGATCGAGTCCTTCGAATAGAAGCCGGCGAAGCCGCCGACGCCGGGGATGCCCAGGCCGGTGATGGCGATGGTGCCGATGGTCATGACGCCGTAGGTGATCGGCAGCAGCTTCCACAGGCCGCCCATCTTCCGCATGTCCTGCTCGTGGTGCATGCCGTGGATCACCGAACCGGCGCCCAGGAACAGCAGGGCCTTGAAGAAGGCGTGGGTGAACAGGTGGAACATGGCCGCCTGATAGGCGCCGACGCCCGCCGCGAAGAACATGTAGCCCAGCTGCGAACAGGTCGAATAGGCGATGACCCGCTTGATGTCGTTCTGGGTCAGGCCGACCGTGGCGGCGAACAGGGCCGTAATCGCGCCGATGATGGCGATGATCTGCGATGCGCCGGGGGCGTACTCATAGATCGGCGACAGCAGGCAGACCATATAGACGCCGGCGGTCACCATGGTGGCGGCGTGGATCAGGGCCGAAACGGGGGTCGGGCCTTCCATCGCGTCCGGCAGCCAGGTGTGCAGGAAGAACTGGGCCGACTTGCCCATGGCGCCGATGAACAGCAGGAAGCCGGCCAGATCCAGCGCGGACCACTGGACGCCCAGGAACTCCCAGGTCGTGCCCGCCTTGGAGGCGACCAGCGGGAAGAGTTCGGCGAACTCGATCGTGCCGTACATCCAGAAGACGGTCATGATCCCCAGCACGAAGCCGAAGTCGCCGACCCGGTTGACCACGAAGGCCTTGATGGCGGCGGCGCTGGCGGTCGGCTTCTTGAACCAGAAGCCGATCAGCAGATAGGAGGCCAGGCCCACGCCTTCCCAGCCGAAGAAGATCTGCATGAAGTCGGCGGCCGTCACCAGCGCCAGCATCATGAAGGTGAAGAGGGACAGATAGGCGAAGAAGCGCGGACGGCTGTCGTCCTCGGCCATATAGCCCCAGGAATAGAGGTGCACGAGCGACGAGACGCTGGTGACCACGATCAGCATGGTGGCCGACAAGGCGTCGATGCGGATCGACCAGGCCGACTGGAAGTCGCCCACATTGATGAAGGGCGCCAGGCGGATGGTGAAGGGCTCCAGATGGCCCCAGGTCCACTGGCCGAACACCGTCCAGGCGACGGCGCACGAGAAGAACAGCAGGCCCGTGGTGACGGCCTGCGACGGGATATTGCCGATCCGGCGGCCGAACAGGCCGGCGACGGTCGCGCCCAGCAGCGGGGCGAAGATCCCGAGAATGATCAGGGTGTGGAGGTTCACGCTCAGCCCTTCATCACGGAGGCGTCGTCGACGGCGATGTCGCCGCGGTTACGGAAGAAGGTCACCAGAACGGCGAGGCCGACGGCGGCCTCGGCCGCCGCGACGGTCAGGACGAACATGGCCATGATCTGCCCGCTGATGTCGTTCAGATAGGTCGAGAAGGCGACGAAGTTGATGTTCACGGCCAGCAGGATCAGCTCGATCGACATCAGGATGATGATGACGTTCTTGCGGTTCACGAAGATGCCGAAGACCCCGATGGTGAATAGGATCGCCGCCACGCTGAGATAATGGATGAGACCGATGTCCATCAGAGAAGCTCCTCGGGCGAGACGCCCTGCCCGGTCTGAACCGACTTGATCTCCATCGCCTTGGCGGCGGAGCGGTTGACCTGGTTCGAAATGTCCTGGCGCTTGATGTGCGGCTTGTGGCGCAGGGTCAGGGTGATAGCCCCGATCATGGCGATCAACAGCACGATGCCCGCCGCCTGGAAGAAGTAGATGTAGTCGGTGTAGAGCACCCGGCCGATCGCCTCGACATTGCTCATGTCCGGATCGGGGGCGCCGGGGCCGGTCAGGCCGGCGGTCGCGCCGCCCTGGATCACCGCGCTGGACACCACGATCATCTCGATCAGCAGGACCACGGCGATCAGACCGCCGATCGGCAGATATTTGGCGTAGCCCTCCCGCAGCTTCAGGAAGTCGACGTCCAGCATCATGACGACGAAGAGGAAGAGCACCGCCACGGCGCCGACGTAGACCACGACCAGCAGCATGGCCAGGAACTCGGCGCCCAGCAGGACGAACAGACCCGCCGCCGAGAAGAAGGCGAGGATCAGGTACAGCACGCTGTGCACCGGGTTGCGCGCGGTCACGACCAGAAGGCCGGACACCACGGCGGTCGCCGCCAGCAGATAGAAGGCAATGCCTTGCAGCATGTCGGGACGAAGCCCCTTTCGTCTCGGCCGCGACCCCGGTGGGGAATCGCCGACCCGTTAGCGTGAGCGCCTTAGCGGTAAGGCGCGTCGAGTTCCAGATTCTTGGCGATCAACCGTTCCCAGCGATCCCCGTTGTCGAGCAGTCGGGCCTTGTCGAACAGCAGCTCCTCGCGCGTTTCGACGGCGAATTCGGAGTTGGGGCCTTCGACGATGGCGTCCACCGGGCAGGCCTCCTGGCACAGGCCGCAGTAGATGCACTTGACCATGTCGATGTCGTACCGGGTCGTGCGGCGGCTGCCGTCGGCGCGCGGTTCGGCCTCGATCGTGATGGCCTGGGCCGGGCAGATGGCCTCGCACAGCTTGCAGGCGATGCACCGCTCCTCGCCGTTCGGATAGCGGCGCAGGGCGTGTTCACCGCGGAAACGGGGCGACTGCGGGTTCCGCTCGAACGGATAGTTCACGGTCGCCTTGGGGCGGGCCATGTACTTCAGGGTCAGGCCGATGGCGCCGATGGCGTCGAGCATCATCGCGCCCTTGGCGGCCTGGGCGATACGAGTGAACATCAGAAGCGATCCTCTGGCGCCGGGGCGCCGTTGGTTGAAGTCTGGGCGGGCGCGCCCTGGGTCTTGGCCTGGGTCTCGCGCCATTCGCGCTCGATGCGCTCCTGGCGGCGTTCCCACTGATAGCTGGACTCGGGCATGCGCGTGTCGGGCGCGCATGCCGTCGTCAGCGGCGCGAACGCCAGCAGAAGGAGGCAGAACCGGTTCATGCCCCGCCTCCCCGCAGCACGTCCTTGCAGTCCATGCTCTTATAGCGCGGATCGTCGCGGTTCATCATACGGCACAGGTTGACCCGCTCGCCGTCGCGACGCGCCTCATCCTCGCGCCGCTCCATGGACGCGACCGGATCGGTCGGCGCCGGAGCGGCGATGGGCGCGAAAGTGCAGGCGACGAGGCCCCACGACGCGACCACGGCCAGGATGACGGAGCGTGGGTTCATCTATGCCCCCACCGCGAAGACGCGCCAGGCGGCGGTGACGACCACGGCCACCAGCGAGGCCGGCAGGAAGACCTTCCAGCCCAGACGCATCAGCTGGTCATAGCGATAGCGGGGCACGAAGGCCTTCACCAGGGCGATGGCCAGGAACCAGAAGACGGTCTTGGTGACGAAGGTCAGCAGATAGATCGTATAGGCGATCCAGGCCGGCAGGTCGTCCAGCGTCTCCTGCGACAGGAAGCCGGGGTTCCAGCCGCCGAAGAAGAGGATGGTCATCATCGCCGACATGAAGACGATGTTGACGTACTCGCCCATCATGAAGAGCAGATAGGTGGTCGAGCTGTATTCGACCTGATAGCCGGCCACCAGTTCGGATTCCGCTTCCGGCAGGTCGAACGGCGGACGGTTGGTTTCCGCCAGGGCCGAGACGAAGAAGACGATCGACATCGGGAACAGGATGAGGATCAGGGGCCATGTGCCCTGCCCGCCGCCGAAGGCGTACCAGTTCCAGAAATAGCCGCTCTGACCCTCGACGATCTGCGACAGGTTCATGGTGCCGGCCAGCAGGATCACATTGATGATGATCAGGCCCAGCGAGACTTCATAGGACACCATCTGCGCCGCCGAACGCAGCGAGCCCAGGAACGGATACTTCGAGTTCGAAGCCCACCCGCCCATGATGATGCCGTACACGCCCAGCGACGAGACCGCGAAGATGTACAGGATGCCGACGTTCAGGTCCGACACCACCCAGCCGGGGGCGAAGGGGATCACGGCCCAGGCCATGAAGGCCAGGATGACGGTGATGATCGGCGCCAGGATGAAGACCACCTTGTCCGCGCCGGAGGGGATGACCACCTCCTTCAGCACGAACTTGATCATGTCCGCGAAGGACTGGAGCAGGCCGAAGGGGCCGACGACGTTCGGACCTTTCCGCATCTGCACCGAGGCCCAGACCTTGCGGTCGGCCAGCAGCAGGAAGGCGACGGCGACCAGGACGCCGACCGTGATCAGCAGGATCTGGCCGACCGTGATCAGGGTCCAGCCGCCAGCAGAAGTCCAGAACGCAGGCGGAATGAGTCCCCAAGCCTTGACGAGACCAAAGCCGATGGCGGCGAGAGCAATCAGCACCAATGCGCCGATCACGATCGCCAGCAGCGGATTTTTCTTTTGGACAGGAAGAACGTCGGTCATCGGTTATTCTGCCGCCATCGCGACCGGGGCGATCCGCAGGGCGGACAGCTCGGCCATGGTCGCGCTGGCGCGCGCGATCGGGTTGGAAAGATAGGGGTCCGAAATGACCGAGGCGAAGACCCGGTCGCCCAGGTCGCCCTTGACGCCCAGCTTGGACGGATCGAAGGCGGCCGGCGTCGGCAGATAGTCGATCCGGCCGAAGGTCGGATGATCGGCCATCATCCTGGCGCGCAGCTGGTCCAGGGTGTCGTACGGCAGGGTCTGGTCGACGCGGGCGGACAGGGCGCGGATGATCGCCCAGTCTTCCTTGGCCTCGCCCTTGGGGAAGACGACGCGTTCGGCCATCTGCACCCGGCCTTCGGTGTTCACATACAGGCCCGACTTCTCGGTATAGGCCGCGCCCGGCAGTATGACGTCGGCGCCGTGTGCGCCGCGGTCGCCGTGGCTGCCCAGATAGACGCGGAAGGCGTTCGAGCCGGTCGGATCGACCTCGTCGGCGCCCAGCAGGAACAGAACGTCCAGCGCGCCCGGCTTCAGCATGTCCGCTGCCGTCAGGCCGCCCTCGGCCGGCACGAAGCCCATGTCCAGGCCGGCCACGCGCGCGGCGGCGTGGTGCAGGACGTTGAAGCCGTTCCAGCTGTCGGTCACGACCCCGACCTTCTTGGCCAGGGCGCCCAGGGCGTTCAGGACGGCGGCGCCGCCCTCCCCGCCCAGAGCGCCGGAGCCGACGATGATCGCCGGCCGCTCGGCCTTGGTCAGGAAGTCCATCGCCGACTTGGGCAGCTTGGCCAGGGTCTTCGACCCGGCGCCCAGATAGGCATAGTCGAAGGTCAGATCGGCCTGTTCGCCGATGACGCCGATCTCGACCCCGCCCTTGATCCAGCTCTTGCGCAGACGGGCGTTCAGCAGCGGCGCCTCGACGCGCGGGTTGGCGCCCACGATCAGGATGGCGTCCGCCTTTTCAATGCCTTGCAGGCCGGAGTTGAACAGCCAGCCCTCGCGCGGGCCATAGCCCAGGGCGGCGCCGTCCTGGCGGCAGTCGGTGTTCTTGGAGCCCAGGGCGCGGAACAG
>MGLN01000178.1:0-239 GCA_001796045.1 Caulobacterales bacterium RIFOXYB1_FULL_67_16 | reverse complement strand
AGCGCCTCGTTCCAGGTGGCGGCGCGCAGCTTGCCGTTCTCGCGGATCCAGGGGCGGTCCAGGCGGCGCGCGGTCAGACCGTCGACGACATAGCGGCTCTTGTCCGACAGCCACTCCTCGTTGATCCCCTCGTTCACGCGCGGCAGGACCCGCATGACCTCGGAGCCGCGGTAATCGGCGCGGATGTTCGAGCCCAGGCCGTCCATGACGTCGATGGTCTCGGTCTTCTTCAGTTCCCA
>MGLN01000177.1:4681-6176 GCA_001796045.1 Caulobacterales bacterium RIFOXYB1_FULL_67_16 | reverse complement strand
GACGTCCGGTCCGGCGATCTGGCGCAGCCGGCCCTCCAGCCCCGCCAACAGTACGCCCAGGTCCAGGCGCCGCAGCAGGGTGCGGTCCTCGTCCTGAGAAAAGGCGCTCAGCCGGCGGGTCATCTGTTCGCCGCGTCGCCCCGCCGTCAGGGCCGCCTGGCCCAGCCGGCGGACGCGGTCAGGATCGTCGGAGTGGCGCAACAGCATGTCCAGGGCGGAGGTCATGACGTTCAGCAGGGCGGCGAAATCCTGCGTCACCCCGCCCGCCAAACGGCCGACATTGGCCATGCGGCGTTCGGCCTCCAAGGCCTCACGCAGATCGCGCTCCGCCTTTTCCGCCTGGGCCAGCGCCTTTTCATGGGCGAGCGCCTGGGCCTCCTGACGGCGGGAGAATTCGGCCTGGGCGGCGGTAAGGGCGGCGGCGACCGCGTCGGAGGCGGCCGCATCGTCGTTTGCCTCGGCGAGGGCGGGCGCAGCCGGGGCCGTATCCTGGGCCTCGGATACGGGCGAGCCGGCCAGAAGGATCGCATCCGCAGCGTCCGCCTCGTCGGTCAGAGGCAGGAGGGTCCAGCGGATCGCCGCGCCCTCGGCGTCGATCGTCTCTATCGGAGGGATATCCTCGCTCGGAGCGGTCAGAACGGCTCTGAGGGTCTGGCGAGCCTCGACCCGGCGGTCGGGCGGCAGGAACAGGTCGGCGAAATCGGCCCCCGCCACGCCCTCGCTGCGGCCCAGCATGACCAGGGCGGCGCGGTTGGCCTGGCGGATCGCGCCGTCGGCCCCGACCACCACCAGGGCGCTGGAGGCGGCGTCGAAGACGCGGTCGGACAGGCTCGGTCCCGCCGGGCGCGCCGAGGGCGCGGCCGGGGGCGCCGGCGGAGGCGTCATCGGTTCGATCGCCGGGGTGGTCAGGACGTCCGTCTCGACGATGGCGGCGATCGAGCCCGTGATCTGGCCGTGCTCGTTCTCGATCGGCATGGCCGTCACCGAAACCAGCATCTTCTTGCGGGTCGCCGCATTGACCATCAGGTGCTGAAAGCCGCGCACCGTCTGGCCCCGCAGAGCCCGTGCGCTGGGAAGGAGGTCGGGCGGCACGGTCTTGCCGTCCGGAAAGGTGATGCCCCAGGTGGCGGAGTGGAACCGCAGCCCCAGGAGTTCGGCGTCGCGACGGCCCAGCAACTGATGCGCGGCGCGGTTGGCGAAGACGAACTTGCCCGTCTGGTCCGTCTCGACCATGGCGACGGGAACGGCGTTCAGGGTTTCGAACAGGCGGCGATCCGAGGACTCCGCCACCTTCTGAACGATGTCCAGCTGATCCGTCGCGCTGGCGTGGCGCACCCGGTTGGCGATGGCGAACCAGATGGCGATGACCGCCGCGACATTGCCGAAGCCCGCCAGGAGTCCAAGCACCAGGGTCCAGTTGACCTCGCCTTCGAGGAACATCAGTCGATCCGTCTCAATTTGGGGCTCACATCCCCCGCATCGGCGTCCCCGTGCA
>MGLN01000177.1:0-4643 GCA_001796045.1 Caulobacterales bacterium RIFOXYB1_FULL_67_16 | reverse complement strand
CCCTCTCAGCCCCAACGAAAAAGGGGCCGGACGTCGCCGCCCGGCCACCTCTATTCGCGGCTCGGCTGAGCCTTACAGTTTGAAGCGAACGCCGAAGAAGACGTTGTAGCCGAACTTCTCGTACTCATAGGTCCGTTCCTTGACCCCGTAGTAGCGGACGCCCGCCGAGTCGGTCAGGTTCTTGGCCTCGCCGAACACTTCGACGCCGTTGCCGAAGTCGTAGCTGGTGGTGAAGTCCAGCTGACCGCGACCTTCGACATAGAGATCCTTGCCCGGATTGGTCGCGTCGATCGCCTCCAGGAAATCTCCGCGGTGGGTGTAGGAGATCCGCGCGCTGAACCCGTACCGCTCATAGAAGAGAGCGGCGTTGTAGGTTTCGTCCGACTGACCCGGCAGGGCGAAGGTGTCGCGACCGGCGAAGGCGCGGCTGGTTTTGATTTCCGCATCCGTCAGGGTGTAGTTGGCGAAGACGCCGAAGCCGGACGCCCAGCCCGGCAGGAAGTCGAACGTCTGCTGCCAGTTGAACTCGACGCCGGCAATGTGGCCGTCGCGAGCGTTGCGGGCCTCGGTCACCTGGGCGACCGTGCTGGTCGGGGTGACGTAGGGCACATTGTCCGTCACCAGGGTGAAGCGGTAGTTGGACAGGTCCTTGTAGAAGGCGTTGGCCGAGATCACGCCCAGAGGACGCAGATAGTATTCCAGGCCCAGATCGACGTTGTTCGACAGGGTCGGCTTCAGATCGGGATTGCCCCGCGTCACGGTCGTGCGGCCGCTGTCGGTCGTTTCCAGAACGCGCGGGACGATGTCCGTATAGTCCGGACGCGAGATGGCGCGGGTCAGGGCGAAGCGGCCGATCAACTGATCGCTGAAGCTGTGGCGCAGCGTCAGATTGGGGAAGAAGTCCGTCTGATCGCGATCGACCGTGACCGGGGTCTGGGCGCCCGACAGGGCGACGCTGGTCGCCGACCCCTCGAAGTCCGTCTTCTCGACGCGCAGGCCCACGAGGACATCGGTCGCGCCGAGGTCGAACCTGGCCTGAGCGTAGCCCGCCAGGATGTCTTCCTTTGCGGTGTAGTCGGCGGTGATCGACTGGGGAATGCGGCGCACGCCAGCGGCCGAATCCGGGTTGGTCGAGCCAGCCCGAACCCGGTCGAAATAGTCCGTCACCAAACCGGCGTCGAATTTGAAGCCGAGGTTATAGTCGTAGTTCTGCGACGGACGATCGCTGAGCAGCGGAGCCAGGGTACCCGGATTTGCGGCGGCGGAGCGGTCGCGGAAACGCTCCTCATCGGCCGTCACTTCGCGTGCGCTGTACTTGGCGCCGAACTTGAGCTCGACTTCTCGTCCGCCGATGATCGTGGGCAGTTCGAAGTTGGTCTTGAAGGCGACGTCGTCCTGTTCGGTCGAGTTGGACCGGAAGGTGTTTTCGCGGAATTTATAGTTGTTGGAGTTCAGGTAGAAGCCGGTCGGGTCGCTGAAGACCGAATAGGTCGGCTGATAGTGGTCGGCCGTGTTGTAAAACATCGTCGGCACCGGGTCCGAGCGATAGACCAGTTCGTCACGGTGCGGATAGGTCTGCTCGCTGTCGGCGAACGACAGGACGGCATCCCAGACCGCCCCGTTGCCGAACGTCCGCTGGCCGCCCAACTGCACGGTGGAGATGTCGTTCTCTTGCGTGCGGTGACGCAGTTGCTTGTAGATGCGGGCGTTGTTGAAGGTGGCGCTGGTGTCGGTCGATCCCGGTTGCAGCGTGCCGTCGCTGTAGGTGAAGTTCAGCGTGTTGCGGAACTCGTCGTCGCGGAACTGGGCGTAGGAGCCCTTCAGCCAGACGCGGGTCGCCTCGCTGGGACGCCATTCCAGGGCGCCCGTCACCGCCTTGCGTGTGCGCTCGGTCTCGTAGTCCTTGAACAGGGTGTTCTCGAGACCCCAGATCTGGCCGCCGCCCTGCGCGGGGTTGCGGTTGATCAGCACCCATCCGTTCTCGACGTTGTCGGGACGGCGGTTGGTTTCGGAATAGCTCAACGACACCAGGGCGCCGAAGGTTTGGTTCGGGCCGAAGACGTTGGAAGCCGTCAGGCCGCCGCGATAGTCCTCGCCGCCGTAATCATTGTAGCTGCCGCCCGCGTAACCGCTGAGCGCCAGGCGGCGCTTGTCGAAGGGCGAGCGCGTCTTGATGTCCACGGCGCCGGCGATGGAATCCGCGTCCTGGCTGGGGCGCAGGGTCTTGGAGACCTCGACGGTCGAGACGATGTCCGACGGCAGGGTGTCGAGATCGACCGCGCGGGTCGACGGCGACACGGCGGGGACGGCCACCCCATCCACCGAGATGGCGGTGAAGCTGGACGGCGCGCCGCGGACGTTGATGTAGCGGCCTTCGCCCTGGTCGCGCTGGATGGCGATCCCTTGGACGCGCTGCAGGGACTCGGCGACGTTGGGGTCGGGGTAGCGGCCGATGGCGTCGGCTGACAGGACGTTGATGGTGCCGTCGGCGTTCTTCTGCTGGTTCAGCGAACGGGCCACGCCGTCGGTGATGACGCCGGTGACGATCACGTCGCTGACCGTGGCGGCCTCGGCCGCGCCGAGCGCGATGGCGACTTCGGTCCCACCTTGAACCACATTAACGGTCTGGCTGGCCGAGGGCTGGCCGATGTAGCGCACGTCCAACACCGCCGTACCGGTCGGCAGAACCAGGTCGAACTCGCCCTGGGTGTTGGTCACGGCGCGTTGGCCGGTGGCGCGAACGACCACCTCCGCACCCGGGAGGGCGTCGCCGGCGGCGTTGGTGACCCGACCGTGAACCACTTCGCCGGCGACGGCGACCGAGGCGGCCAGGGCGGAGCCCTCATAGGCGTGAGCCGGCAGGGCGGCGGTCACAGCGGCGAGCGACGCGAGCGAGGCGCCCGCGAGGAGATGGAATTTCATGACGATGTCCCCAATGCCGGGTTCAATCCCGACGAATACAGCCGCGCTTAGCGCCGAGCGGCGAAAGGATCGCGACGGTTCAGCGACGCTTGCGGATCGGTTCGGCGTCGTTGGTGTGACAAATCGTCAGTAAGCTGGCGAATCAACGTTCTGTCGTCGTGAAAACGTCACTCATTCGCCGTTGACGCCCTGCGTCGTCTTGCGGATCAGGGCGCTTCTCATTCGTAGGGGGAATATCATGAAGGTCAAGCTGGGCGCCGTTTGGTCAGGGATCTCGATCTCCGCACTCCTGCTCGCGGCCTGCGCGACCCATGAGGTGGATTTCCAGGGCGAGGGCGAAGGCTTCGTGGGGCCGGGAGCGGAGGTTCAGGCGGTGCTGGAGACCCCCTCGGTCGGCACGGCGGGCCAGGACGCCGCCGACGACCCGGCCGTCTGGGCGTCGTCAACCCCTGTGACGGTCATGGGCCAGACCACGCTCGGTTTCGTCGCCGGCACGGACAAGAAGTCGGGTCTTTACATCTACGGCCTCGACGGGCGGATCCTGCAATTCCTGCCGGAGGGCCTGCTGAACAACGTCGATCTGGTCGAAGGTCTGACCGTCGAGGGCCGTCCGCAGATCGTCCTGGGCGCCAGCGACCGCACGCCGGGCAAGACGGGGGTGTCTCTGTATCTGTTCGACCCGGCGGGAACCGGCGACAACCGCGTGCGGCCCTGGGGCGCCATCGCTACGGACGTGGTCGAACCCTATGGTTTCTGCTTCGCGCGTCGGGGCGATGAGGTCCATGCGATCCTGGTCGGGCATGAGGGCGAGCTGCGCCAGTTCATCCTGAGCGTGGACGCCGCCGGCCGTCCGGCGTCGCGCGAGGTGCGCCGGGCCGAGATCGGTTCGATCTCCGAAGGCTGCGCCGCCGACGAGGCGACCGACGCCCTCTATATCAACGAGGAGAATGTCGGCCTGTGGCGCTATGGCCTCAATCCGGCGACGGGCGCCGCGCGCACCCTGGTCCAGCCGATCGCCAAGGACCGCCTTGTCGCCGACGCCGAAGGGCTGACGACCCTGACCGATGGCGACAAACGTTATCTGATCGCCTCCAGCCAGGGTGATTCGACCTTCCCCGTCTGGCGCATCGACGGCGCGGCGCCCGAATACCAGGGGCGGTTCAAGGTCGTGGACGGGGCGGTGGACGGGATCACCGGCACCGACGGCCTGGCCGCCGCCGGCGGCGCGGTCGGCCCCTTCCCCGAAGGGGTGGTGGTGATCCAGGACGATGTGAACGACGTCGGGACCCAGAATTTCAAATATGTGGACTGGCGCGACATCCGCCGCGCCCTCGGGCTCTAGGACCCGCCGGTTCTACTGATCCTCGTCGAACTTGCGGGCGACGAGGTCCGTCAGGGCCTCAATCGCTTCCTGGGCGTCGGAGCCTTCGGCTGAGACCTCGATCTGGCAGCCGATCCCGGCGCCCAGCATCAGCAGGCCCATGATCGACCGGGCGTCAACGGTGACGCCGTCGCGCGAGACATGGATCTCGCTGTCGAAGCTGGATGCGAGCTTGACGAACTTGGCTGAGGCGCGGGCGTGCAGCCCCCGCGCATTGCAGATGTCCAGTGTGGCGGTGACGCTCATTTCTCGCCTGCAAGCACCCAGGATGCGACGGAGATGTATTTGCGACCGGCGTCCTGGGCATGGGCCACACAGGCCTCCAGCGTCTCACGCCCGC
>MGLN01000176.1:17851-24189 GCA_001796045.1 Caulobacterales bacterium RIFOXYB1_FULL_67_16 | reverse complement strand
TCGAGCCGACGCTGAACACCCGCATCCTGGTGCTGGACATTCCGCTGGAGGACCGGACCCTGAGCCTGGGGCTGGTCGCCGACCGGGTGTTCGAGGTCACCGCCTTCACCGCCGACCAGATCGAGCCCTCGCCCGACATCGGCGTCAAATGGCGTTCCGACTACATCGCCGGCGTCGTCAGACGCGACGACGGTTTCGTCGTCCTGATCGACCTGCCCCACCTGCTGTCGACGACGGACATCGCCGCCTTGGCGCCTGGGCCGGAAGCCGACGCCGCCTGAAAGCGTGTGGCCTGACAAGGCGTGAACGAAGAGGCGCTCAATGCGCCTGCGGGCGGGCCGTGGACGGCCGGACGCGTCTGAATCGTTCGTGGCGACGTAAATGGCGGGCGGAAGGCTTTCCCTTCTCCGTCTCCCCTCGCTATTAGGCCCGCAATGACCGATGTCCCCCCTACCGCCTCACGCCTGACCCAGGCCGACGCCGAAGCCGCAGTCCGCACCCTGATCGAATGGGCGGGCGACGATCCCGACCGCGAAGGGCTTCTGGAAACCCCGGCGCGGGTGGCGCGCAGCTATAGGGAGCTGTTCTCGGGCTATGAGACCGATCCCCTGTCCTATCTCGAGAAGACCTTCGAGGAGACCGGCGGTTACGATCAACTGGTGGTGTTGAAGGACATCCGGTTCGTCAGCTTCTGCGAGCACCATATGCTGCCGGTCGTCGGACGGGCGCACGTCGCCTATCTGCCGACCGACCGGGTCGTCGGCATTTCGAAATTGGCGCGTGTCGTGCGCGGCTTCGCCCGGCGCCTCCAGATCCAGGAAAAGATGACGGCCGAGATCGCCCAGGCGATCGACACCGTGCTGAAGCCCCAGGGCGTGGGGGTGGTGATCGAGGCCGAGCACAGCTGCATGACCCTGCGCGGGGTCAATGCGCCGGGCGCCAGCTTGACCACCAGTCATTTGATCGGGGTCGTCCGCGACGATCCGCGCACCCGCGAGGAGTTTCTGCGGCTGGTGCGCTGCTGAGGTCTCTGCGGCCCGGCTCTTGCGAGTTCGGGGTCCAAGGAGGCGTCTTTCGTGCCCTGGACCCTGATTTCGACCCGAAACGAGACAACCCCGATCGCGCGGGGCGGCTGGCTGGACGGGCTGCGTTTCATCGTGGCCTTCCTGATCATCCTCCACCACTACCAGGCGGCGGGGCCCGTCCCCCTGGCCGAAATCGCCCATCCGGTGTTCGAACGGGGCGGCTTCCTGCTGACCAACTTCTTCCTGATCGATTCCGGCTATGTGCTGATGCGCGTGTACGGGGCGGCCGTCGGCGAAGGGCGAATGTCGCCGGGCGACTTCTTCCTGAAGCGCGTCCTGCGGGTCGCGCCGGCCCATCTGATCATGGGCGTGTCCCTGGTCGTCCTGGTGGTGCTGGCGACGGCCCTGGGCGCCGCCCCGCGTAATCCCGAATGGTTCCGCTGGGACCAGTTGCCGGCCCAGCTGCTGCTGGTTCAGGCCTATGGCGTTCACGGCGGTCTGGGCTGGAACGCCCCGACCTGGTCGATCTCGGCCCTGATCGGCTGTTATCTGTGCTTCCCCTGGATCCTGCGCGGTCTGACCCGGATGGGCGCCTGGGGCAGCCTGGGCCTGGGGGTCGGCGCCTATCTGATCGCCAACCAGCTGTGCTGGAGCCTGACCGGCTATCCGGTCTATCAGATGCCGATGGGCTACGGCTTCCTGCGCGCCCTGCCGCTCTTCTTGCTGGGCATGTGTCTGGCGCGGTTCGCCCAGACGGTGTGGATCGCGCCCCGTTTCGCCGGCTGGGCCGGGATCGCGGCCTTCTGTGGCCTGGCGCTAGCCCAGGTCTTCGACAAGAACGCCCTGATCTCTCTGGCGATGATTTCGATCATCATCCTGGCCGCCGGCGCCGTTCCGGTCCACCGTCCGTCGAAACTGGTGGAGACGGCCGCCCTGGTGTCTTTTTCCATGTTCATCTCTAACGAGGTGATCCGCATCGCCTGGTTCGGAGTCGTCAATGTCGTCGTCGCGCAGTTCGCCCTGTCGACGCCGGTGCAATGGGCGCTGTGGGTCGGCGGGGTCTTGACGGCGGTCGCCTTCGCCTTCGTCTTCCACTTCGTGATCGACGACCGGATCCAGTCCCGAATACGGGCCTGGCTCAAGGTTCGGCGGTCGCGGCGAGCCCCCTCCAATTCCCCCGCGGGGGTTGTGGCCTCGCTCGAGGGTTGAGAGGATGAACCCGGAAATCTGGTGTTTTTCGTTGCCGACAGGTAACAGAGCCGCGAGGGGCGGCGCTGTCACGGCATTTTATCTTGCAATGCAACATTACTCGCCGCTTAACTATCCTTACGGAAGTTTGCGTGGCTAAAGGGGAGGCAGAGATGTTCGACAGCTTGTCCAATCAGTCGCTCGCCGCGGCGTCGAGCCGGACTGCGCCGGCTGAACCCGTCGATCAGGTTTGGACCCCCGCCTTCCGCAGAGGCCCGGGATCGGAGGCGTGCAAGCGCGCCATGGACGTGATTCTGGCTGGCGGCGCCCTGCTGGTCCTACTGCCGGCCCTGCTGATGATCGCCTTGGCGGTGGTGGTCGAGAGCCGCGGGCCCGTCCTGTTCCGCCAGCGTCGCACCGGGCGCGATGGCAAGGTCTTCACCATCCTCAAGTTCCGCAGCATGACGGTGACCGAGGACGGGGAAAAGATCGCCCACGCCTCGAAGAACGACAAGCGCGTCACCCGGGTCGGCGCCTTTATTCGCGCCACCAGCCTGGACGAGCTGCCGCAGCTTCTGAACGTCGTCATGGGCGACATGTCCCTGGTCGGGCCGCGCCCGCACGCCCTGGCCCACGACAATCACTACGGCGCCCTGCTGCCCCGCTATTCGGAACGGTTCGCCGTCCGCCCCGGCCTGACCGGTCTGGCCCAGATCCTGGGCCTGCGCGGCGAGATCCATCAGCTCAGCTGCATGGCCCGCCGGGTCGAGGCCGATGTCCAGTATGCGGCCGGCTGGACCTTTCGCGACGACTTGCTGATCATCTGGCGCACGGTTCCGATGATCCTGAAGCGCGTCAACGCCTACTGATGCTCAGGCGGGCGGTCGCGCCCGCCGCGTTTAACGACCCTGACGGGCCTCAGTCCTCGTCGTCCTCGCCGGCGTCGGGGATTTCGGGGGTGACCACGGTCGGGGCGATGGTCTTGATCTCGCCCAGCTTGGCGCCGGGGAAGGCCTGGAGCACCGCCTTGATGAAGGGGTCGGCCTCGACCTTGTCGCGCTCGGCGGCCCGTTCCTTCCTCTGACGTTCGATCAGAGTGTCGCCGCCGCCCTGGCCGTTAGCGGCGATCAGCCAGGTGCGGCCGGTCCATTCCTTCAGCCGGCCGGCCAGACGCCGGGCCAGTTCGACCGGCGCGCCCTCGACGCTCTCATAGACGATGGCGCCCGGCTTGAACGAGACGGGTTTGACGAACCGTTCGACGTCCATCTGCAGACCGACCTCGCGCTTCTCGCCGATCAGGGCGACCACCTGTTCGAAGGTCTGCGGGTCCGGCAGGGCCGGGGCCATGACAGGTCGGGCGGCCAGCTGGGCCGAGGCTCCGCCCCCGCCGCCGGAGCCGCCTCCACGCGGGGCCGAGCCGCCGCCCAGGGGCTCGCCCGACTGCAGTCGCTTCAAGGCTTCCTCCGGACCCGGAAGATCGGCCGCATAGGCCAGGCGAACGATGGCCATTTCCACGGCGTCGGCCGGATTGGGCGCGCGGCGCACCTCGTCCAAGGCCTTCAGCAGCATCTGCCAGGTGCGCGACAGGGTGGCGGCGGGGATGGCGGCGCCCAGGGCGGCCAGTTTCTGCGCCTGGTCATTGGGCAGACGGGTCGCGTTCGGCCCCAGCATCTTGGCCACCGAGGCGGCGTGGCAGTGTTCCAGCAGGTCGTTGGTCACCTGCACCGGATCGGCGCCGAAGCCGTACAGGGTGCGGAAATTCTCCAGCGCCTCGGGCGTGCGGCCGGCCATGACGCTCTCGAACAGGGCGATGGTCTGGCTGCGGTCGGCCAGGCCCAGCATGTCGCGCACCGTCTCGGTCTTGACCATCTGACCCCGCTCGGCCTGGACCAGGGCCTGGTCCAGCAGGGAGAGGCCGTCGCGGACCGACCCCTCGGCCGCGCGCGAAATCAGGGCCAGGGCGTCCTGCTCGATCTTCATCCCCTCGCGCTCGGCGATCCGGCCCAGGTGATCGACCAGGATTTCGGGCTCGACCCGGCGCAGGTCAAACCTCTGGCAGCGGCTCAGGATGGTCACCGGCACCTTGCGGATCTCGGTGGTGGCGAAGATGAATTTGGCGTGGGGCGGCGGCTCTTCCAGCGTCTTCAGCAGGGCGTTGAAGGCCTGGGTCGACAGCATGTGGACCTCGTCCAGCACATAGACCTTGTAGCGGGCCTCGACGGGGGCGTAGCGGACGCTCTCCAGGATGTCGCGGATGTCGTTGACGCCGGTGTGGGAGGCGGCGTCCATCTCCATCACGTCCATATGCTGGCCGGCCATGATGGCGGCGTCGTGCCGGCCGTGGGCGGTCAGGGTCAGGGACGGCTTGTCGATGGTCTCCGTCTCGTTGTTCAGGGCGCGGGCCAAGAGGCGGGCGGTGGTCGTCTTGCCGACGCCCCGCACCCCGGTCAGCATGAAGGCGTGGGCGATCCGGCCGGTGGCGAAGGCGTTGGTCAGGGTGCGGACCATCGCCTCCTGACCGATCAGATCCTCGAAGGTGCGTGGCCGGTATTTGCGCGCCAGAACCTGATAGGCGGCGCCGTCGGCGGCCTGATCCTCGCTGACGGCGGCGACAGGCGGCGCCGCGGCCGGCGCAGGCGCAGGGACGGGCTCGGCCGCCGGGGCAGGGGCTCCGAACATGTCGTCGGTGTTCTCGTCGCGCTCGACGACGTCGTCCTCTTCCCAGGGCGGGCCTTCGAGATTCGTGTCGCTGTCGATCATGCGAAAAGTCTTACAGCGGGCGAGGTCCGCAGCGAAGCGGCC
Source organism: Caulobacterales bacterium RIFOXYB1_FULL_67_16 (assembly GCA_001796045.1). Lineage (GTDB taxonomy): Bacteria > Pseudomonadota > Alphaproteobacteria > Caulobacterales > Caulobacteraceae > Brevundimonas. The sequence continues at coordinate 19,174 of MGLN01000176.1, read as the reverse complement.
GTTCACTGAAAAGGTCGGATTCTCGCAGGTCGAAAGCTAGACGCCTAAGCGTGATCGCGCAGGGGCACGTTCATCAGCCGCACATGTTCGTATCCGCGAGCCTGCAAGTCCTTAAGGATTCCAACCACGTCGGTAAAACGGTCAGATGCTTCCGGCTCTACGTAGATCGGGTTTCTGATATCGAGGTCTAGCTCATACAGACGGCGGCCGATTTCATTCGCCGGGACACGCGCAGACTTGTCGCCGTTATAGGTCGAAATCTCGACGGTCCCGTCCGGGTTGAGGTCGATCTGCGCGCCGTTTGTCTGAAGGGCTGTCTCGTAACAGCCCATCGTCCGGTACAGGCTGAACTCGGTCACCTGCGGACGCGGCTCTTCAGGCGCCGATCCACAGGCGCATAAACCCAGCAGTCCAAGGAACCATAAAGGTTTCATCAGACGACGTTCGCAGAAGTTGTTTCTCCCCGCAACCGTCCGCCTTGCCCTCCGAAGGGCAACGCACCAGACGCGCTCAACCAGCGAGGACCGCGCGGCCGAGCGTCAGCGCGCAAAAAGAGAGGAAGTAGAGACCGCGACCCGAAGGGGAATTCGTTGTGGCTGCTGCCTTCCGGCCCTGACCAGGTTGGCGAAGCCTTCGCCCGCGATCTCCGATCGGGGATATGACGGGTGCAGCCGTCGGAATCAAGAGCTACAAGGCCGCATGGCCCATCAGAACATCTTCGCCGGCAATCCGCTCGACCGCGCCGGCGACCTGCGCAACGATCCGGAATGGCTGACGGAACAGGCGAACAAGCCCTACGCCCAGGCTCTGGTCCTGTGGGAAGGCCGCCCCCTGATCGAGGAGACGGCCGAGGGGCCGCGTCTGGCCTGGGTCTCGATGGCCCATGCCCGCGACATGGTCCGCGACCGCGAAGCCTTCCTGGGCCTGTGGAAGGCGGCGCCGGTCTTCGCCGTCGAGTTCGAGGGCTCCATCGACCCGGCTGGGGGGCCGGTCAAGGGGTTGGGCGTCTTTCACGAAATGCGCAGCGCCGCGGCCATCCTGCCAGCCCAGGATGCGGCCATGGCGGGCGGGGCCAAGAGCCTGTTCGACTGGCGACGCAAACACGGCTTCTGCGCCAATTGCGGCACGCTGAGCGAGACGGCCTCGGGCGGGTGGAAGCGGCGCTGCCCGGCCTGCGGGACCGAGCATTTCCCGCGCGTCGATCCGGTCACCATCATGCTGCCGGTCTATAAGGGCGGGGCCGAGCCGGTCTGTCTGCTGGGCCGCCAGGCGGCCTGGCCGGCGGGGCGGATGTCGGCCCTGGCGGGCTTCCTGGAGCCCGGC
>MGLN01000176.1:0-17778 GCA_001796045.1 Caulobacterales bacterium RIFOXYB1_FULL_67_16 | reverse complement strand
ACTCCAGTCAGCCCTGGCCCTTCCCGTCACAGCTGATGATCGGCCTGATCGCCGAGGTCTCGGACGACCAGGCCCGGCCGGATCAGACCGAGCTGGAGAGCGTGGCCTGGCTGACGCGGGCCGAAGCCAGGGCGGTGCTGGCGGGCGAGCATCCGACGATTTCGGCCCCGCCCCCCTTCGCCATCGCCCACAGCCTGATCAAGGCCTGGGCGGAGGAGGGGTAGGCAACGCTTCTCCCTCCCCCTCGGGGAGGGTGGTCGCGAAGCGACCGGGTGGGGGCGGCAGGGCGATCAGCCACAGATATCAACTTCGGCCACAGATCTATCAACTATGGTCTGCGGTCTTGCCGGGCCGTCCCCACCCGGCTTCGCCTGCGGCTCAGCCACCCTCCCCCGAGGGGGAGGGAGAGGCGTTCGTCGCCGTCAGGCCAAGGCCCGCGCCGCTTCCAGGTCGGCGGGATTGTCGACGGACAGTGGGGCTTCGTCGATGACGGCGGCCCAGATCTGCATCCCCATCTCCAACGCCCGCAGCTGCTCCAGCTTCTCGCGCTTCTCCAGCGGCGACGGAGGCGCGGCGCAGAAGCGGTTCAGGGCCGCGCGGCGATAGCCGTAGACGCCGATGTGACGCCAGACGGGGGCGTCGCCGTACAGGGTCGAACGCGTGAAATAGAGGGCGCGGGCCTGGCGCTCATTCTCTCCCAGGGCTAGGACCGCCTTGACCACGTCAGGATTGGCGCGGTCCGACAGATCGGCCTCCGCGGCGACCAGGGTCGCGATGTCGCAGGTCGGTTCGCCGTGCAGAACGGCGGCGCAGGCCACGGCCAGGCCCGGGTCGGCGAAGGGCATGTCGCCCTGAACATTGATCACGGCGTCGAAATCGCCTTGCGGGTCGATGGCGTCCACGGCCGCGCGGATCCGGTCCGAGCCCGAGGGCAGGTCGGGATCGGTCAGAACGGCCCGTCCGCCGGCGGCCTCGACGGCCTCCACGATCTCGGGATCGCCTGCGGCGACCACGACCGGCAGGCCCGAGGCCTCGGCCTGCTGATAGGCCCGCACGATCATCGGCTTGCCGCCGATATCGGCCAGCGGCTTGTTCGGCAGACGGGTCGCCGCCATGCGAGCGGGTATCATTATCAATGGATTCATGGGTCTACTCGAAGCTCGCCGGGATCGACCGACGTTCGTGAAGTCTTCGCGCCGGTTGCGAACCCCGCGCTAGCGTGTAAGACCTGATCAGGCAAGGAAGGCTTCGCTGCGTAAGATAGCGAGTTCGGGAAACCTCTGGGACGGGAAGAGACGACGCGCATGAGCGGCGATCTGAAATGGAACAAGATTTTCGGTGCGGCTCTGGGGACGGCCTTCGTCATCATTGTCGTGCAGCAGGCGTCGGGCCTGATCTATCATTCCGAGCCGCCGGAAAAGATGGGCTATTTCGTCGATGCGCCCGACGAGGCGGCCGGGGCCGAGCAGGCCGAGCTGCCGCCGGACTGGGGCACGGTCCTGCCCGCCGCCGATCTGGCCGCCGGCGAGGCCGCCTTCGCCCGCTGCCAGGCCTGCCATAATGCGGCGCAGGGTGGGGCGGACGGCATCGGCCCCAATCTGTTCGGCGTGGTTGGCGGCCCGGTCATGCACCGTGCGGGCTTCGCCTATTCGGACGCCATGGCCCAGCACAAGGCCGAGGCGCCGACCTGGGGCTATGACGAGCTGAACAGCTTCATCACCGCCCCGGCCCGCTATGTGCCCGGCACCAAGATGTCCTTCGCCGGCATTCGCGACACCCAGACCCGGATCAATCTGATCGCCTGGCTGCGGAACCAGGGCTCTAGCGGTTTCGCCATCCCGGCGCCCGATCCGGCGCGTCAGCCGGGCGCGGCGGCTCCGGCGGAAGGCGAGGTCCCGGCCGCAGAGGGCGCGCCGGCGACCGAAGCGACCGGCGAACCCCCGGCCGTGGGCGCTCCGGCGACGACGCAAGAAAGCCCTGCGGCGCCGCCCGCTGCCACCAGCCAGGCGCCGTCTAACAACTGACGGCTCCAGGGCGGGAATTGGAAAGGGGCGGCCTGCGGTCCGCCCCTTTTTGTTGCGTGATCCTCAGAGAATCGTCGCCGCCTCGTCGAACGACAGGCGCGGCGAGCGGGGGAAGAGATTCTCGTCCGTGCCGTAGCCGAGGTTGAGGATGTAGTTCGGCTCGACATTGCTGTCGGGGAAGAACTCCGCCTTCACCGCCGCCGCGTCGAAGCCGGACATGGGGCCGACGTCCAGACCGAGCGCCCGGGCGGCGATGGTCAGATAGCCGCCTTGCAGCGAGGCGTTGCGGAAGGCCGTCTCGCGACGGCCCGCCTCGTCGGCGAACCAGGCCTTGGCCCCCGGCGCATGCGGGAACAGGGTGTCCAGGTGGTCGTGGAAGTCGATGTCCTGACCGATGATCAGGTTCACCGGGGCCTGCTGGGTCTTGGCGCGATTGCCCTCGCTCATCAGCGGGATCAGGCGCGCCTTGGCCTCGGGCGAGGTGACGAAGACGAACCGCGCCGGGCTGGCGTTGACCGCCGTGGGGCCGAATTTGGTGAGGTCGTACAGTTTCTGCAGCAGTTCCGGCGCGACCGGCCGGTCGCTCCAGGCGTTGCGGGTGCGCGCCTCGGTGAAGAGCTGCGACAGGGCGGCGTCCGACAGCGGGGCGTCGCGTTGGGTAACGGAATCATAGGCCATGGGAAGGCGTCCTGATTAAAAGCAACAAATGCAGGTGCTGATTTAATCGGTTCCGTAACCGCTTCAAGTGCGAATGTCGCAATCCATCGTTTCCGAATCGGCGCCTGTTCGCGGCCGGCCCCCCTGTCGCACCGCCCGGCTTCGTCTTATCTTGGGGGCATGAAAGACCTGACCCAATTAATGCAGCAGGCCCAGGCGATGCAGCAAAAGCTGCAGGACGCCCAGGCGAAGATGGCCGAAACCACCGCCGAGGGCTCCTCGGGCGGGGGTCTGGTGACCGTGGCCCTGAAGGGCGCCGGCGAGATCACGGCGATCCGGATCGACGACAGCCTGCTGACGCCGGGCGAGGGCGAGATCCTGGCCGATCTGATCGTGGCCGCCCATGCCGACGCCAAGCGCAAGCTGGACGAGGCCAACCACGCCCTGATGCGCGAGGCCGCCGGGCCGATGGCCGGGATGAATATCCCCGGAATGCCGAAACTGTTCTGATGGCCGCCTCCGCCGGGCCCGAGATCGAACGGCTCATCTCCCTTCTCGCCAAGCTTCCGGGCCTGGGGCCGCGTTCGGCCCGGCGCGCGGCCCTGGCCCTGCTGAAGCGGCGCGAGCAGCTGCTTGTGCCCCTGGCGGCGTCCCTGGCCGAGACGGCCGAGAATGTGGTCTCCTGCTCGGTCTGCGGCGCGCCCGACACGCGCGATCCCTGCGCCATCTGTTCGGACGGATCGCGCGACAACGGCCTGATCTGCGTGGTCGAGGAAGCCGGCGCCCTGTGGGCCATGGAGCGGTCCGGCGCCTTCCGCGGCAAATATCATGTGCTGGGCGGCCTGTTGTCCGCCCTGGACGGCGTCGGCCCCGAACATCTGCGCATCGCCGAACTGGTCGGACGGGTGAAGGGCGTGGCCGTGCGCGAGGTCGTCCTGGCCCTCCCGGCCACGGTCGACGGCCAGACCACCGCCCATTATGTCGCCGAGCGGATCGCCGGCCCCTACGTCCAGGTCACCTCCCTGGCGCGCGGCGTGCCGGTGGGCGGCGAACTGGACTGGCTCGACGACGGCACCATTGTTCAGGCTCTACGGGCCAGACGGCCGGCCTAGACCTCGCGCGTCTTTCGCCGCGCGGCGACTCCGGCTAGGAACGGAGCATGAACATGCTCGTGCTGATCCTCGCCGTCGTCGCCGTCGCTCTGGGCGGCGGTTTTCTGTGGGCCTTTATGGGCTGGCAGAGGGCGCGAAGCGAGCTGGCGGCGGCCCAGGCGCGGATCGATCTGGTCGAGGAGAGCCGGGTCACCATGGGCGAACTGCTGAAGGCCCAGGCGGCCCAGTCGGCCCAGGCGGTGGCCGACCAGATGGTCAGTCGCGCGACCGAGACCTTCCGCGCCCAGGACCAGCTGGCGCGCGAGCGGATGGCGGCCCAGCTGAAGCCGGTGGCCGACACCCTGACCAAGTTTCAGGAACATGTGGCGGCGCTGGAAAAGGCCCGGGCCGAGGAGACCGGCGGCCTGAAGGAGCAGCTGACCCAGCTGATGGCCGCCTCGTCGGCGACGCGCGACGAGGCGCGCAAACTGACCGAGGCCCTGCGCGGCAACACCGGGCGGCGCGGCCGCTGGGGCGAACAGACCTGCCGCAATGTGCTGGAGGCCGCGGGCATGGCCGGCCGGTTCGACTTCACCGAACAGACCTCCAGCGCCGACGACGAGGGGCGGCAGAACCGGCCCGACTTTCTGGTGCGCTTGCCGGGCGGCGGCCTGTTCGTCATCGACGCCAAGGTGCCGCTGGCCTTCGATGAGGAGGAGGGGGACGAGGAGACGCGCGCCCGGTCTATGGGCCTGCGGATCGCCGCCAGCCTGAAGACCCACGTCCGCCAGCTGTCGTCCAAGGCCTATCAGGACCAGTTCAAGCCCAGCCCGGATTTCGTCGTCCTGTTCGTGCCGGGCGACAGCTTCCTGTCCACCGCCCTGGACCATGCGCCGAACCTGCTGTCGGACGCGATGGAATCGCGGGTCGTCATCGCCACCCCCTCCACCCTGTTCGCCCTGTGCAAGGCCGTGGCCTACGGCTGGCGCGCCGAGGAACAGGCGGCCAACGCCGACAAGGTCGCGGCCCTGGGCCGCGAACTCTACAAGCGGTTGTCGGTCATGGGCGGCCACGCCTCGGCGGTGGGTCGGGCCCTGGATCAGGCGGTGGGCAAATACAACCAGTTCGTCGGTTCGCTGGAGAGCCAGGTCATGGTCTCCGCCCGCCGGTTCGAGGATCTGCAGGTGGACCACGAGGGCAAGGAAATCCCCGCCCTCGCCCAGGTCGAAACCCAGCCGCGCCTCATCACCCGGCCGGAGCTGACGGGGCCGACAGACAACTGACCTTGTCTCTTTGACAAGGGTGCTTGACATGTATCTGCTTGTTGTGAGACAAGCGTCCTTGTCATAACGACAAGGAGTATTGTCATGGCCAAGGGCCTCTGGAAAATCATCGCTCTCTCGCTCGCGGGCGTTCTGGCCATCGTGGTGCTGGTCGTCGTAGGCGGCGTCGTCGCGGTGCTGGCCTCGGAAAAGGGATTGATCGCCGAGGACGCCGCCATCTTGATCATCGTCGCCGTCATGGCGGTGCTGATGATGGCCTTGTCCCTCTGGCTGGGCGTGGCCTGGATGGCCCGCATCGACGAGGCGGCGCGCGAGGCCCACAAGGCCTCCTGGTTCTACGGCGGCTCGGGCGGTCTGGCGGTGGGGGGGGTGTTCATCATCCTGGCCTCCACCCCGCCGGCGGCTCGGCTGACCCTTCCTGCCTGGTTTGACGGGCGCACCGACCCCGCCGCCTATGCCGCCACCGGCGCCGTGGGTCTGATGACCCTGATGCTGATCGGCTATGGCGTCGTCTGGGGGTGGTGGTGGCTGGCGCGGCGGTGAGGGCCTGAACCATGAACAACCGCCTCAAGGTGCTGCGGGCCGAGCGCGACTGGTCCCAGGCCCATCTCGCTGAACTGCTGGGCGTGTCGCGTCAGACGGTCAACGCGCTGGAGACCGGTCGCTACGACCCGTCCCTGCCGCTGGCCTTCAAGATCGCCCGTATCTTCGAACAACCGATCGAATCCATTTTCTCGGAAGAGGAGAGCAACGGATGACCGTTTCTTCCCCCAAAAATCCTCGCCTGCCGCGTCGCCTGCTGGTCGCCTTCGGCTGCGGCGCCGTCATGGGGGGCGCCGGCTATGTCTTCGGCCGGACCCTCCTGCCCCAGTTGATCGGGCCGAACGCCTTCGACGGCGTGGAGGTTCGCTGGTCCGACGCCATGGCCGCCTTGACGGGCGTCGCCCTGATGATCGGCGCGGTCGCCGTCATCCTGATCAGCTTCGACCCGCGGCGTCTGGCGAAAATGTACGCGATGGAGGAACCGGCCTCGGCCGAGGAGGGCCGGCAGGCCCGGCTTCAGGCGGCGGTTATGGGTTTCTCCGGCCTCATCCTTCTGCTGCCCATGGTCTTCGCCCTGGCAGGACTGGCGCCGGTCGTCGCCCTGGGCCTGATCGTCCTGCTGTTCGCCGCCCACACGGCCCTGAACCTAAAGGTCTGGGGCAGTGTCGACGAGCTGCTGCGCCGCGCCACCCTCGAGGCCGCAACCGCGACCTTCTTCCTGGGTCAGGGGCTGTTGTTCCTGTGGGCGGCGGGCGAACGACTCGGTCTGCTGCCGCCCATCACCGCCTGGGACGTCTACGCCGTCCTGATGGCCCTCTATCTTTTCGTCTCCGCCATCGTGTCCGCCCGACGCGGCCTGGCCTGACTCCCTTTGTCTCCGCTTTGCCTTATCAACCCAAGGAAACACCCATGACTCTCGCCAAACGCCTCAAATCCTCCGTCTCCAATCTGGCCCAGGGCGCCGTCGGCGTCGCCGCCGGCCTGGCGCTTGTCTTCGCCATCGCCGGCGCCCCGGCCCAGGCCCTCGCCCAGGCCGCCCCGGCGCCTGCCGCCGCTGCGGCCGCCGCGCCCATCCAGGGCGAAGGCCCGGCCCTGTGGGTGATCAAGGATGCGGACTCGACCCTGTATCTGTTCGGCTCGGTCCATGTGCTGCGCCCGACCACCGGCTGGGCCAGCCCGCGCGTCAACGCCGCCTTCGACAGCGCCAGCGACGTCTGGTTCGAGATCACCAATCCGGAAGACCAGGCGGCCATGATGCCCCTGATCCAGCAGTACGGCCTGTCGCCCCAGACGCCCCTGTCCAGCCGCCTGACCCCGGAGGAACTGGCCCAGCTGGACGCGGCCGCCAAGGCGATCGGCGCCTCCGCCGCCCAGATGGACCCTCTGAAGCCCTGGCTGGCCGCCCTGTCCCTGTCGGTCGCGCCCCTGATCAAGGCCGGCTATGATCCCCAGTCGGGCGTCGAACTGGCCCTGAAGGCCCGCGCCCAGGCCGCCGGCAAGAGCCTGCACGGCTTCGAGACCCTGGAGAAGCAGATCGGCCTTCTGGCCACCCTGCCCGACGACGTCCAGCTGGAGTTCCTGCGCGAGACCCTGAAGGACTACGACCAGGCGGTGGTCATCCTCGACTCCATGGTCGAGGCCTGGGCCAAGGGCGACGTCGAGGCCCTGGACCGGATCGTGGTCGAGGACATGAAGACCGACGCTCCGGAACTGTACAAGGTGCTGCTGGTCGACCGGAACACCGACTGGGCCAATCAGATCCAGACCCTGCTGCAGGGCTCCGGCACGGCCTTCATCGCCGTGGGCGCCGCCCACCTGACCGGCGACGACAGCGTCCAGTCGATCCTGCAATCGCGCGGCGTCGCCGTCGAAAGCGTCGAATAGCGGAAAAGGACGGCGGCGGCGCTCAGGCCTGATTGACGCCCCAGGCGAAGATCACCCACAGCGCCGCCGCCGCCACGCCCGCCAGGATCGCGGCGGCCAGACAGCCGAAGCCCAAGCCGTGGGGGCCGCCGCCCCGGTCGTTTCGCCGCATTTCCCTTCCTCCCCTCAGAAGACCTTGCCCCGCCGCCTTGAGCCGCGCCAGACCTCCGTCTAAGGAAGGTCTCGCGCGGGCGTAGTTCAGAGGTAGAACGTCAGCTTCCCAAGCTGAATGTCGTGGGTTCGATTCCCATCGCCCGCTCCAGTCATCGCCCTTAGGGGCGCCCGGACGCGTGACATCCCGACAGACGGATGCGGCGTATGGGTCGTAGCGTCGCCTTGGGAGGGGTGGGATGCCGCACGTGATGAACACGACCGAGCTTTATCTGGTCGCCATGCTGATCATCTTCAGCATCCCCTATCTGATCTGGCGCGGGCTGAAGACCGATCATTACGCCCCCCTGGTGGTAGTGCAGATCATCGGCGGGATCCTGCTGGGGCCGGGCGTCCTGGGCGCGGCCTTCCCGGCCTATTACGACACCGTCTTCAATCCCCAGGTGATCACGGCCCTGAACGGGGTGGCCTGGTGGGCGGTCATGATCTTCGTCTTCATCGCCGGCCTGGAGCTGGATCTGCACAAGGCCTGGGAGAAGCGGGGCGAGACCGCCGTCACCTCGGGCCTGGCCCTTATTGCGCCTCTGGCCCTCGGGTCGTTGGCCGCGCTGGGCATGCTGCAGTTTCCCGGATGGGCCGGGCCGAAGGGCCAGACCTGGCAGGTGGTGCTGGGGATCGGCATGGCCTGCGCCGTCACCGCCCTGCCGATCCTGATCCTGTTCATGGAGAAGATGGAGATCCTGCGTCAGCCCATCGGCCAGAGGATCCTGCGCTACGCCAGTCTGGACGATGTGGCCATCTGGGGCGTGCTGGCCCTGATCCTGCTGGATTGGGAGCGGGTCGGGCGTCAGGTCGGGTTCCTGGTCGGGTTCGCCGTGGCGGCCTGGGCGGTGCGCTGGCTGATGAAGCGGCTGCCGGAGGGGGACCGCTGGTATGTCGCCCTGATCTGGCTGGCCGCCTGCGGCTTTGCGGGCGACTGGTCGGGCCTGCACTTCATGGTCGGGGCGTTTTTGGCCGGGGCGGTGCTGGATCACCGCTGGTTTGACCAGGCCAAGATGGACCTGTTCCGCAATCACATCCTGCTGGCGGTGATGCCGGTCTTCTTCCTGTCGACGGGCTTGCGGACCCAGTGGGACGTCGGCGGGGTGGCGGTGTTCGCGGCGGCGGCGGTGCTTCTGGTCGCCTCGGTGGCGGGCAAGCTGGCCGGGGTGCACATGGCCGGCCGCATCCTGAAGTGGGAGAAGGGCGAGGCCTCGATCATCGGCTGGCTGCTTCAGACCAAGGCCCTGATCATGATCATCTTCGCCAACATCCTGTTGGACAAGCAGATCATCACCAACGAGACCTTCACCGCCCTGCTGCTGATGGCGGTCGGTTCGACCATGCTGACGACGCCGATCGTCAAGCCGCAGCTGGCCCGGCTGAGCGGGCTCCTAGGCAAGTCGGGCTAGGCTTCAGCGCGGCGCGCGCTTGGCCAGGATGCGCTGCAGGGTGCGGCGGTGCATGCCCAGGCGGCGTGCGGTCTCCGAGACATTGTGGTCGCACAGCTCGTAGACCCGCTGGATATGCTCCCAGCGCACCCGGTCGGCGCTCATCGGGTTCTCGGGCGGCTCGGGCGCCTCGTCGGCCGTGGCCAGCAGGGCCTTGACCACGTCGTCGGCGTCGGCGGGCTTGGACAGATAGTCGACCGCTCCGGCCTTGACCGCCGCCACGGCGGTGGCGATGGCGCCGTATCCGGTCAGCATGACGATCCGGGCGTCCTCGCGCCGTTCGCGCACCGCCTCGACGATCTTCAGGCCGTTGCCGTCCTCCAGCCGCATGTCCAGCACGGCGAAGGCCGGGGCCTGATCGCGCAGCAACTGGGTCGCCTCGGCCACCGAGCCCGCGGTGGTCACCTGGAAGCCGCGCGACTCCAGGGCCCGGCCCATCCGGGTGCGCAGGGCCTGGTCGTCGTCCAGCAGCAGCAGGGACTTGTCGGGCAGGGCGGCGATACGGGTCTCGAGTTCGGACATTCTGTTCTCCTGCCCTTTCAAGTCGGGATGTCGGCTTTGCGGGTCAAGGCCAAGGTCTCGCCTGCGACGCTTCGACCCAATACGCGGCTTCGAAGGGTTCGGACGCTCAGGCCGCCACTTCCAGGGCCGGGCGGGCCCAGCGCACCGCCACCCGCGCGCCGCGCAGAGGGGAACGCCCGTCGGCGGCGGCGCCTGGGCGCGGCAGGCCCTGGCCCACGCTGACCACGCCGCCGGTCCGTTCCAGCAGGGTGCGGGCGATGAAGAACCCCAGGCCCATGCCGCCCTGGCTGGGCGCGACCGTGGTCTCCGGCCGGCTGCGTCCCGCGCCGGAGGCGGCGGCGGCGATCTGGGCCGCCAGGGCCAGGCGCGCCTTGCCGTGGGGCCGGCTGGTCACATAGGGCTCGCCCAGCCGGGGCAGGATGTCGCCGGGAAAGCCCGGCCCGTCGTCCAGAATGGCGATCTCGATCCAGCCGGCGTCGACCTGGGCCTGGATCCGCACGGTCGAGGCGGCGAAGTCGGCGGCGTTCTCGACCAGGGTCGACAGGCCGTGCACCACCTCCGGCATCCGGCGCACGCGCGGGGCGGGCTGGCCGGGCGGGGTCTTCACCAGCACCTCGAACACCAGATCGAAGCCCCGGTGCGGCTCCACCACCTCCTCCAGCAGGGCCTTCAGGGCCACGTCGGCGTAGAGGGCGTCGTCCCCCTCCGGCTGGCGCGACAGCTGGGCCAGTATGCCCCGGCATCGTTCGGCCTGCTGCAGGATCAGGGCGGCGTCCTCGGCCGCCTCGCTGTCGGGGAGCGAGGCGCGCTGCAGCTCCTTGGCCACCACCTGGATGGTGGCGAGCGGCGTGCCCAGTTCGTGCGCCGCCGCCGCCGCCAGCCCGCCCAGGGCCGCCAGTCTCTGCTCGCGCTGCAGCACGTCCTGGGTCGTGGCCAGAGCCAGCTCCAGCTTCTCCGCATCGGCCGCCACTCGCCAAGCGTAGCCGGCGGTGAAGACCACCCCCGTCACTAGGGCCATGACCATGCCCAGCCGATAGAGCAGGGGCAGGTGGAAATTCTCGCCCGGACGCCAGGGCAGGGGCTCGGACCAGAAGAACAGCACCCCCACGGCGATCAGGGCCAGAAGGCCCAGCGCCACGGCCTGGCGCGCGGGCAGGGCGGCCGCCGCAATGGTGACCGGAGCCACCAAGAGCAGACAGAAGGGGTTCTCCAGCCCGCCGGTCAGGCCCAGCAGAAGCCCCAGCTGGAAGATATCGAACCCCAGATGGATCGCCGTGGTCCGCCCATCCGGCAGGCTGGCCTCCAGCCGCCGCACCCGGGCCATGGCCCCGACATTGACCGCCGCGCTGATCGCGATGACGATCAGACAGGGCCAGAGCGGCAGCGGAAAGTGCAGGCCCTGGGACGCCGTCAATATGGCCGTGCTCTGGCCCAGGATGGTCAGCCAGCGCAGGACGATCAGGGTGCGCAGCGAAAAGCCCCGTCCCCGCCGGGGGACGTCGTCTCGACCCGCCTCGGTCAGGGCCGGGGGCGCCTGCGGCGCGATGCGGTCTTCTGCGAAGGTCACCGGCCTTCTATAGACCGGGTCCGAGGTTTTCGTCAGAGGTCGTCATGCCGCGCCGTTCCATCCTGCTGTTCGCGGGCGCCTGTTTCGCCATCGCCGCCGCCCTGGCCATCGTCACCGTTGTGGTGGTGTCCAGCCGCGCCCCCGCGACGGCCGAGGTCTCCTCCAGCGGCCAGCCCCTGATCGGCGGCGATTTCCAGCTGGTGAACCAGGACGGCGCCCCGGTCGACCAGACCCTGCTGAACGGCAAATGGAGCCTCGTCTTCTTTGGCTTCACGTACTGCCCCGAATTCTGCCCCACCACCCTGGCGGAGCTGGGCGCCGTGCAGCAGCGGCTGGGCGACAAGGCCGACGACCTCCAGATCGTCTTCGTCAGCATCGACCCCGAACGCGACACGCCGCAGCAGCTGAAGGACTATCTGTCCTCAGACGGCTTCCCCAAGGGCACCATCGGCCTCACGGGCGCGCCGGACCAGGTCGCCCAGGCCGCCCGCGCCTACCGCGCCTATTACGAGAAGGTCGGCGAGGGCGAGGGCTATACGATGAACCACGCCCTGACCGTCTATCTGATGGGGCCGGACGGCAAGTTCCGTACCGCCGTCGCCTATGGCCTTGGGCCGGACAAGGCGACCAAGATCATCGAGGACGCCATGGCGCGGGGTTAACCCCGCTCCTTGGTCTTGGTGAAGGCCACCTTGGGGAAGCGTTCGCCGACGTAGCCGGTCTCCCAGCTGGACTTGGCCAGGAAGACGGGGGCCTGGTCGATGTCGCGGGCCATCTGGGGGCGGTATTTGCCCATGAAGTCCTCCAGGTCGGCGTCGGCCCCTTCGGCGGTCGGGGCGATCCAGCGGGCCTCGGCATAGGGGCTGGGTTCGAAGAGGACGTCCAGGCCGTATTCCTCGCCCAGCCGGTCGGCCATGACCTCGAACTGCAGCTGGCCCACGGCGCCGACGATGAAGTCGGCCCCGATCTCCGGGCGGAACAGCTGGGTCACGCCTTCCTCGGCCAGGCCCTCCAGCGCCTTCTTCAGGTGTTTGGCCTTCAGCGGATCCTTGACCCGCACCCGTTGCAGGATTTCAGGCGCGAAGTTCGGCAGGCCGGCGAACCGCACCACGCCGCTCTCCGACAAGCTGTCGCCCACCCGCAGCACCCCGTGGTTCGGAATGCCGATCACGTCGCCGGCGAAGGCGTCGTCGGCCAGTTCGCGGTCGCTGGCGAAGAACATGATCGGCGCATTGACCGACAGGGATTTGCCGGTGTTCTGGACCTTCAGCTTCATGCCGCGCTTGAAGGCGCCCGAGGCCATGCGGAACATGGCGATCCGGTCGCGGTGGTTGGGGTCCATATTGGCCTGGACCTTGAAGACGAAGCCGGTGACCTCGTCGGCGCCGGGCTCCACCGTCGTCTCTACGGGCGCCGGGGCGTTGCGGGTCTCAGGCGGGGCTTCTTTCCGCGCCTTCATGACCTTGGGCGCCGGGGCCCAGTCGCCGATGGCCTTCAGCAGTTCGTCTATGCCGAAATGGCGCAGGGCCGAACCCCACAGGACCGGGGTCATATGGCCCTCCAGGAAGGCCTGACGGTCAAAGGCCGGATAGCCGCCCTCGACCAGTTCCACCGCCTCGCTCAGGGCCTCCTGCTCGCCCGCCTCGAAATACTGGGCCGCCTGGTCCAGGGGCAGGGCGGGGGGATGGTCGGGGTCCTCAGCGGCGCCGGCGGCCTTGCGGGCATAGGGCTGGAACCGGCCGGTCCCGACCTCGACCATGCCGCGCAGACGATTGCCGCTCTCGGCCGGCCACCAGATGGGCGCCGGGTCCAGTTGCAGCCGCGAGGCGATGTCGTCCAGCAGGGCCATCGGGTCCTGGGCCTCGCGGTCCAGCTTGTTGATGAAGGTGATGATCGGAATGTCGCGCAGCCGGCAGACCTCGAACAGTTTCAGCGTCTGCGGCTCGATCCCCTTGGCGGCGTCCAGCACCATGATGGCGCAGTCGGCGGCGGTCAGGGTGCGATAGGTGTCTTCCGAGAAGTCCTCGTGCCCCGGGGTGTCGAGCAGGTTGAACATCTTGCCGTCGTGCTCGAACGTCATGACCGAGGCGCTGACGGAAATGCCGCGCTCCTTCTCGATCTTCATCCAGTCGGACCGCGTCCGGCGGTTCTCGCCCCGCGCCCGCACGGCGCCGGCCGCACGAATGGCGCCCCCGGCCAGCAGGATGTGCTCGGTCAGGGTCGTCTTGCCGGCGTCCGGGTGGGCGATGATGGCGAAGGTGCGCCGGCGCGCCGCTTCTTCAGGCAGGGTCAATGTGGACATGGCGCGCGACTAGCGCGCCCGGCGCAGAAAGTCACTCGCCGGCGGGCACCGGGGGCGATTCAGGCGGGGCTTCGGGCGGCGCAGGCGGCTGGACCGAAGAGTCGTCGTCAATAATGGGTTCGTCGAGCGCCGGCATGGCTTCTCCGCTCTCCAGAGCGGCGATCATCCGCGCCGCCAAATCCGCCGCCCCTCCGCCGTGCGGATTGTTGGCCAAGGGTCCGAGCACTCTGATCGCCTCATCCTTGTCTTCGGTTTCGATCAGGGCGGCGGCGTAGCTCAGGCGGACTTCGGCCAGTTGCGGCGCGCGGTCAAAGGCGAGGCCCAAGGTCAGCATGTCGTTCTCATTGGGATAGCCGGGCTCGCCGCTCCGCCACTCGGCGATCAGCATCAGGGTTCGATAGTCGTTCTCTGCGGCGGCATAGGCGCGGCCAAGATAAAGTCTGGCTTCACGCTTCAGCGTCATCCGTTCGGTGTCGTTTTCCGTCTCATCCGCGCGGCGTAGCCGTTCCTGCGCCAGGAACTGCAAGGCCTCGACGTTGTCGGGCTCAAGCTCGATCAACCGTTGCAAGGCGCGCTCTCCAGCAGGGCGGTCGCCGAAATGCATGCCGGCGTGACCGGCGGCCAAGAGCGCCAAGGAGTCGTCGCCGTGCCGGGCGGCTATGCGAGCCACTTCTTGACCTAGGGCGGCCCTATCCTCGTCAGGCACGCCGATCTTCAGTCTCTGATTGATGAGCAGCAGATCGTTGGCGGACTTGGGGAGACGGGTGACGACGATGTTTGCCACCGGAAAGTCGCTTCTGAGGGTACGGATCAACAACCGTCGACCCATCATGTATTTCCGGAGCTCGGAGCGCAGTTCGTTGAGGCTCAGTCCCGTGGCGGCCTCCATGGCCTCGACCGGATCGCCTCCGGCGGCCACGTCCGTGAGATAGGCGCCCAGCTGGCGAGAGCGCTCGGGATCGCTCAAGAACCAGTGGGTCATCAGCCAGGCGACGGGGTAATAGGTCTCGCGGTGACTGCTGCGGGTGACCTCGCCCGGTCGGGTCCTCAGGAGAACCTCGAGAGGGAGCCAAGTCCCATTGAACAACCAATACGCGCGATTGTCGCTGTAACCGCCCAGCTTCACCTCGTCGTCCGTGACGTCGGCCGTCATATAATATTCGGCGAATCCTTCCACGAACCAGCCGGGGTAGGCGGCGGCCGCGCTGGCCCACATGAAGTGGTGCACGTATTCGTGCAGCAGGACTTCCTCGTTCTCGCCCCGGATGGCGACCGCAAAAATGTCCTCCGCAGTGGGGAAGTAGGTGCCCACGACATTCGGGGCGGTCTGAGGGTGAACCCGCAGCAGGCCGGCCCTCGATCCGACGAGGTAGATGGGCAGTTTGCGCGGGGGCGCCTCGTTCATCGGCAGGCCCGAACGATAGCGCATGACCCGGTCAAAGGTCTCCAGCTTCTGGACATAGTCCCGAAGCGACCGTTCGCTCCCCTCGCTGTAGACGATAAACCGCTCGCTCTCGGCCTTGAGCCAATCGGCCCGCGCCGCCGTCGCCGCCCCCATCAGCGCCAGCGCCGCCGCGACGCCCGCGCTCCAACCCGTCCGCTTCATAAGCCCCTCCGCAACTCCGTTCTTAGTCGCAGAGGTTGTGCGGTCGCGTAAAGCCGCAGAAGCAGGCCGAGGTCGATTTCCACGGAAGGCTGCGCCTTTGCGCCACATCAAATAACCCCTCGCCATAAGGGGCTATTGGAGTCATTGTCGGGTCGGAGGACGATCAGGCCGTCAGAGCCCGACGCTCCCCTCCCGGGTCGAACCGGGACCATAGGGAAAGGAAATGACGATGGCTGTGATCCATCCAGAAGACCGCGTTTCCGGCTTGGCGCGCTCGTCCTACGAGCGCCCGCGCAAGATGCACCCGGCCATCGGCCTGGTGATGGGCTTCGGCTTCATCTTCACCGTGGCCGGCGCCGTGCACATCCTGTTCACGGCGTTCTGACGCGGGTTTGAAGGCCGCCGCTTTCAGGCGGCCAGGCGGTTCCACACGGCGCGATCGGCGGCGATCGCGTCGAGGCGACGGCCCTTGTCGTGCAGCTGTCCCATGACGGCGTCCGGCAGGGTGCAGAAGCGCGGCTCGACCAGATCGGGATTGCATCCGGCCTCGGGCGCGGCGAACAGGGCCGCATTGACGTCCGGGCTGCGGTCGGCGATCAGCCAGGCCAGACGACGCGCCCGTGCGGGATCGTGGCGGTGCAGCAGCGGATCCTCGGCGAACAGTTCGCAGCCCAGCTCCAGCACATAGTCGAAGCCCAGCTTCTCGAACCGGCGCGCGTCGGCGGGCGTGACCGGGCAGGCCTCGTCCAGGTCGAACACGACGTCGTTCAGAAGAAACAGCATGGGCGAAAGGCTTTCCGCAAGCCGGACGCGAGGTCGTCCGTGTCTTCAGATGTAGGACAGTTCGCTTGAGGTCCGGTTCACGGACGCGGTTAAGGCTTCGTCACCGCGGCGGGGGGCGCCGTATGCCCGTGTTCGACGAAAAGCGAAGGAGCTGACGCGACGTGACCCTTGCGGAGGCCCGCGCGCTCGGCTTAGCGTGATCACGCATTGTTACGATCCGGCCGCCGCCGAAAAGGGTTCGCCATGACCGTCTATGAAGATCGCGCCGGATTGCAGGTCGCCGCCGAACTCGCGGCCCTGATCGAGCAAGAGGTCCTGCCGGGCCTCGGGCGGGATGCGGCGGGCTTCTGGTCGGGCGCGGCGGACCTGTTCGCGCGGTTCGCGCCCGAGAACCGCACCCTCCTGGCCCGGCGGGACGCCCTTCAGGCCCGGATCGACGCCTGGCACGCCGAGCGCAAGGGACAGCCCCACGATCCGACGGCGACCGAGGCCTTGCTGCGCGAGATCGGCTATCTGGTCGATGAGCCGGCGCCCTTCGCTATCGGCACGACGGGGGTCGACGAGGAGATCGCCCGCATGGCCGGGCCCCAACTGGTCGTGCCGATCCTCAACGCCCGCTTCCTGCTGAACGCCGCCAACGCCCGCTGGGGCAGTCTGTACGACGCCCTTTACGGCACGGACGCCCTGGGCGATCTGCCGACAGGCGGCGGCTACGATCCCGAACGCGGAGTCCGGGTCGTGGCCCGGGCCAAGGCCTTCCTGGACGAGGCCGTGCCCCTGGCCGAGGGCTCATGGACCGCACTCACCGACGCGGACGCCATTGTCCTGAAGGATTCGGACCAGTTCGCGGGGCGGACGGAGGGCTCGCGCCTGTTCCGCCACAACGGCCTCCATATCGAGGTGATCTTCGACCGCGCCCACCCGATCGGACGGGACGATCCGGCCGGGATCGCCGACGTCGTGCTGGAGGCGGCCCTGACCACCATCTGCGACCTGGAAGACTCGGTCGCCGCCGTCGACGCCGCCGACAAGGTCGCGGCCTATCGCAACTGGCTGGGCCTGATGAAGGGCGACCTGGTCGAGACCTTCGACAAGGGCGGCAAGACCCTGACCCGCCGCCTGAACCCGGACCGGTCCTTCACCGCGCCGGATGGTTCGACCCTGACGCTGAAAGGCCGTTCGCTGCTGTTCGTCCGCAACGTCGGCCATCTGATGACCACGCCGGCCGTCCGGCTGCCGGACGGGTCCGAGGCGCCCGAAGGCATCCTCGATGCGGTGGTCACCAGCCTGATCGCCCTCTACGACGTGAAGGGACTGGGCGGGCTCGGCAACAGCGCCACGGGCTCGGTCTATATCGTCAAGCCCAAGATGCACGGGCCGGACGAGTGCGGCTTCACGAACCGGCTGTTCGACGCGGTGGAGGACCTGCTGGCCCTGCCGCGCCACACGATCAAGGTCGGGGTGATGGACGAGGAGCGCCGCACCTCGGCCAATCTGGCCGCCTGCATCCAGGCGGTGAAGGACCGGATCGTCTTCATCAATACCGGCTTCCTGGACCGCACCGGCGACGAGATCCACACCGCCATGCAGGCGGGTCCGGTGGTGCGCAAGGCCGACATCAAGTCCAGCGCCTGGATCGCCGCCTATGAGGCGCGCAATGTCGCCATCGGCCTGAAGTGCGGCCTGTCGGGTCGGGCCCAGATCGGCAAGGGCATGTGGGCCGCGCCTGACCGGATGGCCGACATGCTGGAGCAGAAGATCGGCCACCCCAAGACCGGCGCCAACACCGCCTGGACGCCCAGCCCGACCGCCGCGACCCTGCACGCGCTCCACTATCACGCCGTCGACGTCTTCGCGGTCCAGGCCGAGGTCGCCA
>MGLN01000175.1:22045-22502 GCA_001796045.1 Caulobacterales bacterium RIFOXYB1_FULL_67_16 | reverse complement strand
TCCTGGAGTTGAGGGCCGTCGGCCGGCCCATGGTCCTGGCGCTGAACATGTACGACATCGCCCAGCGCCAGGGGCTGCGCATCGACCTGGAGGCCCTGTCCGCCGAGCTGGGCGTGCCGATCATCACCACGGTGGCCACCCGCAAGCGCGGGATCGAAGACCTGATCGCGGCTGTCGAGGCGAAGGTCGAGGCGGCGGCGGTCGAGGATGAAAACCGGTGGAGCAGCCCGGATTCCGCCGCCCTGCGCCATGCGGCCCGCGAGGCCGAGCGGATCATGAAGGCTTGCGTGCGCCCGCCCGAGCGGCCCGACACCCTGACCGGGAAGATCGACTCGGTTCTGCTGCACCCGGTCGCGGGGATGGCGATCCTGTTCGTCCTCCTCTTTGTGATGTTCCAGGCCGTCTTCAGCTGGGCGGCGCCCCTGATGGACGGCATCGAGGGCGGAATCGGCTGGAT
>MGLN01000175.1:21586-21881 GCA_001796045.1 Caulobacterales bacterium RIFOXYB1_FULL_67_16 | reverse complement strand
GCCTGCGCCATACCCGGCATCATGGCCGCGCGGGTGATCGACTCGCGCCGCGACCGGCTGACCACCATACTGGTCGCGCCCCTGATGACCTGCTCGGCCCGGATTCCCGTCTATACGCTGATCATCGCGGCCTTCATTCCCAGCCGGACCGTCTGGGGCGTCGTCAATCTGCAGGGACTGGTGATGTTCGGCCTCTACGCCGCAGGGATCGTCAGCGCCCTGATCGTGTCGCTTCTGATCCGCAAGGTGTTCTGGCGCGGCGCGGTCGAGCCCTTCATGATGGAGCTGCCCACCT